>DASPXS010000335.1:0-3579 GCA_035637175.1 Haliangiales bacterium | reverse complement strand
AGGGGACGTCACGCGGATAATCACCTTCCAACTCGCGCGTGAAACGAGCAACCGGACCTATCCCGAGATTGGCGTGCCTGACCCGCATCATCCCCTCTCGCATCACGGCAACGACCCGGACAAGATCGCGCGCATGGCGAAGATCAATCAGTTCCATGTGTCGCTGTTCGCCGAGTTCCTCGGGAAATTGAAGGCCACGCCGGAAGGGAATGGCACTCTGCTGGACCATTCACTCTATCTTTACGGCAGCGGCATCGGCAATCCGAACGTGCATGACCACACGAACCTGCCGATACTGGTCGCCGGTGGCGCCGCAGGCGCAATGAAGGGCGGGCGTCACATCAAGTATGAAAAACCGAAACCCCTGGCCAATCTCCACCTGACGCTGCTCGACAAAGTGGGTGTCCACCTGGATTCATTCGCCGATAGCAATGGCAAAGTGGACGGATTGTTCGAACCGCTCTCGGTCTGATTCACTCCGGACAAACAGGGTCGGATACGATTGCGATTGACATGAACCAATTCATACCAATTGCCTGTGGTAATCAGTGGAATCCATTGGTGGACGGTGTCGTTCTCCCTCACCCCGGCCCTCTCCCCAAGGAGAGGGAGAACGGCGCTCCGTTTCCCGACAACACACGCGCATCCGTTTGGCGAAAGAGCTGGATGAGATTCTCCCTCTCCCGGCGGGAGAGGGCCGGGGTGAGGGGGATCTGCATCTTCAGCCTCCACCTCGGTTCTTCGGTAACCTGGGTTGGTGCACTCGGGCTCTCGATAATACTTGCGGCAAGCAGCCCGGCAGCGAACGCCACCTCACCGTTGGCAGACGCCGCAGAAAAGTCGGATGCCGCGGGCGTTCGCGCGCTGCTCAAACAGCACGCCGACGTGAACGCCCCGCAGGTCGATGGCATGACGGCGTTGCATTGGGCGGCCTACCTGGACGATTTGAAAACGGCGAAGCTTCTTGTGGCCGCGGGCGCGAATGTAAAAGCGGAGAACCGCTATGGCGTGACGCCCCTCTCCATGGCTTGCATGAATGGGAATACCGAGTTGGTCGAATCACTGCTGGCGGCCCGTGCGGACCCGAACACAACTCTTCGCGGTGGGGAAACGGTTTTGATGACCGCGGCGCGCACCGGAAAAGTCGGACCTGTAAAGGCGCTGCTGTCGCGCGGAGCCGATGCTAACGCGAAGGAAACGGACGGACAGACTGCCCTGATGTGGGCCGCAGCCGAAGGTCACGCCGCGGTGGTCGAGCTGCTGCTCGAGGCGGGCGCGGATTTTCGCACTCCTTTGGGCTCCGGGTTCACGCCTTTGTTCTTTGCCGTGCGCGAAGGGCGGACTGAGGTCGTTCGCGCCTTGTTGAAAGCGGGAGCGGACGTGAACGAAACCATGCAGCCCCGCAAGACTTCGGGCAAAGGTCCGCGGAAGGGAACCAGCGCGCTGATCCTGGCGGTCGAGAACGGTCATTTCGAGCTTGCGCTTGCTCTGCTCGAGGCGGGCGCCGATCCGAATGACCAGCGTTCGGGATTCACACCGCTTCACGCCCTTACCTGGGTTCGCAAACCGAATCGCGGCGATGGCGACGACGGGGATCCGTCTCCCATTGGGTCCGGTAATCTGAGCAGTCTCCAGTTCGTCAGGAAGCTCGTGGAACACGGCGCGGACGTGAATGCCCGGCTGAAGAATGGCAAGGGGGGACCAGGTCTGTACAACAAGACCGGCGCCACGCCTTTCCTGATGGCCGCTGGAACGGCGGACGCCGCGTTCATGCGCCTGCTGGTCGAGTTGGGCGCCAATCCGAAGCTGGGGAATGTGGATCACTGCACGCCGCTGATGGCCGCGACCGGCATCGGCGTCGGGGGCGCAGCCGCCGATGAAACGGCCGGAACGGAGCCTGAAATCCTCGAAGCGGCGCAACTGGCCCTGGATCTTGGCGCGGATGTGAATGCCGTGGATGCCAACGGCGAAACCACCATGCACGGCGCAGCCTACAAGAATCTGCCGAAGGTGGTGCAGTTCCTCGCCGACAAAGGCGCGAAAATCGAAGTCTGGAATCGAACGAACAAATGGGGTTGGACTCCGCTGCGCATCGCGGAAGGATACCGGCCCGGAAATTTCAAACCTTCGGCTGAAACCATTGCTGCGCTGCATCGCGTCATGCGCGCGGCCGGCGTCACGCCGCCAGCCGACTCGAAGCCGCTTGCTGCCGAAGCCCGCGAGGACTATCCCGCGGCCGGGGCGAAAAAGCCTGCGCGCTAGACCCGGCACGACCCGGCACGATATCGCGTCCTCACCGCAGCGATTTGATATAAAGAAGGAGCGCCTCGATCTGGGAGTCGGAGATCACGCCCTCGTAACTGGGCATGCCGGTGTCCGATTTGTCGAAGCCGCGGACCACTTTGGCCGCCGGTTCCTTGATCGATTCACGGAGGTAGGTTTCATCAGCCACCGTTTTGCTGCCGTCGGCGAACGCCACCTCGCTGCCGAACAGTCCCTTCCAGGTCGGCCCCACCTTGCCCAACGTCGTGCCATCGACGGAGTGGCAGGCCACGCAGCCCATCAATTCAGCGACGCGTTTTCCCTCCGCGACCGTCGCGGGCGCGGGCGCAGCCGCACGCGCCATTCTCGGGGTGAGGTTCACGGTCAACGGCTCAAAGCCCTCGGCAGCCGGGTCGAAGCGGACCAGTTCGTACGGGGTAAAGTAGGCATTCTGTTCGAAATTCGCGCCGTCACTGGTGGCCAGGGCCCAACCCAGCCGCATCTGCATCACGCGCTTCATGTCGGGGACGCCGACGAACACGCTCCTGCCATCCTTCGCCAAATAGGCGCTGCTCGGCGGCATCGCCTCCTGACCTTTGCTGCCATCGAGTTTGAAATGCGGCGACCCGTAATTGGCCGTGCGTTGGTAGTTCCATCGTTCCGCCGAGAAGTTCGCCGGGTCGATCGCCTTTTGCGCGTCCAATGCCGCGTCAAAACGCAGCAGGATGCCTTTGTCCATGGGGATCATTTCGCGCGGCAGCGCGCAGGGCGCGCCGGTGTAACGCACCCGCGCGAGGCCACTGACTTGCTTCGCCTCGGTTCCCCAGATTTGAAATCCGGCGAGGTAAAGCTGACCGTCCTTGGGATTCACCGCGCCATTCAGCGGTGCGAATTCAAAATCGCGCGTGACGCTGACAACGGCGGCCTGCATTCGCGGCGCGCGGCGGTTCAACAGAACGGCAAAAATTTCGGGCCGATAATAACCGATGTGAATCAGCGCGTCGTTGAGCGGGCCCATTTTGGCGCCGGCGAGCCACACCTGCGCGACACCGGAGGCATTGATCGGATGTGGAATCCAGGTGAGCGGATCGGCGATGGGCGCGGGATATTGCTCCCGGGGCAGCAGCAGGCTGATGAAGCCGTAGAACTGGCGGTCACGCACGATGTGCAAGGGGGTTGCCGGCACGTAATGGCCCTGCTGATCGCTGGCTGTCACCAAGCCGGTCCGCGGATGCACGCCAATAAACGGCATCCGCAATCCCCAGCCCAGCACGGTGGCCGCCCGTCCGTCGGCCGAAACCCGGAGCACGCTGCCAT
>DASPXS010000334.1:0-8438 GCA_035637175.1 Haliangiales bacterium | reverse complement strand
TCTGGCGGCCAAACCCTTTGACCTCGGTGACCGTCATTCCCTCGATGCCGATTTCACCGAGCGCATCCTTCACTTCCTCCAGTTTGAATGGTTTTATGATCGCTTCGACTTTCTTCATAGGTTTGTGGTTTTGGTTTCACTGAGTGCTGGCAACAAAACCTGGCTGCGTTTGCGGGCGGTTTTTTTGCTACGGGACGATGTGTTGAAAGCGGAGAAGGGTGGCTCAAATTCCGGGTGTTTCCTCCCGCGTGGGCGGCTGAGGGCGATCGAATTTTCTGAGTGCATAGATACCGTCACTTTCCGGCCGCTTTGGCGAACAGCCAACCAAGGGCAACTGACTTTCTGCCGGAGCCCGCACTCTACTAAGCACCAGCGGTGCCATGGTGAGGCCAGGACGCGTCGGAGTTTGTTTAAATCCTTGTGAAAAAGACTTTTGGAGATGCATCAAAAATTTTGAAGTGGAATCGGAATAATTTTCATTCACCAGGGACTGTTGTGAATTGACCAGCGGAGTTCATTTTCGACAGAGGTGGGGGAGAGCGGGGGATGGACGGCGAGGTGGAGTGAGGGAGTGAGGGAGTGGTGGAGTAATGCAGATTTCTTCAGATAGTAATTCAGAGGTCCGACGCTCCAGGGCTCCAATTCCAATTCTCTGCTCACCCGTGTATAACCAACTGAATGTTTTCCGGAAGGTTTCGCGCCACCTCGGTAACGACGTTGCCTTTGAGGAGGGAAACCAGCTTGTTTCGGTGCGGGGAACCGAGCATGAGGATGTCAATGCCCAGGGTGGCCGAGAGATCGGGAATCGTTGCGGCCGGGTTTTCGCTGATGGCGTAAAGAGGAATGACCTGGACTTCATTCAATCGGCCCTGTTCGAGCATGGCATACATGATGTTTGCCGCCTGGGGGTCGTCCTGCCATCGCGGCCGCTCGCTGGTTTCCAGCGGGCCCGGCAATGCCACGGCGAGTTCCTTCACGAACAGGACGTACAGCGTCCCCTGGCGCAGGCGCGCTTCCTCCAGCGCAAATCGCAAGACCGGTGTCATGCCGCGGGCGGCGACGAGAATGGCCTGGCCGGGATTCAAATTGACGCGGAAATCAGGAATGGACTCCGGCGCCACGGCGGCGGCGATTTCGCGGCTCACGGTGATGGTGCGCAAGCCGGCGTGGCGCTGGGCCACGGCGCGAAGCGTGAACCCGGTGATCAGGATGCAGACGATGAAAAACAGGGCGTTCGGTTTGGTTTTGGCCAGGGTAATTTCCACCGTGAAAAGAACCACAAACGTGACCGCCATCAACCCGCGTTCATACCAGAGCACCTTCAGGTTCTTGTTGAAAGCGCAGGAGCCGAGATTGACCGTGATCGCGCCCACCACACCGATCGCATAAAGCTCCATCAACGACTTCTGGTCCGGTGAAAAAGCGACGACCAGCGTCGGCAATAAAGTCGCGATGAACAGGGGAATCCAGGGCACCCCGTTTGGATTCAGCCGCGCAAACGGTCGTGGCATCTCGCCGTCGCGCGCCAGCAAATAGAGCAATCCGATGAGCGCCCCCACGGCCGTGTTCACAGCGCTGAGCAGCAGCAGGCCCACGATGATCGCTGTCAGGCGGCCGAAGAACTTTCCGAAGGCCGGTCCCAAGGTCATCCCTCCGTATTGTTCGGCCAGAACCGCCAACATATCTTCCCAACGGTCGAGCAGCAATTGTTTGAGGTTCGGCGAAAGCGACACCATCGCCCAGCCCAGCAACGCCGTGCCCAGCACGACCTCCACGGCCACGGTCAGAATGGCCTTGCGGGCCGTCTTCCCGACCAGGGGTCTTTCCAGCGATGTGCCCGGATCCAGTTTCATGACGCCGGTGAGATTGGCGATGGCTTCCACACCGCTCAGCGCGAGAATGACGCCGACGAACGCCGTCCAGTTTCCGGCAAAGGTTTTGTTCGACCGTTCCAGGTGAGCCACTGTCAGATGCGGCAGACTCATCAAAATGATGGCCACCACCACGACCACGGTGGGAAGCGCCAGCCACACCGCGATGCTGCCACTGTGTCTCGGGCCAAAATAGTTAATGGCGCCAACCAGAAAAATCAGGCCGATGGTGGCGGCGGCGACATGCTCCCTGGGGACTTGAAAATAGGTCATGGCCGACCAGCCGCTGAGCGAGGCCGTGACGGTCAGGTCGGCGACCAGCAGGAGCGAACCCATTATCGCCAGAAACCGGCTCTGCAATCGCGCCGAAGAGTAAACGCCGCCGCCGTCGGGGAATTGTTTGCAAACAACGATGTAGTTGTAACCCACCACGGCCGTCAGCGCGCAGACGGCCAGAATGATGGGAAAAGAGGCGTAAGCGGCCGCCAGGAATGCCGCGCCAATGACATAGGCCTTGCTGGTGCCCCAGTCGCCGTAGAGCAGGGCAGCGGCCCGCTGCCAATCGACGTTCCTCGGCCGGTGGACGCCCAAGCTATCCATACACCCCGCTGCTCGGGTTGCGGTCGTTCAGGCAAACAGATCCAACCCCGTCGGCACTCGAACCATTCATTGTTGCGGGATACTGCTGGAAAGGCCGGATGGCCGTCAAATAGAAGCGTGAACAGGGAGTATCCAGTAATCAGTATTCAGTATCGATTGCGGTGAGCCTTGCTCGCGATCCTGTTGCTACTCATAACCTTACTCGTAATCTTAATCTCCAATCGGAACTCGGGGAATGAGTCGCGGCGCAGGAGATCAGGATTAAGATTAAGATTAAGATTTAAGATTATAAGATTAGGAGGGGCACGACGGGTTCGCAATTGCTTCTTGCAACCGAGTCTCAATTACACTAGTCTGTCCTTCGGTGAAACGGAAATCGATCCACACCGCCGAAAGCGCCGAAAGGGCGCAATCTTTCGTCTGTCCGCTGAGCAAAATGCGGGTGGGGGCCGCCTGCCGGATCAAGCAGCTTTGCGCCTCGCCGGAAATTGCCCGGCGGCTGCGCGAGCTGGGTTTTTGCGAGGAACAACGCATCAAGCTTCTTAGCCAGCATCACAACGTCATCTGTCAGGTCTGCAATGTCCGGCTGGGCATCAGCGCGGAATTGGCCGAGTCCATCTGGGTGGTGCCGCTCCAGCCGGAAGAGAAGGTGGCTTGAATATGGCCGCCGGCAGTCAACCGCTAACCGCTCTTCCCCTTGGCACCGCGGCCACCGTCGCCGAAATCAGGGTCCCGGCCGAACACCGCAGTCGTCTGCTCGAAATGGGCCTGTTGGTGGGAACGCCGGTTGAACTGGTGCGATTCGCGCCGCTGGGCGACCCGGTGGAAATCAAAGTTCGCGGCTACCATCTGACGCTGCGCAAGCACGAGGCGGATTTGATCTTCGTCCAACCCGATAGCTGAAGGCCGTTCACACGTCCAAGCCGGCTCCCGAGGCTCCCATAACAAGCTCCAGATTCAAAGCTCAAATGACCCTAGAAGCCTCAAGCACCCGGCTCCAAGGCGACGAGCAACACGAGCCGGGAGTCGCCGATCGTTTAAATTTTGGAATTGGGGTTTTTCTTGAGCTTTGAACTTTCCGGACGCGTGTCAACTGAACTTCAAAGCGCCTCTGCGCCTCCGGCCGTGGGCCGGCAGGCGGCCTTCGTGGCGCTGACCGGCAATCCGAACTGCGGCAAGACAACCGCCTTTAACGCGCTGACAGGTCTGCGCGCGAAAGTGGGCAATTACGCGGGCGTCACCGTCGAGCGGAAGGAGGGCCGGCTTCGGGGCACGCCGTCGGACCTTTCCATCACGGTGCTCGATCTTCCCGGGACTTACAGCCTCAGTCCGAAATCGCTCGATGAACAGATTTCGCGCGACGTGTTGTTGCATCGTTTGACCGACGTGGCGGCGCTCAAGCTGGTGGTCATCGTGGTGGATGCTTCGAATCTGGAACGAAATCTTTACTACGCCACGCAGGTCATTGAATTGGGTTATCCCGGAATCGTGGCGCTGAACATGATGGATGTCGCGGAGGAAAACGGCCACCGCATTGACGCGGAAAAATTGTCGGGCGAACTGGGCGTTCCGGTCGTGCCGCTGACGGCGAGCCGCGGGCAGGGCATCGAAGCGTTGCGGCAGAAGATCATTTCGCTGGTCCAAAGCGCGGATCGCGCGGCTGCCCCGCGGCGCTTTTGCCGGTTGCCGGAAGATTTTTCACGGGAAGTGGAAGCGATTGCCGCCTTGCATGCCAAGACGTCTCCGGCGTGCGCGACGGACGCGCGGGCAGAGGCGTTGCTGGTGCTGAGTGACGAAACAGCGATGTCGTCCAGCCCGGGACATTACCCGGATGAGATGCGGCAGGCCGTTGCCTCGGCGCGACAGCGGTTGGAGGGCGCCGGCGTCGATTGGCGCAGCGCGGCGATTGAAGCGCGTTACGCGCGCGTGGGCGAAATTCACCGCGACGTTACCGCGGAAATCGCAAGAACGGATGAGACGTTCAGCGACAGGCTCGACCGCATCGTGACGCATCGCGTTTGGGGCGTGCTGGTCTTTGTGTGCCTCATGACACTGATGTTCCAAAGCATTTTCAGCTTTGCGCGCCTCCCGATGGACGCACTCCAGGCTGCGATCGGTTCGTTCGGCGGCGTGGTGGGCGGCCTGCTTCCGCGGGGCGATCTGAACAGCCTGCTGGTGGACGGCGTGATTGCCGGCGTGGGCGCGGTAGTGGTTTTCCTGCCGCAAATCCTCTTGCTCTTTCTCTTCATCGGTTTTCTGGAAGACACCGGTTACATGGCGCGCGCGGCGTTTCTGATGGACCGGTTGATGAGCAAGGTGGGGTTGCACGGCAAAAGCTTCATCCCGATGCTGAGTTCGTTTGCCTGCGCGATTCCAGGCATCATGGCCACGCGGACGATTGAAACGCCGAAAGACCGGCTGGTGACCATTCTGGTGTCGCCGCTGATGAGCTGTTCGGCGCGTCTGCCGGTCTATACGCTGCTCATCGCGGCGTGCATTCCGGATCGGCGGGTGTTCGGCTTTGTCGGGCTGCCCGGTCTGACCATGCTGGCGATGTATCTGCTCGGCATCATCGTCGCGCTGCTGATGGCCTGGCTGTTCAAGAAGACGCTGCTCAAAGGGGAGACACCGTTGCTGATCATGGAACTGCCGCCCTACAAACGTCCGGTGTTGCGCGTCGTGCTGCGGCACATGTGGGACCGGTCCAAACTCTTCCTTCGGCGCGCCGGCACGGTGATTCTGGGAATCAATATTTTGTTGTGGGCGCTGGCCACCTATCCGCGTGGTGGAAAGGTCGAAGCGGTATTTGCCGCCCGGCGCCAATCCATCACCGCGGCGCAACTGCGGGCTTTGAACGAAGGAAATGACATCAGCCAGTCCACCGAGCAAGCATTGGCCGATTTGGACAAACAACAAGCCGGCGCGAAGCTGCGCCAAAGTTTCGCGGGGCATCTTGGCCGCCTCATGGAGCCTGTCCTCGCACCGCTCGGTTTCGATTGGAAGATGGGCATCGGCATCGTGGCCTCGTTTGCCGCCCGCGAAGTATTCGTCAGCACCATGTCCACGGTCTATAACATCGGCCAAACCGACAAATCCGAGTCGAGTGTCAAAAGCCTGGCCGAGACCCTGCAACTGCAAAAGAAACCGGACGGCTCGCGGGTTTACACCCCGCTGGTCGCGGTCACGTTGATGGTGTTCTATGTCTTCGCGCTGCAGTGCGTGAGCACCGTGGCGATAGTGCGTCGCGAGACCAACTCCTGGAGATGGCCGTTGTTCCAATGGCTCTACATGGGGGCTCTGGCCTGGGTGCTCGCGTTCATCACTTATCAGGGGGGACGGTTGCTGGGCCTGGGCTGAACGTGTTGATTCAAGAAGCTCCCGGGATGAGTTAAAGAATGGGGCGGGAATGGCCTCGTCCCTGCGTTTCGTCGGTGGCGCTGAGTCGTGCGCGGACGAGGTTGAACCCGCCTGCTCGCTCACTTTCTTGAATTCGCCCTGAAAAACTCCTTGTTCCGGAATCAAACTTTGACACCGCGACCGGATTTTGATAGAGGAATTTCAAAATCGGATTCCCTTGGCTGAAGAAGTGTCATCCTCACTCATGCATTGACCACGTCGCGTTATGAATAAAATCCTGCTGCGTTCAAATAGCCCTCGATTGGCCCCGGCCAGGCTGGCGTTCCCGATCGCGGCCGTTTTGTTCTTTGTGTGGATTGCCTCCACCCGGGCCCAGACCCTCACGATCAGCAATCTGTGGAGCATTTCGACGGCGGAGGGACGGTCTTACGTTACCAGCGGGACGACCGAGCGCGGCATTGCTTACAACCCGGTGACGGGCCATGTGTTGTTGGTCAGCCGCGCCGGCGGACTGCAAGTGGCCATCTTGAATGGCGATACAGGCGCGGAGTTTGGGTTTCTGGACACCACGGGAATTACCGGCGGCACGTTTATTTTGAGTCTGATCGGCGTGGCGGACGATGGCGCGATTTACGGCGCCAATCTCAGCACCTCCACGACGGCGCCGAATTTTACGATCTACCGTTGGGGAAGCGAGACGGAGGCGCCCACAGTGGTTTACGGGCCGGGGGATCCGGGCAACGGGGTTGCGGCGCGGTGGGGCGATGCTTTCAACGTGAGAGGCTCGGGAACGAACACGCAAATGATCGCTTCGGGTTCGACCTCGTCGCTGGCGGCGCTTTTCACGACCGCGGATGGCACGAATTTTACCGCGACGACCCTGACTCCCGGCGGCATCAGCGCGACGGATCTGGGCAAGGGACTCGCGTTCGGAACGAACGACACGTTCTACGGCAAAAGGAGCGGCTCAACCTCGGTTCGGAACATGAGTTTTGATTTGGGCAATGGCATCAATGGCACAGCGACACTGATCACGAATGTCCCCATCGAATCGGCCGCGGTGGGTATCAGCGTTGACATCACCAACAAAATTTTGACCGCCGTCCAAACTACCAACGGGCCCGCGCCTCATGACCTCCTGGTTTATGACATTTCTACGCCGACTTCGCCGTCGTTGATTGGCACCGTCGCGTTTCCCGCGCCCGGCACCGCCAACGGCAATCTTGTCGGCGCCACCGACATCGGTGGTGGACGGATTTTTGCCGTCGATACCGGGAACGGAGTCGTCGCCGCCCAAATTGCCGTCTCGCAGGCGCCTGTTCCGCCAGCCATCGTCTCGGACCCGGTCAGCCAGACTGCGGTGGAAGGCGGTTACGTCGCCTTCAGCGTCTCCGCCTCGGGCACGAAGCCCCTTGACTATCGATGGTATTTCAATGTCACGAACGCCATCGCCAATGCGACCAGCAACTTGCTCACCCTGACGAATGTTCAGTTGTCCGATGCGGGTGGCTACCATGCAACGGTCACCAACGCGGCCGGCTCGACCAACAGCGCGACGGCTGTGCTCGCGGTTACCCCGTCGGTTCGCTCTACGGTGGCAACGCAAGTCTGGCATTTGTCTCCGGGGGATCGGCCCTACCTGACGAGCGACAATAATCAGCGGGGTCTGGCCTACAATCCGGCGACAACCAATTTGCTGATGGTCAGCCGCTCGATCAGTAATGCCATCTACGTTCTGGATTCGAAAACCGGCGCGCATCTCAGAACGCTCAACACGGACCCGGCAATTATCTTCGGTGGGACTCTTGCGTTGAATATGATCGGCGTTGCCGACGACGGAGCGGTTTATGCCGCCAACCTTTCGGTGAGCGAAAACCAGTTGACGATTTATCGATGGAACGATGACAGCGCCAATTCGGCCCCCACGATTGCTTACGGTCCAAGTGATCCGGTTGCCGGACGTTGGGGCGACACGATGGCCGTGCGCGGCAGCGGCAACAACACCCAGATTCTGCTCGCGGCGCGCGACGGCGGCACGTATGCCGTGTTTACCACCGCCGACAACGGCTTCACATTCACGCCGACCATCATTACCGTGGCCGACGCGGCCGGCGACACATTCACGTTGGGACTGTCGTTTGGGAAGACGAATTCCTTCTGGACCAGGATTTCAGGCGGGGTTTTGCGACACATCGAATTTGATCCCGCCGCCGGAACGGGCGTGTCCGCTCAAACGTTCACCACGGCAGAACTCGCCGGCAACATCCTGCCCATCGGTGTTGATGCCGATCAAGATCTCCTCGCGGGAATGTCCGTGGAAACTCCGGATAATGTCCGGCTTTACGACATTTCCGCTCTGCCCAACCCGCCGGCGAATATCGACACGGATTTTTTCCCGACGGATAATGTGAACGGAAACGGCACCGGGTCGGTCGCTTTCGGGAACAACATGCTTTACGTGCTCGACACCAACAATGGCCTTCTGGCCCTGGACATTCATAAATCAGTGGGTGACTTTGCTCCCCTTCGCATCGGGCTGACCGGAAACGATGTCGTGTTGACCTGGACCGGTCCTTGGATCCTGCAATCTTCGACCAACCTGGTGGACGG
>DASPXS010000333.1:0-5354 GCA_035637175.1 Haliangiales bacterium | reverse complement strand
AGCCTTGTGATACGCCGTTCGGTTCCGCTCGACCCACAACACCGCGCCGGGGCAATCGTGTTCGGCGATGGCGCGCTCGATGGCCGCGTCCATTTCTGCAAGTTTTTCCGGGTGAAACGCGGCGGCTGGAGGGTTGGTTGAGACCGGCGTTGGCTTCGGCGCTGCCGCCGTCTGAGACGCACAAAGCCCCCATACCGCTCCCAAAACCAGAATCGCCAGGCGCTCGACTTTTTGCATGAAACGTGGCCAGAGCTTACGAAGAGAACCGCCCGCCGCAAGTCTTGTTGTGAATTTCTTCGCTTCAGGCGAATGGCGCGAATCAACACGAATTTCACGCCTTTCCCAGCGACCGCAGGTCCCCCTCACGCCGGGTCACGCCTTCCTTGTCGAGACGTTCGAGCAGCGGAATAACGACGCGCCGGCTGGTGCCGAGAGCCTGGCGCAATTCGCCGGCCGTGGCCGGGCCGTGTTCCCGCAGGAACGCCCTCACTGTCTCAGTCGCCTGCGCAAAACCGTCGGTTGACAACACGACGTCGTCGCCCAGTTCAATGGCTTCACCGGTTTGAAGCAGGAAGCGCAGCGCCTGTTGAGCCGGCGAATCGGGCGCCAGGTTCCTGCGTGGCGGCGGCTCCAGCGGTTTGGCGGCGAGCAGGGCGCGCACTTTCGCGCCGGCGGCCTGCAAATGCGGGGGCAGCGCCGGCTGGTGCGTCGCGCGGCGAATCGCCACGCCGGCCTGCGTGAACCCGCTCCCGCGGAGGTCCGCCATCAGCGCCTCGAACGCTTCGGCTGACGGCATTCGTCCCTCCAGCATCGCCCGCAGTTCATTGAGCGGCAGCCCCGGGCGCTCGGGGTGCGAGCGATGTTCGGCGTCAATGGCGTCCATCGCGCCCTGGCGCAACGCCTGCCAGCGCGCCGCCTCAGCGATAAAATCGCCGCAGGCCACAGCCGTCCGTTCGGCGACCTGCCGCGCCGTCGCCGCGGAGATTTCCTCGGCGCTGATGCGCGATTTCACAAGGAGCCCGGGGCGGGCCACCGCGCCGTCCCGCGTCAATTGCGAGCCGACAAATGTCATGGCGTCGTCCGGCGCGCCGGCCCGCTGCTCGAGAAATCTTCGCTGTGCCTCGGTGCGAAAATGTTTCCGATCGGCCTCGACATCGAGGATGACGCCGCCCGCGAGCGTGGTCTGTTCCGCCCAGTCCCGCGCGATAAACCGGTCGCCGACGAAAGCGAAGACGGGGCGTTCAAAGCGAAGTTGCGCCAGCGCGCGTTCGCCGGCGTGCAACTGCCCGGCCTCGAGGAAAAATACGCGGGCTGGAACATTTCCGCTGCCGAGATGAACGCGCACGAGCGAACCGTCCTTAAGCGGACGCGCGGCGCCGGCCTGGCCGCCGGTCGGGCGCGCCGACTTTTCGAGCGCCACATCCACCGTTTGACCCGCTCCCCCCAACTCCGGCAGCGTGATCACATCGCCGCGCTGAATGCCCGCCGCGGACGTCGAGTCTTCCGCGTCCGGCAGGTTCAGCGCCGTGCGCATTCCGGGACCGCTGGCATCGACATCGCGATTGTGATTTTGAACGCTGCGGATGCGCGTGGTTTTTCCCGACGGCTGAATGACCGCCGTCTGGCCGCGACGCAACGTTCCGCCGGTCAACGTTCCGGTGACCACGGTGCCGATGCCGCGCAGCGTGAATACGCGGTCCACAGGCAGGCGCGGTTTGCCGATATCGCGCGGCGGCGGCGCGCTGCTCAGAACGCGAACCAGCGCCGCCTTCAACTCGTCGAGACCACGGCCGTCGAGCACCGAGGTCGGGATGATCGGCGCTTCGACGAACGGGGAACCCGCCAGCTTCTCGCGGAGCCGGGCCGTCACGACTTCTTCATTTTCGGCCAGATCGATTTTGGTCAGCGCAACGACCGCGCGGCGGACGCCGAGGTAAGCCAGGATTTGCAGATGCTCTTCGCTTTGCGGCATCCAGCCGTCGTCCGCCGCCACCACGAACAGGGCCAGATCAATCGAGCCGACGCCGGCCACCATGTTTTTCACGAAATCTTCATGGCCGGGAACATCGACAATGCCCAGTTGGATCGTTGAGGGTTGAGGATCGAGGGTTGAGGGGAGCTCCATGTGCGCGAAGCCGAGGTCAATGGTGATGCCGCGCGCCTTTTCCTCCGGCAACCGGTCGGGATCGATGCCGGTGATCGCCTTGACCAACGCGCTTTTGCCGTGGTCCACGTGACCGGCGGTGGCGAGGATGAAATGTTGGGTTGTCATGGGAGTCCCCATGAACGTCGTCCTCGACCGCGCGATCAAAACGAAACGGGCGGTTTCATTTGACCTCGTGTCCCAACACGGCGTGAATGGCCCGGAACAACGCCTCATCCTGCCGCGGAAACACCGTGCGCAAATCCAGCTTGAACCGGTTCCCGGCGATATGACCGATCACGGGCGGTGTCCCGGCGCGCAATCGCGCGGCAAAATCGTCCACGGACATGTTCAAAGGCAGAAGATCGAGCGTGACGGATGACAATACCGAGCGCGGCAACGTGCCGCCGCCAATCCGGGAGGTGCCTTCGCCGATCGTCGTTTTCATTGGCAATGCTTCGAGCGCCAGAGCGATTTTCTTCGCCCGCGCATGCATTTCCTGAGGGGGAGTCCGGAGCAGGGCGAGGGCAGGGATGGCATCGGGCGCCAGGCCGTTCAGGTAAAGGTCAACGGTCGTTTGCAGCGCGGAGAGAATCAGCTTGTCGCAACGGAGCGCCCGGAAGAACGGTTCCTTTTTCAGAGCGGCCACCCACCTGGCTTTCCCGGCCATGATGCCGGCCTGCGGGCCGCCGAGCAGTTTGTCGCCGCTGAAACAGACCAGGTCCACGCCGCGTTTCAGCACCTCCTCCGGGGTCGGTTCGTGTTCGACGTCGGCCAGTTTCTCCGCGTCCGCCACGGCGCCGCTGCCGAGGTCTTCAATGAAGGGGAGTCGTTTCTTTTTCGCCAGCGCGGCGATGTCCTCGGTGGCCGGCGATTCGACGAAGCCGCCCATGAAAAAGTTGCTGCGATGCACCTTCAAAATCATCGCCGTCTCTTTGCCGACGGCCTTGCGGTAATCGCTCAACAACGTCTTGTTCGTCGCGCCGACTTCGCGCAGGGTCGCGCCGCTGGCCTCGAGTATTTCCGGGATGCGAAAACCGCCGCCGATCTGGATCAACTCGCCGCGCGAGATGAGGACTTCCTTGCGCGGGCCGGAAGTGAAATGCCGAAGCATGAGCACCAGCGCCGCCGCCCCATTGTTCACCACCGTCGCCGCTTCCGCGCCGCAGAGCAGCGCCAGGTTGTGCTCCAGATAGGCCGCGCGCCCGCCCCGCTCGCCGCCGGTCAGGTCGAATTCCAGATTGTTGTAGTTCACCGCGATGGTTTGGAGTGTCTCAACCACTGCCGGCCCGAGCGGCGAGCGGCCAAAATTGGTATGAACGATGATGCCCGTGCCGTTGATGACGGTCTGGATGCGGGCCGAGCGCAACGCCTGCACCGCAGCGCGGACGCGCGCGAGCACACCGTCGAAATCGGGAATCTTTTTCCCGGACCGAAGCGCGGCCAGTTCGCGGCGGACGACGGCGACGACCGCGGGGCGTGGAAGGTCGGTCCCGTCGAGTGCCTGGAGCACCTTCTCGACGGCGGGAATCGCGCGACGCGAAGCTTTTTTAGTCATTTTACCAGTCAAGGTGGCGCCCGCGTGTCGCGGGCTGATGCGGTTGTCCTGCCGGAGCCCGTGATTCTCCGGACTCCGTTTCCACGCGAATTGTCGGTGTCGCCGAGCGCACGACCCGGCCGATGACGGCGTCACACCCCGCGCGGTGTTTCTTCAAAATCTTCAACACCTCGGTCAACCGATGCGGACGGAGGCAAAGCAGCAGGCCGCCGCTGGTCTGCGCGTCCGTCAGCAAAATTTTTTGCGCGACGGTCACGCCGTTCCATTCTGTAAGCCCGCCCGCCGTTTTCAAGTTTTCGCGACTGCCGCCAGGAATGCAATCTTTTGCGATGAGCCGGAAAACCTCTTCGCTGATGACCGGCACGCGCGAGGCGTCGATCTCCGCACCGACCCCGCTGGCGCGGCACATTGAACTCAGATGTCCGAGCAAACCGTAGCCGGTCACGTCCGTGCCGCCGCGCACGAGCCCGCGTTCGGCCAGTTCCGCTCCGACAACATTGAGTGCGCACATGCTGGCGACGGCTTTTCGAATGGCGGCCCGGCTTGAAAGCCCCCGTTTAATGCCGGTGGTAATAATCCCCGTGCCGAGGGGTTTGGTCAGCACCAGAAAATCGCCCGGTCGCGCGCCGGCGTTGGTGATGATTCGGCGCGGATTCACCAGGCCGGTCACCGAGAGGCCGTAAACCGGTTCCGGGTTGCGAATCGTATGTCCGCCGACGACCACACATCCAGCCTCTTTCGCCTTGGCGGCGCCGCCGCGCAGGATGGCGTTGATGATTTTCGGAGACACGACGTCGGTCGGCACGCCCATCAGGTTCAGCGCGGTGAGCGGGCGCCCGCCCATGGCATAGACATCCGACAGCGCGTTGGCCGCGGCGATCTGGCCATAGACAAAAGGGTCGTCCACGATGGGCGTGAAAAAGTCCACCGTTTGCACCAGCGCGCGGTCGCGGTCGATCCGATAGACAGCCGCGTCGTCCGCGGTATCGGCGCCGACCAGCAGATTCCGATTGCGCACCTGCGGGAGCTGACGCAGAACCTGCATCAGTGCCTTTTGGCTCAGTTTGGAGGCTCAACCGGCGCAAGATGAGAGCGAGGTCAGCTTAAGAATTTCCGCTCGAGACATGGCCATCACCCCCTTTCTCCGGATTGACGATTGACGATTGACGATTGACGCGCGGGCCAAGGGTTACGACCGCCCGGCCCGGTTTCTCAAATCGTAAATCATAAATGGTAAATCGTGAATTGACGTGGCGGAGAGGGTAGGAATCGAACCCACCTCGACCCGTGAAACGGACCGACAACGGTTTTGAAGACCGCGAGGGCCACCAGGCACCCGTCACTCTCCGGAGAGAATACGAACAAAGCGTGGAACACTGAACTTCGAACACCGAATATCGAACGTTGAAAGCCGGACTTTCAGCGTACGGGCGCAGGAAATGTTCGAGGTTCAAGGTTTCCTCCCCTATCCGCTCGAGGCGTCCAAACCCACACCGCCCGCTGCCACCGGATTCACAGCTTCGCCTTGATCGCCTTGAGAATCGCGTCAAAGTCCGGGAACTCGCCCGTCTGCAATTTGGAATAAATATTCTGACCATTGACGCCGATCTCAAAAGCGCCACCGCCTGACGGAACGAGTTTCAACGAACCGAT
>DASPXS010000332.1:0-17597 GCA_035637175.1 Haliangiales bacterium | reverse complement strand
TTGCCCGAGGTCGGACTGGCCGTGAAGTCCGCCGTCACCACCGGCGGCGGAGCCCCTCCCGACAGCGCCCGCTGCAGGTTCAGCCGCCCGCCGCTGACGCATTTGCCCGCCAACGCCGGCAACGGATCAACGTTCGACAGTATCCGACTGATGATCTGCTGGTAGTTGTCGTTCGGATAATGCGCCATCATCAGCGCGCAAGTTCCCGCCACATGGGGCGCGGCCATGGACGTGCCGTCATTATACCGATAATCGTTGTCCGACCCGTTCCAGCACGAATAGATGGCCGCACCCGGAGCGCCAAGGTCCACCGTCGTAGGGCCGTAATCGGAAAAAAAGGCCAGGTCATCCGTCCGCGTCGTGGCCGCCACCGATACAATATTGTCCAAATCGTAACTGGCCGGATAAAGCGGACTCACGTCATTGTTTGCTGCCGAGTTGCCCGCGGCCGCCGCGAAAATGATGCCCGCCTGGCGCAAGCTGTCGATGGCGTCGTGCAGCGCGCTGGAGGTGAAGCTGGTGCTGCCCCAACTGGCATTGACCACTTTGGCCCCTTTGCTGCGCGCGTAATCCATGCTCTTGATGGCGTCCGAAATGAAACCGTTCCCCGACGAATCCAGAAATTTGCACGCCATGATCTGCACCCGCCAGGCCACGCCCACCACCCCCACGCTGTTGTTGCCCACCGCCCCGACGGTGCCGCTGACATGCGTGCCGTGACCGTGGTCGTCGTTGGGATCGCCCGAGTTGGTGATGGCGTTGATGCCATGCACGTCGTCCACATACCCGTCGCCGTCGTCATCCAACCCGTTGCCCGCAATTTCCCCCGGATTATTCCACATGTTGTTGGCCAGGTCCTCGTGCGTATAACGCACCCCGGTGTCAATCACCGCCACAATGATGTTGCCGGCGCTGTTCTGAACGTCCCAGGCGTCCTGCGCCCGAATGTCCGCCCCGGGCAGGCCTCCAAACTGGCCGGTGTTGTGCAGGCCCCACAACGAACCGTCGTTGTAACGAAAATCATTCGGCACGGCCAACGCGGACACCTGGAAATCCGGCTCGGCATACTCCACCAGGCCGCTTTGAAGGAGGTCCGCAATGGCTTCCTGCGCGGATTGCCCCGCGGGCAACTGGACGACCTGCAAGTGTCCCACGCTCGGAAATTCATCCAATACAGATGACCCCAGGAGAAGTTCCGGAACGGACAGCAGAATGCCACTCTTCGGTTTTACCAGGATGCGGTCGTTGCGGAAATCGAGGTCAGCCGGCGTCACGGCGTCTTGCGGGATCGCCCGATAGAAGCGCCGCGAGAACCGAGGGGTGTCGGGATCGGTGAAGAGAACAGTACCGTCGCTGGTGGTGCGATTGGTTGCGATGGTATCCCACGCGGAGAGATCCGCGCTGGCCTGGATGAGATAGTTTTTGTCCCGCTCGCCCTCCAGTAGAAACCAGGCGTCGGCACCGCCTCGGTCATGAGGACTCGGCGTCGAATTGGTTCCAAGTTCGCTGGCGTAGGAAGAGGAAGGGCTGCGGATCGAAAGGCACGGCGGCCGGGAGAGAGCCTGCGTCAGGAGCGGGTTCCAACCTGTCGAACAGATTCCAACAAGGACACCGACAAACATCCCGTTCAGCCGCCGTCGAATGGCGATCGGCGGATTCCACTGACCTATGGAATTGGTGTTCGCATTCATGGACCTCTCAACATTCAGCGCTCATCCTACGAGGCTCCCGGCCAGACCGAAAGCAGGTGAGCACCCGAAATGCGGGTGGGGAATCGACCCATGAACAAACCCTGCCTTTATCTCTTCACGGCTTTGGGAGGGCAGGATTACGAACAAGATTAAGATCAGGATTAAGGTTAAGATCAGGATGATCAGGATTAAGATTAAGAACCTGACAGTGCGCCTTGATTCCACGGCAGTTCTCCGGGGCGCGCCTCGCGACATTACGAAGCAAAAAACAGCGGCGGACGTCGAATAATCCGAAGAATCACAGAACCACCAACCGGCCTCCTTGGATTGCCGAAGTGAGTGCAGGCTTGCGGAACTCACTACCTGCCGGGTGCAAGCAGGGAGGGTTGGTCGCCCCATCCCGCACCAGGCAGAGTCTGAATCAGTCAGTCAACGGTCCCTTATGGGCAGTTACCGTGGGCGCTATGCAGTTGGACGTTGCCACCGATAAGATTCCCACTCGCACCGCACTCTCCCACAATCTCCCCTGTCGCGGTATTCGTCACCGCGATGGAGAAGGTGTCAGGGGTCGCATTGACTCCCTCACCGTAGTCGCACACAATGACATCGGCGGTGAACCCCTCCACACCATTGACCGTGACGGCGTACACGATCTCACGACAAAAGTCGTCAAGTATCGTGTAACTGAGGACTTCGAACCCCACGACATGGCATGTCTCGTCTGCATTGACGAAGTCCAACTGACCCGTCAACACGCCAGTTGTCAGGTTGTCTTCGGCGTTCAAGCCAAAGTTGGCGAACAGGTCTGTCCCCGTTTCGACCCATCCGCCAGCCGTCACCGAATCAACACATGTCCCCTGCGCTTGAGCCGTGGGCACGGTCATCAGACCCGCTGCAATAAGCGCAGCGGCCAACAGGCTGACATAACTGAACCGTTTCATGTTTTTCCTTTCATGGTTTCGTTTTCGTTTTCGTTGTTCATGACCTTTCCTCGAGGGAAAGGGCCAGCCAAACTCCGGCTGACATTGAGAAACGACACTACTGAATCCGTCGTGTTCAAAAACAAACGTTCATGGAAATAATTTTCTGAAAAATTATTTTATTTAAATTTATTTGAGCGCATCTCGGCTCGGACCTTGCTGTCCGGCCCGTTATTTAGTTTCGGTAGGTGAAGACCTACCTGAAAAGACCTTTTGAATTCCCCCATACTCTCACGCGAAAAAAATCGTCGCAGAAATCATCGCAGTTTTGCCGCAGAAACCGAAGCCGGACCAGGCGAAGCGGCCACGGCGGTCGCAGAACCGCAGTTTGGTGTCAGCGTCGGAGCCGGGATGTTGCAGCCCGGGCGTACACATTCATCGTCGCGGCCGCTGTCTTGTCCCAGTTGAAGCACTGGGCGCGTTTCAATCCCGCTTCCCGCAATTGATTGCGGAAGGCGACCTCGACTGCCACTCGGGTCATCTGTTCTTTGATCGAGTGGATGTCTTCCGGATCCACGAGCGCTGCGGCCTCGTCCACCACTTCACCCAGCGAACCGCGCGTCGAGCTGATGACCGGACAGCCGCACGCCATCGCTTCGATCGGCGGCAGGCCAAAACCTTCAAACAGGGACGGGTAAACAAACGCCTCCGCGGCGCGATACAGGTCCGGCAAATCGGCATCCGGCACGAAGCCCAGGCAATGCATGTCGCGATTGAACCGCGATTGTCGGATCAACGCATGAATCACTTCCGCGCCATGCCAGTCCGCTCCGCCGAACACAAGTTGCCAGCCGGATCGGGTCTCCGCTTTGAACCGGTTGAACGCCTCGATCAGGCGCGCGTGGTTCTTCGCCGGATGTTCCAGCCGCGCGACATAAAGGAAAAAGGGCTGGCGCAATCCGCGGCGTCGGGCCATCAGCGCCCGGGCACCTGTGCGCGAAGCCGGAAAAAAACGGGCATGATCCAGCCCGTTGTAAATCATTGTGAGCCGTTCGGCCGGCAAACGGAAGAAATCGACAATGTCGCGGCCGGTGTTCCGGCTGACGGTGATGATTTCGTCCTGGCGACGCGCCAACCGCCGGGCAACGACGCGTCCGTAAAACATCCGTTTCACATCGTATTTATTGGCCAGGTGAAACGGCGCCAGGTCATGAATCGTGGCCACCAGCGCGCAGGGACGGGGCCAGAGCATCCGCCGATAGCTCGGCACGTGCAACACCTCGATCCGGTGCCGACGCGCCAGGCGCGGAAGGACCGTCTGGTGCCACACGATGTCCTTTAACGGCGGGCGATATCGCTCCGGCACCGACACCCGTTCCATCTTCGACCCGGCAAACGCGAACAGCGGCAAATCCTCCTCCAGAACAAATAAAGTGAACCGATGCCGCCCGGCGCAGGGCAGGAGGGCGCGTAACAGGCCAAAGACATATTGCGCCACGCCGCTGTGCCCGCGTTGGATGACGGAAGTGGACAGCCCGATGTTCATGCCGCCTTGTCGAGCAGGAAGGCCGCGAGCTTCGACAATCGCAAAACGTTCCGCACATCCGATCGCAGGCCGGTGAAAAGAAGCTGGTTGCCCCGGCGCGCCGCAAATTTTTTCGCGCGAACCATCACGCCCAATCCGGTGCTGTCCACAAAGCGAACCTCCGAAAGGTCAAGGGAAATGATTTTTTGACGCGCGCTCAAGCCGGCGATCTGCGCCTCCGTCAACCTCCACACCTCGCCGGCGTTGGCGACGGTCACTTCGCCCCGCCAGGCCAATGACCGCGTCGCTCCATCGGCGGCGACCAACGCTGATTGTTCCTGATCGCGCCCGGCGATGATCTCGCGCGCCTCGACCGCGTCCGCGGCCGTCTCAAAGTAATCGTGCAGCCGCAACCATTGCAGGGTCCGCCGGACCGGAACACTCGGGTCCACCAGAATCAAGTGGTGGCCGGCCCGGCGGAGCTGATGGCGCAGCCGGACCAGCAACGCCGCTCCGGTGCTGTCGATGAACTGCGTGTCGGTCAAGTCGAGCAGAGCATGGCGGTCGTGGGCGACGACCTGCTGCCAGACCGCCGCGTCCCGAGTGACCGATTCGACGTCCAATCGTTCGGAGACCCGGACCCGCTGCCAGGTCGGTTCCACCACGACCAGGGAACTTGAGCGCGCCTGCGGCACGCGGCAAGGCCGCCATTGCATCTGCCAGCATTGCCTGAGGATGGCGCCGCCAAAGTGCCGGAAGTCGCCCAGGTAGCGCTTGAACAGCCGGCGGGGCTCCTGCAACAAACGAAAAACCCACTCCAACCCGGCGCGTTGCATCCAGCGCGGCGCCCGTTTCATCCGGCCCGCCAGAAAATCAATCGTCGCTCCCATGCCAACGGTCACCGGCACGCCCAGCGCCTGGTAGTGCATCGCGATCCATTTCTCCTGTTTGGGGCAGCCAAAGGAAACGAACAGCAAATCCGGTCTGGCGGCGCGAATGCGCTTTTGGATCTCCGCGTGGTCCATTTCCAGCAGCGGTTGGAACGGCGGCGAATAGTTCCCCACGAGGTTCAAACCGGGACAGTGTTCTTTTAATCGCGCCGCCGCCTGCGCGTTCGCTTCGGGCGAAGCGCCCAGCAAAAAGAGGCGATAGTTTCTTTTTGCCGCCAGCCGAATCAGCCGCGGCGCGAGGTCCGAACCGGCCACGCGTTCGGGCAGCGGATTGCCGAGCAACCGTGACGCCCAGAGCAGAGGCGTGCCGTCGCACAGAACCAAATGCGCTTCCATCAATATCCGCCGCAGTTCGACGTCCTGCCGCGCCTGGGCCAGAAAATCGGCGTTGGCCGTGACCACGTAGTGCGGCCGGCCCGACCCGATCATCCGTTCAATTCGTTCGATGGCCTCGGCCATGGTCACGGGGTCAAACGGCACGCCCAGCAGGGCAATGGGCAGGGCGCGGCCGGACGCGCTGAGAGCTTGCTCGGGCCGGGCGAAGAATGCCGGCGTTGAATCGAAAGCCGAGGTCACGCGGGCGTGCTGCATCACAACCATGCAACAACAAAACGAAATTCGAATGACAAATCTAATGGGGAATTTCCCGCCTTTTTGCCCGACCATCATCGTCGAAACAGCGACGCCTTGGGGTCAAATCCCCATGCGCTTTTCAGGGCTTTACCCACTTTAAGCCGAATCCGCAAAGGGTCTAACGTGGGTCTCGAGATGGCGGGCCAAAAACAAATTGCGCCGGCGAACAACATCGAAGAGAGCTATCCGCTTTCGCCGATGCAACAGGGCATGTTATTCCACAGCCTGGGCGCGCCGCATTCCGGTGTGGATATCGAGCAGGTGATCGTCACGCTGAAGGAGGAGATGGACGACGCCGCTTTTCGCCGGGCCTGGGAACGGGTCGTGGAACGCCACGCGATTTTGCGGACCGCCTTCCGCCTCGCCGGTGTGGAGCCGCAGCAGGAAGTGCATCGTTGCGTCCGCCTTCATTTGGAGCAAATGGACTGGCGCGGCCTGCCGGACCGCGAGCAGGAAAAGCGCCTGGACGCGTATCTGCAGGCGGAACGACGCCGCGGATTCGAGTTGGGCGTGCCGCCGCTCATGCGGATGGCGCTCCTGCACGCCGGCGAAGCGAAACATATTTTCGCATGGACTTTTCACCACCTGCTGATTGACGGCCGCACGCTGGTTGCGCTGCTGAACGAAGTTTTCAAATTTTACGAAGCCTTTTGCCGGGGTGGCGACCTGGCACTGCCTTTGCCCCGCCCCTACCGTGAATACATCGAGTGGTTGCGGGAACGCGACGGGTCCGCCGCGGAGACGTTCTGGAGGAAATTGTTGAAAGGCTTCGTCACACCCACGCAGCTCATCGTCTCGAGGAGCGCGGATCCGGCAGCGAACCCAAACACGGGCCACCGCGTTCAACAGGTCACCCTGTCGTCCGCGGAATCCGCGAGAGTCCGCGCCGTCGCCTGGGAAAACGGGCTGACGGTCAGCACGCTGCTGCAAGGGGTGTGGGCGGTCCTGTTGAGCCGTTACAGCGGGGAAGAAGACATTGTCTTCGGCGTCATTCGCGCCTGCCGTCGTTCGGCGCTCGAAGGCGCCGAATCCATGGTCGGGCTTTTCATCAACACGCTGCCGGTGCGGGTGCGCGTCGCCGACGACAAGGGCGTGCTTGATTGGCTCAAAGAACTCCGGGCGCAGAATCTGGCACTGCGCGATCACGAGCACACGCCGCTGGCGGAGATCCAGCGCTGGAGCGACGTGCCGCCGGGACAGCCGTTGTTCGAAAGCATTTTCAATTTCCAGGACCCATCCTGGGACGCCGCCTTGCGCGCACAAAGCGGCCCGTGGGAACAGCGGGAATTCGCCATTCGCAACCAGCCCAATTTCCCGCTGTGGGTGGACGTTTATGCCGGGCCGGAAATGACGTTGAAGATCGGTTACGATCCGGAGCGTTTTGCCGACCCGACCATCGCCCGCGCGCTCGGACATTTTCAAGCCGTGCTGCAAGGGACGCTCGCCGATTTGTCGCAACGCGTGGCGGACCTGTCGCTGTTGACGGACGGCGAACGCCGGCAACTGTTGGTCGAGTGGAACCGCACCGGGGCGGATGATCCACTCGACTCATGCGTGCACGAACTCTTTGAGGCGCAGGTGGAGCGCACATCCGATGCCGTTGCTTTGGTTTATTGCAAGGAGGAAGTCAGCTATCGGGAACTCGACAACCAAGCCAATCGGATGGCACGCCATCTGCGCTCTCTCGGTGTCGGGCCGGACGTGCCCGTGGGCATCTGCGTGCGGCGGACCGCAGAAATGATCGTCGGACTGCTCGGCATTCTAAAGGCCGGCGGCGCTTACCTGCCGCTCGACCCGGCCTATCCCAGGGAGCGGCTCGCCTTCATGCTCGAGGATTCGGGAGCGCCGGTGTTGCTGAGCGAGGAGTCCGTCCAAAACTGTTTCAGGTTTCAAATTCAAAACGGTCATGTCGTTTGTTTCGACGCGCTGCGGCGCGAACCCCGCCGCGCGCCACAGGAAACGGCCGCGCGCTCCGCGCTCCCCTCCCCTCCGGCCGGCGTTTCGCCCGATAATCTCGCCTATCTCATTTACACATCCGGTTCCACCGGCACACCCAAAGGCGTCGAACTCTCGCATCGCGGCCTGGTCAACCTTATCCGTTGGCACCAGCGCACGTATAACGTGGGGCCGAAAGACCGGGCGACGCAGTTGGCCGGGTTTTCTTTTGATGCCTCGGTGTGGGAATTGTGGCCTTATCTCACCGCCGGCGCCAGCATTCACCTGGTGGACGACGAAACGCGGGCCTCCGCGCCGGCCCTCGTGCAATGGTTGGACGACAGGAAAATCACCCTCGCCTTTGTGCCGACGCCGCTGGCCGAAGAAATGTTGGCTTTGCCCTGGCCGGCAGGCGCGCCGTTACGCGCCTTGCTGACCGGTGGCGACAAACTCCGCCGCCGGCCGGACGCGAATCTCCCCTTCCGCCTGGTCAACCACTACGGGCCCACCGAGAACACGGTTGTCGCGACGGCCGCCACGGTCGCCCCGGCGCAAGAGGGGTTGAACGAAGCTCCGCCGATTGGCCGCCCGATTGCCAACGCGCGGGCTTACGTGCTCGACCGGTTGCTGCGCGCGGTTCCCGTCGGTGTTCCGGGCGAACTGTATATCGGCGGCGACGGTCTGGCGCGCGGTTATCGAAACAATCCCGGACTCACTGCGACAAGATTCATTCCGCATCCGCACAGCGAGCAGCCGGGCGCGCGGCTGTATAAGACCGGCGATCTCGTTCGCTGGCTGGAGGACGGCAATCTCGAGTTTCTCGGGCGCGTGGACCACCAGGTAAAAATCCGCGGATACCGGATTGAACCGGGCGAAATCGAGTCGCAACTCAACCGCCATCCCGCGGTGCGGGAAAGCCTGGTGCTGGCCCACGAAGATGCGCGCGGAGAAAAACAGCTCGTCGCCCATCTTGTTTTGCGACAGCAGCCCGCGCCGGCGAGCAAAGAATTGTCGGATTTCCTGCGAACGACGCTTCCCGATTACATGGTGCCCTCGGCGTTCGTTTTCCTGGACGCCTGGCCGCTGACGCCCAACGGCAAAGTGGATCGCCAGGCGCTGCCGGCGCCCAAGGAACTCCTTCGCCGGTCGTCCCGCGCGTTTGTGGCGCCGCGCAATCCCCTCGAAGCCGCGGTGGCCACAATCTGGGCGGAAGTGCTCGGCCGCTCCCGGATCGGCGTTCATGAAAATTTCTTTGAACAGGGCGGGCACTCGCTACGGGCGGCGCAGGTCGTTTCCCGTCTCAAAGAGGCGTTGAACATCGATTTGTCCGTCCGCAGCCTGTTTGAAAAGCCGACCGTTGCGGCACTGGCCCGGGAAATCGAGCGGGCCACCGCCAGCCGCGCCGCCCAACGCGGCCCCAGCCTCACGCGGGTGTCGCGGGAGGCCTATCGCATGAACCCGCCTTCATCCGAAACCGCCGCGCAGGCGATGAAGCCAGAGTAAGGAACCATGATCACATTGGAAACCAGCACCACCCCGTCCGTGGACGAAAAAGCGACCGCGATTCCCGAGCCGGAAATCTTCGCCTTCCCGGCGTCTTCCGGGCAGCAACGGCTCTGGTTCCTCGAACAGTTTCAACCGGGCAGTCCGCTCTACAACGTCCCCCTTGCCGTGCGGATGCAAGGCCCGCTGGAGGCCGCGCTTCTGGAACAGGCAGTCAATCAAATCGTTCGCCGGCACGAAATTCTCCGAACCAGCTTTGATCTGCGACACCGCCAGCCGGTCCAGATTGTCGCGCCTTCGCTGGCGTTGAAATGGCCGGTGGACGACTTGAGTTCTCTGTCCCCGGAGCGCCGCGAAGCGGAAGCGCGCCGCCGGGCGACCCAGGAGGCGCAGCGCCCGTTCGACCTGGGACGCCTTCCGTTGTTGCGCCTGAAACTGCTCCGGTTCTCCGGCACGGAACACATTCTTCTCCTGACGGTGCACCACATCATTTTCGACGGCTGGTCGCTCACCGTTTTCTTCCGGGAACTGGCCGCGCTTTATGGCCGTCTGCGCGCGGGCAAACCGCCGGAATTGCCTGAGCCGCCCGTTCAATACGCCGATTTCGCCGTCTGGCAGCAGGAACGACTCAAGTTCCTCGACAACGAACTGGCGTGGTGGAAAAGGCAGTTGAACGGACGGCTGCCAACGCTGGAACTGCCGACCGACCGTCCGCGCCCCGCGGTGCAGACGTATCGCGGCGCGGTGGAATCGCTCGTCCTGCCGGCCGGTCTGCGCGAGCCGCTTCAGCAGTTGAGCCAGCGCGAGGCCGCGACCTTGTTCATGACGCTGCTGGCAGCCTTTCAAACGTTGCTCCATCGCTACACGGGACAGGAGGACATCCTCGTTGGTACACCGGTGTCCGGCCGCAACCTGAGAGAGACGGAGGCGGTCATTGGACTGTTCATCAATACGCTGGTGATGCGGGGAGACCTTTCGGGCGATCCGCCGTTCCGTGAGTTGCTCGGGCGCGTGCGCGAAATGGCCGTCGATGCCTATGCGAACGAAGGGGTGCCCTTCGAGAAACTGGTCGAGGAATTGCAGCCGGAGCGGAGCCTGAGCCGCCCGCCGCTGTTTCAAGTGATGTTCGCGCTCGAACCGGCCCCGCTGCAAGCCGTGAACTGGCCGGGACTGAAACTCACTCCGCTCCCGCTCGACAGCGGCACGGCGAAATTCGACCTGACACTTTACCTGACCGAGGATGCCGGGGGTTTGACGGCGCGGATGGAATATAATACCGACCTTTTCGATCCGGCGACGATTCGGCGGATGCTGGCGCACTTCAAAGTGTTGCTCGAAGGAGTCGCCGCCGACCCGGACAAACGCCTTTCGGACCTGCCCCTGCTTTCGGATGCGGAGCGAGAGTGTTTGTTCGTCGAATGGAACCGGACGCAAGCCGATTATCCGCCGCAGAAAACCATTCATGAATTGTTCGAAGCGCAGGCGGCGCGGACGCCGGACGCGGTCGCGGTCGTTTTCGGCGACCAACAATTGACCTATCGCCAACTGGATCAGGAGGCCAACCAGACGGCGCGCTATCTGCGAAAGCTCGGCGTGCAACCCGGGACGCTCGTGGGCATTTGCCTCGACCGCTCGCCGGGCATGATGGTCGGCCTGCTCGGCGTTCTCAAGGCCGGCGGCGGCTATCTGCCGCTCGACCCGACTTATCCCCGGGAACGGCTCGCTTTCATGCGGGAGGATTCCGGCGCCTTCGCCGTAGTGACCGAGCGCCGCCTGCTCGACACCCTGCCGCGCCGCGGCGCAACTTTCCTTTGCCTCGATGACGACTGGAAAGTCATCACGCGCGAAAGCCGGAAAAAGCCCGCGGTGAAGGTCAGTCCCGAAGACATCGCTTATGTGATTTACACCTCCGGCTCGACCGGAAAACCGAAGGGAGTGCAAATTCCGCATCGGGCGGTCGTCAATTTTCTCAACTCCCTGAAGCGCGAACCGGGGTTGTCCGCCGAGGACGCGCTACTGGCCGTCACCACCCTGTCATTCGACATCGCCGCGCTGGAACTCTTCCTGCCCCTGACCGTGGGCGCGCGGGTCGTGCTGGCCACTCGCGAAGAGGCCGCCGACGGCGTCCAACTCGCCGCGAAAATCGCGCGGACGGGCGTCACCGTGATGCAGGCGACGCCTGCCACCTGGCGAATGCTGCTCGATTCCGGATGGCCGGGAGCCAGGGCACTCAGAATTTTTTCCGGCGGCGAAGCCCTGCCGCGCGAACTCGCCGATCGCCTCCTGGAACGCTGCGCCGAACTGTGGAACCTGTACGGCCCAACCGAGACCACTGTCTGGTCGGCGGCCGCAAACATCCTTCCGGGCAATGAACCGGTCGTCATCGGCCGTCCGATTGCCAACACGCAGTTTTATGTTCTCGACCGTCATCGCCACCCGGTGCCCGTCGGCGTGCCGGGCGAATTGTTCATCGGCGGCGATGGCCTGGCGCGCGGCTACCTCAATCGGCCCGAACTGACCGCCGAAAAATTTATTCGCCATCCCTTCCATGACGATCCGGCGGCGCGGGTGTATCGCACGGGCGACCGCGCCCGATGGCTGGCCGACGGCAACATCGAATTGCTCGGCCGCATCGATCACCAGGTGAAAATCCGCGGCTTCCGCATCGAACCGGGCGAAGTCGAAGCTGCGCTGCTGCAATTTCCCAAGGTGCGCGAGGCGGTCGTGGTCGCGCGCGAAGATGCGCCGGGCGACAAACGGCTCGTCGCGTATCTCACCACCTACCGGCAAACAACCGTTTCGTTGAACGAACTGCGCCCGTTCCTGCGCCAGCATCTGCCGGATTACA
The DNA here is from genome assembly GCA_035637175.1 of Haliangiales bacterium. Lineage (GTDB taxonomy): Bacteria > Verrucomicrobiota > Verrucomicrobiia > Limisphaerales > AV2 > AV2. Next base: position 5,592 of record DASPXS010000332.1, on the reverse strand, counting down.
TGGTGCCGTCGGCGCTGGTGATGCTGGAGAAACTGCCGCTCACACCCAACGGCAAGGTGGACCGCCGGGCGCTGCCCGCCCCGGACACTCAGCGCCCGAAACTGGAGACGACCTTTGTCGCGCCGGGCGCCGGCCTGGAACCGGCCATTGCCGCCATCTGGGAGCGGGTTTTGTCCATCAAGAACCCCGGCGTGGACGACAACTTTTTCGACCTCGGGGGTCACTCGCTTCAGGTGGTGCAGGTCCAAAACCGGTTGCGCGAAACGCTCGGTATTGAACTGCCCGTCATCAAACTGTTCGAATATCCCTCCATCCGATCGCTGGCCGGCTATCTGGGAGAGGAAAAAAAGGGGAACCCGTTTGCGCAGGAAATCCACGACCGGACCCGAAGGCAGAAAGCAATCGCGGTCCGTCCCAAACAATTTGGCGCCAGAGTGAAGCTGTGAATCCCCTGGAGACACAAAGCGAGAGCATCGCCATCATCGGCATAGCCGGCCGCTTTCCGGGCGCGAAAAGCGTCGGGGAATTCTGGCGCAATCTCCGCGACGGTGTGGAATCCGTCTCCTTCTTCAAAGACGAAGAGTTGTCCGCGGCCCCGCTCGAGGGCCCGCCGCCCCTGGACCATCCGAACCTGGTCAAGGCCCGCGCCGTTCTGGAAAATCCCGACCTTTTCGACGCCGCGTTCTTCAACATAAATCCCAAAGAAGCCGAAATTATGGACCCGCAGCACCGGGTCTTTTTGGAATGCGCGTGGGAGACGCTCGAAAACGCCGGCTGCAATCCCGACACCTGCGACGGTTTGATCGGCCTGTTTGCCGGTTCGAGCTTCAACACCTATCTGCTCGCGAGCCTGCTGACCAACCGCGACCTGCTCAGGCTCGTCGGCGGGTTCCAAACCATGCTCGCCAGCGACAAGGATTATCTGCCCACGCGCGTCTCCTACAAACTGAATCTCCGCGGCCCGAGCCTGAACGTCCAGACCGCCTGTTCCACCTCGCTGGTGGCGGTCTGCCTCGCCTGCCAGAATCTTTTGAACTGCCAGTGCGACCTGGCCCTGGCCGGCGGCGTGTCCATCGCGGTCCCGCAAAAACAAGCTCACCTCCATCAGGAAGGCGGAATCCTTTCGCCCGACGGCCATTGCCGTGCCTTCGACGCGCAGGCCGCGGGCACGGTTTCCGGCGACGGCGTCGGGATCGTTGCCCTGAAACGATTGACCGACGCGCTCGCGGACGGCGACCACATCTGCGCGGTCATCAAAGGCTGCGCCATCAATAACGATGGTTCGCTGAAAATCGGTTACACCGCGCCCGGTATCGACGGCCAGGCCCAGGTGATCGCCATGGCGCAGGCAAACGCCGGCGTCACGCCGGACACGATTTCGTACATCGAAGCCCACGGCACCGGCACACCCCTGGGCGACCCGATTGAAATCGCCGGGCTCACCAAGGCCTTTCGCGTCGGCACAACGGCGAAAAGTTTTTGCGCCCTCGGCTCGGTGAAGAGCAACATCGGCCATCTCGATGCGGCGGCCGGCGTCGCCGGGCTCATCAAGACGGTCCTGGCCTTGCAGAACAAACAACTGCCGCCCAGCCTGCACTTTCAGCGGCCCAATCCGAAAATCGACTTCGCCAACAGTCCGTTTTATGTCAACGACAGGTTGCGCGACTGGCAAAGGGGCGGGACCCCGCGGCGGGCGGGCGTCAGTTCGTTCGGGATCGGCGGCACGAACGCCCACGTCGTGCTCGAAGAAGCGCCGGCGGTCGAGCCCTCCGGCGGATCACGCCATCGGCAACTGTTGTTGCTTTCCGCCCGGACTGAGACCGCATTGGATTCGGCGACCGCGAACCTCGCGGAGCATCTGCGGAAAAACCCGGACATCAACCTGGCCGACGCGGCCTTTACGTTGCAGGTGGGTCGGAAACCTTTCGGCCACCGCCGGATGCTCGTCTGCCAGAGCGTAGCCGATGCGGAGCAGGCCCTGACGGCGCGCGGTTCACGGCGCGTTTTCTCCGGACACCCGGCCGAGACTGAACCGCCAGTTGTTTTCCTGTTCCCCGGCCAGGGCGCGCAGCAGGTCAACATGGCGCGCGGACTTTATGAATCCGAGCCGGTGTTTCGGGACGAGATGGACCGTTGCTGCGAAATTCTCAAACCGCGCCTGGCATCGGACCTGAGGACACTCCTTTACCCCGGCGCAGACCGGCTGGAAGAAGCCGCGCAACAACTGACGCAAACCGCGATCACCCAGCCGGCGCTGTTTGTCGTCGAATATGCCCTCGCTCAACTCTGGATGAGTTGGGGCGTTCGTCCGCAGGCGATGATGGGTCACAGCATCGGCGAATACGTGGCCGCCTGTCTCGCCGGAGTCTTTTCACTGGAAGACGCGTTGGCGTTGGTGGCGGCGCGCGGGCAACTCGTGCAAAAACAACCCGCCGGCACGATGCTGGCCGTCCGTCTGCCGGAGGAGGAGGTCAAGGCGCTCCTGGGCCGAAAACTTTCGTTGGCGGCGGTCAACGGGCCCGCGCTTTGCGTCGCCTCCGGACCGTTCGATGCCATCGAGGCGCTGGAAAAGAAACTCGCCGAACGGAACGCGGCCTGCCGCCGGCTGCAAACATCGCACGCGTTCCATTCGGAAATGATGGAACCGGTGCTGCACCTGTTCACGGCCAAAGTCAGAAAGGCGAAACTGCATTCGCCGCAAATTCCTTTCATCTCGAACGTCACCGGCAAATGGATTACGGCGCAGGAGGCGACCGACCCGAATTACTGGGCGGCACACTTGCGCCAGACGGTTCGGTTCGCCGACGGCCTCACTGAACTGGCACAAGGACAACCGGGAATTCTCCTCGAGGTCGGCCCCGGGCAGACCCTCACCACACTGGCGCTGCAACACCCCGGCTTCAGCGCCGGACAATCCGCCGTTACTTCGCTGGGTCGCGCCAAGGAACCAACGGCTGAGGTTGAATCGATGCTCAACGCGCTGGGACGGCTCTGGCTGTCCGGCGTGACGGTGGATTGGCCCGGCTACTATGCGAACGAACGGCGGCATCGGCTGCCGCTGCCGACCTATCCGTTCGAACGGAAACGGTATTGGGTCGAACCCGCTCGACCCAACGCGGGCGAAGGCCCCGCTCAGACGAACGTTTCCTGTTGCCGGGCGGAAACCCCGGATCGCCGGGAAGAGAAAGGCCGCAAAGCCGGTGAGCCGCCCGGGGACAGGGCACTTTCCGGGCCGCGCGGGAACGAAACATTGTCGGAACTGAAAGGCGTGTTCGGCGAGTTGTCGGGCGTGGACATCGGGCGCGCCGACGCCGGGGCGACATTTCTCGAGCTGGGGTTTGATTCGCTGTTCCTCACGCAGGCCAGCCAGGCCGTCCAGAAACGATTTGGCGCGAACGTCACCTTCCGCCAGTTGCTGGAAGAGTTTTCAACCCTGGAGAAACTGGCGGCCCGTCTCGACGCGCAAAAAACAAAGACCGACCAACCGAACCGTGCGCCGCAACCCGCAGCGTGTTCGCCGGGAGAAAATGGCCCTGACCGTTCCCCTCTCCGGGACGCACAGGACGCGAGTGCGGACGCGAACACCGCCCCGCTCACCGACGCACAGCGCGAAATCTGGTTTGCCACCCAGATGGGGGCGGGTGTCTCTGCCGCCTACAACGAGTCGTGCCAGTTGCGTTTGCGCGGCCCCCTCCAGGCGGAGGGATTGCAGCAGGCGATGCAACAACTGCTCGAGCGGCATGAGGCGTTGCGGACGACGTTCAGTCCTTCAGGAGAGACGCAGCGCATCTGCGCCGCTGCCCGGATCGATGCGCCGCTGGCGGATTTTTCCGGCCTGGATGAACGCCACCGCGAAGCGTGCGTCGCCGACCTGATCGACCGGGAAGTGCGCCGCGAATTCGACCTGGTCAACGGCCCGCTGTTGCGCGCTCAAATCGTACGGCTGGCGGCCGACCATCATCGGCTCCTCCTCACGGCGCATCACATCGTCTGCGACGGATGGTCGCTGAGCGTGCTGCTTTACGAACTGGCTGAACTCTATTCAGCCCACTGCCGCGGCGTGCCGGCCGCGCTGCCGGCGCCGACGCCGTTCAGCGCTTATGCGCGGGACCGGGTCGCGCAACAGTCAGCCCCGGAATTTGTCGACGCCGAAGCATACTGGGCGAAGCAGTTTTCCGATTCCGTCCCGGTCCTCGAGTTGCCCGGTGACCGGCCGCGTCCCGCAACGAGAACCTACGCGGGATCGCATCAGTCCCGTTTGCTGCGGCCCGGACTGGCGGCGGCCTTGAAACGGGCCGCTGCCGAGCGCCACTGCACGACCTTCACTCTGTTGCTGGCCGCGTTCCAGGTGCTCCTCCACCGGCTGAGCGGGCAGGACGACATCGTGGTCGGCGCGCCCGCCGCCGGACAGGTCATGGGCGGCGCGAACCATCTCGTCGGGCATTGCGCGAATTTGTTGCCCCTGCGCAGTCGGTTCGACGCGCGGCAAAAGTTTGCCGATTACCTGGCGGCTCTCCGGCAGAACGTTCTCGACGCGTTCGAGCATCATGACTATCCGTTCAGCCGCCTCATCCGGAAACTCAACCTGGCGCGCGACCCGAATCGCGTGCCGCTGGCGAATGTGACCTTCAACGTCGGCCACTCACGGGGCCGGCTGAACTTCCATCAGCTTGCCGCCGAAGTGGCCCGCAACCCCAAGCGCTTCGTCAATTTCGACATCAACTTCAATGTAACCGAGACCGACGACAACCTCGCACTCGACTGCTATTTCAGCGCGGAACTGTTCGACGAGGCGACCATCGCGCGGTTGCTGGACCAATACGAACGGCTTCTGGAAAGCGCCGTCAGCGATTCCACCCGGAGGCTCTTTGAATTGCCGCTGTTGAGTGAACGCGAGCGACGCCGGCTGCTGGTCGAGTGGAATGATACGGCGGCAGGGTATTCCCGCGATGCCTGTGTTCACCAATTGTTCGAGGCCCAGGTCGAGCGCACCCCGCGCGCCACCGCGCTGATTTGCGGAACGGAGCGACTGACTTACGGCGAACTCAATCGTCGTGCCAATCAACTCGCCGATCGATTGCATGGAATGGGTGTAGGACCGGAATCGCTGGTCGGTGTTTGTCTCGAGCGTTCGCCGGCGATGGTGGTCGGATTGCTGGCCATTCTCAAAGCCGGCGGCGCCTACGTGCCGATCGACCCGGCTTATCCCCGGGAACGGATGGCCTTCATCCTTGGAGACGCCCGCGCTCCCGTGGCGCTGACGCAAGAATCGCTGCGCCATCATCTCCCGGCCCCGGACCGCGGGCACCGATTCATCTGCCTCGATTCGCAGGACGAAGCCCGGGGACAATCCTCCCTCCAGAATCCGCATTCCGGCGTCACTACAGACAATCTGGCCTACGTCATCTACACCTCCGGCTCCACCGGCAAACCCAAAGGTGTCGCCCTCGAGCATGGCAGCGCGGTCGCCTTCATTCACTGGGCGAAAAATGTCTTTCCGCCCGAGGAATTGGCGGGCGTGCTGGCCGCCACCTCGATCTGCTTCGACTTGTCGGTGTTCGAGTTGTTTGTTCCCTTGAGCTGGGGCGGCGC
>DASPXS010000331.1:0-10824 GCA_035637175.1 Haliangiales bacterium | reverse complement strand
AGTACCAATGGCAATAAATACAATGACGTATTATAGTTGCCATTACGGTGGCGATTCGCCAAGCTTTCCTCGCTCATATGAGCGAGGCCATGCCGCGAATAAGCCCATACACTATCCAACTCAACCATGCAGAAAAGTCGTTCCTGGAAATTCAAGCCAGGAAATATACGTCACCATATTATTCTGTCCTTCGCGCCAAGATAGTTCTCTTGGCCGCGCAAGGTCGGCCCAATGACCAAATTGCCGCCAGCCTTTCTGTCCCGCGCCAGATCGTCAGCAAGTGGCGCAAACGATTCTTTGAGGAACGCTTGGCCGGTCTGGAGGATGAACCCCGAACCGGGCGCCCGCCCGTTTTTCCCCCCAGAAGTGGTCGTGCAGGTTAAAGCTCTGGCTTGTGAACTGCCCGCCCAGACCGAATTGCCTCTGTCCCGATTCAGCCGCCAAGACTTGGCCCGGGAAGTCGTAGCCCGGGGTATCGTGGCGAAGATCAGTGGGGCCACCATCTGGCGCTGGCTCGACCAAGATGCCATTCGCCCTTGGCAACACCGCAGTTGGATTTTCCCCCGCGATCCGCAGTTCGAGCAGAAGGCCGGACGAGTACTGGATCTCTACCAGGGTTGCTGGCAAGAACAGCCCTTGGGCCGCGATGAATACGTGATCTCAGCCGATGAGAAAACCAGCATTCAGGCGCGAGTCCGCATCCACCCCACCCAGCCCGCCGAGCCCGGCCAAGCCATGCGTGTTGAGTTTGAATATGAACGCGGTGGCGCCCTGGCCTATTTGGCAGCCTGGGATGTCCGGCGGGCCAAGGTCTTCGGCTGCTGTGACCCGACTACCGGCATCGCTCCATTCGACGGCTTGGTCCAACAAGTCATGAGCCAGGAACCTTACCGGCAGGCCAAGCGGGTTTTCTGGATTGTGGACAATGGCTCCTCGCACCGCGGCAAAGCCGCCTGCCAGCGATTGCAGCAAAGGTATTCCAACCTGGTGCTGGTTCATCTACCGGTCCACGCCAGTTGGCTTAATCAGGTTGAGATTTACTTTTCAGTTGTGCAGAGGAAAGTGCTAACCCCCAACGATTTTCCTTCCCTCGATGCGGTCGCTAACAGACTGCTGGAATTTCAATCATACGATGAACAAATCGCGAGGCCGTTCGAGTGGAAATTCACGCGCGTTGAGCTACGCGAGTTGGTCGCAAAAATCGAGACACCGCCCGCCCATGCGCTCGCAGTCTGACCCTCAGAATACGTCATCGAACTTATGACCCAGAGCACTTAGACGCGGGCAGATCGGTCGCGTCGCCGATTACAAAGATGTTTTCCCGCGCCTTCGATCGCAGGCTTTGCCTGTCGGTCGGCACGAAATTGAGTTCGTCCCCCAAACTGGACCGTTCGATAACCGCGTCACCCATGTTGGTTGGCACCGTGACGAGCAGGTCATATTCGACCTCCTTTTCGTCCCAGGAAATGATTCGGCGTTTGTCATTGTCCACGCGGGCAATGGCGAAGTCGTGCACCACCTTGATCTTCTTCTCGTCCAGCAAATGCGTCAGCACCTGTGACGCAATCGGCTTGGTAAACGCCCCGGACAGCGGCGTGACAAACACCAGTTCGGTCTTGTCTCTCAATCCCTGTTGCGTGAGCCACCAGTCCGCCAGGAACGTGAATTCCAGCGGCGCCACCGGACACTTGATCGGCATCTCACAGATGTGAACCACCAACCGGCCGCCTTTCCAGTTTTCCAGCGCGCGATGCAGTGACGCCGCCCCTTCAAACGTGTAGAAATCGAAGACGCGCTTCCGCCAATCGCCGTCGAGCATCCCTTCGGTCTGGGCGGGCGCGGTCTTGGCGCCGGTGGCGATGATGAGGATGTCGTAGGCGAGTTGTTGGCCGTCTTTGAGGACAACCTTGTTTGCCTGCGGATCAATCTGGTCGATCTCCGCCTCGACGTAATCGACTCCGCGCGGAATGAATTTACGCCTGGGTTTGACCACATCGCGCTCCGAGTAAAGGCCGAAGGGCAGGAAGAGGAATCCCGGCTGGTAGTAGTGCGTCGCATACTGGTCCACCACCGTGATTTTCCACTGGCCGGGACTGATCTTTTTCCGCAGGTGATTGGCCATCATGGTGCCGGCCGTGCCGGCGCCGAGAATCAGCAGTTTTTTCATGGTTTTTCGCCTCCTCCGAGGAATTGTTCGCGCAGGAATCCGATCATTTTACGGACACGCTCGTCTTTGAGCTGATAAAGAATCTTTCGCTCCTCGCGCCGGCGTTCCACCACGCCGGCCAGGGCGAGCGTTTTCAATTGCTGGGAGATGTTGGAGAGTTTCCCCCCGCCGACCGCTTCCATGATTTCATGAACGCAGAATTCGCCGTGGGCCAGCAGACAGATGATACGGAAGCGACCCTTGTTGGAGATCAACTGGAAAAGGCCCACCACCCGGCTGCAAACGGCGTCGTTTCTCTTAAAATAATCTCTAATCTTACGCATCGAAGTGTTCATATGTTTAATAACTCTTAAACTGTTAAACTATTATTAACATATTATCAATTTATTTTATTCTATGTGTAACAGTTTTTATACATTCTAATATCTAATTGAAGTCCTCCTTGTCGGCAAGCGACCGGAATGCTCAATCGAAGGTAACGACTGGCAAATTGCGAATTGGGTCAGATCTCAACATTCTCGACTGAGCGTCCGGGGTCGATGACGATGACGAGGAGGAGGAGGAGGACGACGATCGGGTTCCGGTTCCGCCGCGCTGAGTGACGCCAAGGGCGTCAGCTCATACCAGCCTGGGGCAATGCCCAGTATGTGGTTAGCGCCTGCCCGCGGTTGTAGCGGCGGACATCTTGGCTGCCGTAGAGGGCGGCATCTTGCCGCCCGGATTCGTATTGCGAAGCCGGAAGCGCGGTGCTGATGCCCGCACTGGAAACTCGTCCGCCGCCTGCCACGATTTGGCTGCGACTCACGCCTCCGCCAGGGCGCGGTTGATTCGCTCGATGGCTTCGTCGATTTCCGCCGGGCTGGCAAATCCGATCACGACGGCATCGACCAATCCGGATTGCATGACAAATCGAATCGACCGCTCGCGGTCCTCTGGATTTTTGAAGTCGCCGTTCCCGATCAGTTTCATGCCGATGACGCCGCGGCCCTGGGCGCGCATGGCTTTGATTTCTTCCATCACCGCCGGCACGTTGCCAGTTTCCTCCCATTTGAAGGTCGCGCCATCCACCTTATGTCCCATCGGATTGAGTCGCACGAGGTGCACTTCGACCCAATTGACCCGGGTAGCCCGCGTCAAGGCGGGCAGGCCGTGGCAGGAAACGCCTTTGGCGCGGATGATCTTTTTCTCCTTGGCCTCTTCCAGGGCATCCATGACCCGACGGCGCTCATCGTCCCAGGTATGCGTGGTCGCGTAATGACACAGGAGGCTGTCGATGTAATCCGTGTTGAGTTCCTTGCGAAAACGGTCGATGACCTCCCCGGGTTTTTCCGGGGCGCCCGATATCTTGGTTTGAATGAACAGTTTCTCGCGCGGCAGGCCTTTGATGGCGTCGCGAATCCAGTCATGGGTTTTGTAGCTCTCGGCGGTGTCGATATAGGTGATGCCCTGATCGTAGGCATGGCGGACGAGCCGATTGAAGCCTTCGCGACCGAGCGCGCGCTGGACTTCACCGCTGTTGCTGCCCGTACCGATGCCGAGGCGGCTGAGTCGGATCCCCGTTTTGCCCAGGGTCACCTGGTCCAGGGCGGTTCGCTTCCTGGCGGCGCTCGCGGGTTGCAAATCGAACGAGGGGGTCATCGCCGCGCCGGCGAAAGCTGCGGACTTTATCAGGAATTGCCGGCGATTGGTGCGCGAGTTCATATCGCTTTGCGGTGTGCGATCTCAATTCGTCCGCCGCTTCGCCGCGCGACTTTTCAAGCTGCCTGTGAGCGTTGCACCGAGCGCGTCAGACCGGACTCGCTCGCCTTCAGGACCTGCGCGGTTCGGGCGGCGTACGAATTTCAAGACATATCATCGCGTGACGGGCGGTCGCTTGCTTTACGTCTTTTGGCAAAGTCCGGGCGGATATTGGCACCCGGATGAAGCGCGCCAGGGCGGTCCCGGCCGGGAAAATCGTCCGGCCCGCCCGTTGATTGTTGCTCAAAGAGGCAAGGTGACGCCAATCGTTGTGCCGCGGCCGGGACTGGATTTGATTTCGATGCGGCCGCGATGCGCCTCTACGATGCGGGCCACCACGGCCAGTCCCAGGCCGGTTCCCTTCCGCCGGGTGGTCTTGAAGAGGGAAGTGAAAGCCTGGGCGCGCTGCTCCCGGGTCATGCCCTGGCCGGTGTCTTTGAATTCGACCAGCACGTGCGTGAGATTGCCGCCGTCCTCCGGCGAAGACACGGCGCGCGAAATGATGATCAGCTTGCCGCCGTCCGGCATGGCTTCGACCGCGTTGAGAATGAGGTTGAGGAAAGCCTGCTCCAGTTGCTGCGCGTCCGCCATCACCGAAGGCAGATCGGGCTCCAGCCGGTGAACGACCTGGATGTTCTGCTGGGTGAGTTTGTGCCGCGTCAGCAGGCCAAGCTCCTCGATCAACTCGTTCAAATTGACCGGCACAAACTCCGGTTCCGAGGTCCGGGCAAAGTCGAGAATCTGCTCCACGATTTTGTTCAGGTGCTCCATCTTCTCTCCCATAATTTCCGCGTCCCGGGCCCGCGGGTCGCTCCGGGAGAACCTCAGGTCGAGCGAGTGATAGAGCATTTTCATCACCGTCAACGGATTGCGGATTTCGTGGGCCACTTCGGCCGCGAGCAGACCGAGGGCGGACAGTTTTTCGTTCTGGCGCATCTGTTCCTCGACATCGACAATCCGCTCGTAGAGCCGGGCCTTTTCGATGGCGATGGCGGACAAATCCGCCAGCGCGGAGAGGATGCGGATTTCCTCGTTGGAAAAAACGTGGGGCCGGCCGGTATAGACGCTGAGCGTGCCGATGGCCTGCCCCCCGAAGACCAGCGGCACGCCCAGCAGGGAAACCAATCCCTCGCGCCGCGCGACCTCGACGTTTTGATAGCGGGTGGAGGTCTGGACGTTTTCCAGTTGCAGCGGTTTCTTGCGGCGCACCACGATGCCCAGCAGGCTTTCGGCGACGTTGAGCCGCGGTTTGCGAAGATAGGCCGCGCCGGCGCCGCAACTGGCGCGCAATTCGAGCCCTTCGCGGGTCTCGTCCAGGAGAAGCAACGAAGACATTTTGCCGGCCATCAACTGGCAGGCTTCCCGCGTGATGACCTTGAGCGCGTCGTCGAGATTGAGCGTCGAGTTGATCGTCTGTCCGACGCTGACCAGCGACTCGAACAACCGGGCCTTGAGGCGCAGTTGTTCGTAGAGCCAGGTGTTGTGAATGACCTTGGCGGCCTGAACCGCCAGTTCCTGCAACAACTCCTGGTCTCCGGCGCTGAACGCATTCAACCGGTCGGCATCGACGTTCAACACGCCCCGCACCACACCGTTGACCTCCAGGGGAACGGCCAGTTCGGACCGGACGTTCTTGCGCAGGGAAATGTAACGTGGGTCCCTCGAGACGTCGCCCACGCGCGCCGGTTTGGCCGCGCGCGCGACCCAGCCGGTGATTCCTTCGCCGAGTCTCAGCTTGAGTTTCGACGCGTGGGTGGGCAGGCCGTGGGACGCTTCGATTTCGAGGAAGCCCGTGGTCGGATTGAACAGCGCCACCGAACCGCTGGAAGCGCGCATCAGGCGCACCGCCTCGCCGAGAATCAATTGCAGCGCTTCGCGCGGATCGAGCGTCGAGTGAATGACGTTGCTGACCTGATACAGCAGGCGGAGCCGTTCATAGCGGGCTTGCAGTTCGGCCAGATCGTCGCTCATGGTTTGGTTTTCAAGTTGTCCGGTTGCAAGACTGTCAAGTTATCAAGTTATCAGGTTGTCAGGCGCACGGCGGCGGCCATTCCTGATAACCTTAAAACTTGAAAACCTGCAACTCATCTCCTGCAACTCATCTGACCCGCGCCGTCAACCAGATGCCGGCGCTGCCGAAAAGGACGTTTGGCAGCCACGCCGCCACCAGCGCCGGCACCAAACCGCCGGTGCCCAGCGCCATGCCGAACCTTTGTAGAACGAAATACCCGAAGCAAATAAAAATGCTCGCTGCGACTCCGACGAAGACGTTGCGGCGGCCCGAGGGCGCGCCAAAGGGGATGGCAATCAGCACGACGATCAGACAGGTCCAGGGCGCGGCCAACCGGGCGTACAACTGGGTGTCGAGCAACGCGCGGGTGGTCTGCCGCAGGTGGGGATGCAACCGTTTGTAATTGAGGATTTCCGAAATGGACAACTGCGCCTTTTTCGCGGCCTTGATGCTGCTGAGCTGGCTGATCTTGATTTCGCTTTTGATTTGTTCCGACGTCTCGGAAAACTCCGCCACGGCCAGCACGTTGGTTTGTTCCCACACTTTGGGCGAATCGGGCGAAGGATCGGGCACGGACACGCGAACGTTGAAAAATGTCCAGACGCCGTTGCTCAGGACGCCGCGCTCGGCGATCAACTGCCGGCGCGAACCGTCCGGCAGCCGCCATTCCACGTACGGCTGGATCATCTCGCCGGTTTCGACATGGTAAGCGCGGATGCGCCAGAAGCGGTCGTCGCCGTCGTTGCGAAACTTCAGATCATTCTGCCAGGGGCCCTCGGCGGAGTCGGCGGGAGGGGAGGAATGTTGCTTGCGGACTTGCTCGGCGAGTTCTGCGCTCCGGGGCGACCAGTGCTCGTTCAGTTGATAGAGGAGCAGGCTGAAAAGGAGTCCGACCGCCCAATAAGGCAGGCACAAACGCCAAAGGCTGACGCCGGCCGCTCGCATGGCGGTCAGTTCGTGATGGCGCGCATGGTTCGTGAGCGCGTAAAGAAGAGCGAGCAGCAGCGACACCGGCAGCACAATCTCGCCCAGCATCCCGGGGATCTGGAGCAGGTAAAAGTGGGCGATCTCGACCGCGTTCAGTCTCTCCTGGTGGAACTCATCCAGTCGGTTAAAGAGGTCGAACGAAATCCAAAAAATCAAAAAACCGCCCAGACAGTAGCCGAGCGGAACGAGGAGTTCGCGCAACAGGTAGCGGTCGAGCAGACGCATCTGCGCCGCAGACTAGCCCAGCCCGACGGGCAAAGCAAGCGACCGCCCGAAACGGTAGTGTCTTAATTTGAAAACCGATTTCCAAGGAGGTGCCGGAATTCGGTTGCAAAACGTACACATATGTCGGACACTGTCCGACATTCAAAAACAAAACAAAATGAATGTCCAAGATGGGCCGTCCACCTTTGCCGAATGGGTATGCTCGGACTTTTATTGCTCAGTTACCGCTCAATGCTTCAGAGTTGAAAGTTATTGACAAGGCATCCAAGTCGGCAGGCACGGATCTCTAAATGGATGCGAAAAACGCTTCCGGAAGCCGCTGAAGCGGCATAGTTTTGACATTGGAGCCAGAGGGGATTGACGCTGTTTTAGGGGACCTTCCGTGGCTTCTTTTCCCTTTCGACTGAACCGCCGGGATGATTCCTTGTCTGAGGAATTGAGCAATGGCCAGGTCGCATTTCAAGAGTTTCACAGAAGCGACGCAAACGAGCGCGCTGATGGTCTCCGTTCTTTTCCTGGCGGAAGTGAGCGAGCTGCTACTGCGGCGCGAGAAGGGTTTCACACTCGCCGGCTTCGGAATCGTGCCGCGCACGGTTCCCGGTCTGGTTGGCATCGCGTTCAGTCCCTTGCTCCACGCCAGTCCGGCCCACCTGCTGGCCAATGCGCTGCCGTTGTTTGTTCTGCTGGTGCTGTTGTTCTGGGACCGGCACTATTATCCGGTCCTTACCCTATGTTCGATCTGGTTTTTCAGCGGGCTGGGCACGTGGCTGATCGGGCGGGGCTCCGAGGACGGACGGCCCATCGTTCATATCGGCGCCAGTTCGATCATCTTCGGGTTGGTGGCCTATCTGATCGTGGCCGGATTCATGATGAAGAGCTGGCGCTCGGCTATCGTCGCCTTGCTGGTCTTCATCTGTTTTGGCGGGATTTTTTACGGCGTGTTGCCGCACGCCGGCCCGATCTCCTGGGAGGGACATTTGTCCGGCGCGCTGGCGGGAGTCTGGGCGGCAAAGAGGAACCACGAATGAACACTAACTAACACCAATCCACTGGGCGCGGCGTGACGACGACCCTGGATTCAAGTCGGCCAAGATGGCGCCTTTCTCTGAAGCTATTCGTGTCGATCAATGTCCGTTGAGCCCGCGGATCACGCGAATCGACGCCAAAGAAACGGAGTCTCAAAATGCGGGATCCGCCCACCCACAACTGACAATCAACAACCGACTACACCTTCCCTATTGCTTCGGGATGGTCGGCCTGAAGGCCTCCATAAATTTCAGCATCGCCCGCACGTCGTGGTAGTTGGCCTTCCAATTGTGCGCTTTGCCGGTGCTTTTGAATTTGCCTTCTGCGGTCACCGTGTCGAGCCAGACGCCGTCGGACGGGTCGGTCATAAAGTTGGCGACGAAATCGAGGAGTTTCTTTACGGCGGTCTCGTATTCCGGGTTCGCCTTGTTCTGAAGGGCGTCTGTGAGAGCAGCCAGCATCTCGGCCTGCACCCACCAGACTTTGTCGGTGTCACTCGCGGGTTTATCGTCCGAACCGCGACTGTATAAGCCGCCGCGTTCGTGGTCGTAACCGTATTTGAGCGCGTGATTCAGGTGCGCGTAAAAATGGTCCCAGGCAGGCGGGGCACCCAGGACTTTCTGGGCGCGAATCATCAGCCAGGCGAACTCGACGTTGTGGCCGTAGGAAAGCCCGGCGCTCTTCGGATCGGTAACTTCCTTCCAGTCGGGCTGGCGGTGGAAGCAGGATTTCCCGGGATCCTTCGGGTAAAAATAGGTGGCGTTCAGACGCAGGCATTCCTCCAGCGAACGCTTGATTTCGTCGTCGAGCGTGACCTCATACAACTCGGTCAGCGCCTCCATCAGATGCAGGTGCGTGTTGGCGCTTTTGTAGCCGGCCACTTCGACGATCGCCTCCGGATCCGGTTTCATGATGGGCGTCCAGTCGCGCGTGAAGTGCTCGAACCAGCCGCCGTTTTTCGGGTCGTGCGCGCGCTTTTGCACTTCATGATAAAGGTCCATCGCCCGGCGCAGGGATTCTTTGTCGCCGCTGGCGCGGTAGTATTCGACCAGCGCGTACAGGACGAACGACTCGCCGTAGAGGATTTTGCGGTCGTTGAGGACCTTCCCGGCGAGGTCGGTGGTCCAGAAATAGCCGCCGTTTTTCCGGTCGAGGAAATGATCCATCAGGAAGCGGTAACCATGCTCCGCTGCTTTCAGATAGTTCCGTTTTTCGTCGCCGTAACCCCGGAGATGGACGCGACAAAAGGTCCAGATGAGCCGGCTTTGCGTGACCAATTGCTTTTCGGTGGCGGCGCGCCGCCCCTGCACATCGTCGGCGAGCACGTATCCGCCGTTGGTTGTATCGAGCGTCGTGTCGTGCCAGTAGGGCAAAATCCTGTCGCCAAGGTCCTCCCTCATGTCGGCGGCGTAGTTGGCCAGGTCCCTGGCCAGGGCCGGACCCGTCGCCAGCAGCAGCATCAGCGCGCAAAGGCCGATCGAAGCCGGACCCGACCGATGGACGCAAAGCGACTCATGAAATGAGGCGGTGGTTTTCATCGCGCCAAGCGTTCCATTTCCTGCGCCTGGCTACAAGACTGTTCTGGCTCCAACACGAGGCAGGCGTCTCGCGCGTCGCGCCTGCCGCTCCAAAATTCCTTTGCGGGCTGCTAGTCCACGTTGGGAATCCAAATCAGGTCCGAATTGTTCGTGCGGCCTTTGTTGGTCTTGAAATCCCAGTATTCGGTATTGCGAAATCGGGCGGCGTGGCCGTCGAGGAGCGTGAACTGGGCGCCTCTGTTGTGCAAGTTGGTGTGGACGTTGTTCTGCTGAGCCACCGCCGCGCGCTTGCCGTTGTCGAACAACCAGACCACCTGCGTTGGCCGGTTGATGGTTGAATGGCGGACGGGCGTATTGTTGGTGCCCGTCCCGTTGACATGTTCGTTGAGGCAATAGTGGAACAGATTGTTTCCGTTGCTACGATTGGTGTTCGCCGGGCAGATCCAAATTGATTTCTCCGGCGATATGCTGGCGTTGGTGCGCCAGGGCAACTCGTTGTAGGCTTTGATTCCCAGCACGCGGGGCAGGTCGATATACCAACCTGAATTTACCGACAGACCGTTGGGCGATCCGTCGGGCGGCAGGAAATCATTGTTGTCCGCCACATAAAGCTGGGTGGCCAGTCCCCATTGCTTCAGGTTGTTCAGGCAGGCGATGCTTTGCGCCTTGCTTTTGGCTTTGCTGAACGCCGGCAACAAAAGGCTGGCCAGAATCCCGATGATGGCGATGACGACGAGAAGTTCAATCAGAGTGAAAGCCGGCCTTTTGCTCATTTCGTTGTGCACTACTGCGTAGATTACCGGATGCTTCAGGTTTGCCAATGTTCAATTATTCACCGTCGAGGTGGTTCCTCCATCACTGCCGCGAACCGCAGCCCGCGCGTGCTGACCCGCAAATCCGGAAAATCGAACCGCTCCATCAGCGCTTCATAAATCGGCACGCCGGTCAGGATCACGTCGGCGCGGTCCGCCGGCAGGCCGGTAATTTTTTTCCGCTCGGCAAGCGGCAGGCTCCACAGCCGTTCGCGTTGCAGCCGGACTTGCGTTCGCGTCAAACGCAAAGCCTCAATCTGATCGCGGTCGAATTTCACCGAGCCCAATTCGATCCGCGCCATGATGCTGGTCGTGCCACCG
>DASPXS010000330.1:0-6228 GCA_035637175.1 Haliangiales bacterium | reverse complement strand
GTCACGGCGAATTCCTCCCAGATCAGCTATCAATGGCAGAAAAACCTGGTGGATATACCGGGCGCCACCAATGCCACTTATACCACGCCGACCCTGACGCTGGCCGACAATAACGGCAGTTACCGTGTCCGGGTTTCGATTCCCGGGACGAGCCTGCTCAGTGATTCCGCGAAACTGACGGTCCTGCTCGACCAGGAGCCGCCAACCCTGCTCTCTGCGGGAAAAGCGCTCTGGAGCCCGTCGGAAATCGTCGTGGTTTTTTCCGAATCGATGAGTGTCGCCAGCGCAACCAATGCCGAAAGTTATTCGCTCGATAATGGGGCGACGGTTACCGCCGCGGCGGCGGGCGGCACACCCGATAAAGTGATTCTCTCGACTTCCGGCCTCGCCGACGGCGTCAGTTATTCGCTGACCGTCCAAAACGTCCAGGACATGTTCAATAACACCATCGTCCAGACTTCGGTGCCGGTGGGTTTTTACCCGGCGCTGCCTGTGCTTTGGCTGAAAGCCGATGCGGGCGTGACGGCGGACGGTTTCGGCCGGGTCAGTGAATGGGACGACCAATCCGGCAATTTCAACCATGCGACGCAGTTTTCAGGGACGGATCTCATGCCGATCCTGGTCACCAACGGATTCAACGGCCAACCTGCGATCCATTTTGACGGGACCAACAGTTACCTGTTGTGTCCGTCGTCTGCGAGTCTCGCCATCACGGGCGACATGTCCGTTTACGCGGTGGCGCGGTTCACCGATTTCGCGAACTTCAACGGCATTGTTGGCAAGACCAGTCTCAACATACCTGCGCCGTACGATTTTTACACGCTTCAAGGTTTCGGCAACCTGCGGTTCTATCGCGGAAACGGAGGCGCCAACGCCCAGGTCGCGAGCGGCGGCGCGCCTTCACTGGGTGTTCCGCATGTCATTTCCGTAACGATGCAAGCAACCAACGTCGCGCATTTTCTCGATGGCCAGGCAAACGGAACCGGCGTGCTGGTTACCAGCATCGGCGACAATGGCGACCCCTTGGGGATCGGCACGCGCAACGATCTGGGCACGAAAATGAAAGGGGATCTCGCCGAAATCATGATTTTCGACGCCGCGCTTTTGGATGCCGACCGGCAGGCCATTGATGCCTACCTCGGCGCTAAATACGGAATTGTCGTCGGCGCGTTGCCAATGATTTCTCTTCCCGCCATTTCCGGCAGCAATATTGTCCTTTCCTGGCCCGCCGCGGGCGTGAATTTCATGTTGGAATCGACGCCAAATTTGTCCGCCGCGTCGTGGGCGCCGGTCACGAATGCGGTCACCAGTTCCGGCGGCGTCAACAGCGTCACGGTCAACGCGACAAACGCTCAACAGTTTTACCGCTTGCACAAACCGTAAGTTTCTCCTTCATTTTCCATCGATACACTACTAGGTTTTAGGCTAGATGAAACGCGTCTTGCAGTGGAGTCCGCGGGGTATGCGACAGATGGGCGCAGGTTTTGTAGCGCGGATATTCGATCGGCTGTATCGCCGACTTGCGGCTGGCAATACGGCGCCGGAACGTTGCGGCTCGCCGGCGGGTCGTGGCGCCGGCAGATTGAAAATCTGC
This sequence comes from Haliangiales bacterium, assembly GCA_035637175.1. Lineage (GTDB taxonomy): Bacteria > Verrucomicrobiota > Verrucomicrobiia > Limisphaerales > AV2 > AV2. The sequence goes on along the minus strand of DASPXS010000330.1, from coordinate 4,634 downwards.
GCTGCAGCAGACGGCCAGTCTGCGCTGCGGGAGCAGCGCAAAGCGGTCGCCTCTCTCAAGGTCGGGGCGGCATCTATCGCAGCGTCGGCTTGTTTGTGGGGCGGTGGCGGAGTGGCGCTGGCGAAAATCACGCCGGAGCAGGCGAAGACCCTGCCGCCGCCGGCGAACCACCCGGTCGATTTCGCGAAGGAAATCAAGCCGATCTTCGAAGCGAGCTGCATCAAATGCCACGGGCGTGGTCGGACCAAAGGCGACTTCAGTATCGAAAATCGCGAGACACTGTTGAAAGGGGGCGAGTCCGGCCCGGCCCTGGTTACCGGCAACAGCGCGGAGAGTCATCTGATTGAGCTCGTGGCCGGATTGGACCCCGACAGCGTCATGCCGCAAAAGGGCAAACGCCTGACGCCGGAGCAGATCGGCCTGCTGCGCGCGTGGATTGATCAAGGCGCGGTGTGGGACGCCAGCATAAGTTTCGCGAAACCGCCTCCGGTCAATCTTCTCCCCCGCCGGCCGCAATTGCCTCCGGCGCGCCAGGGTGTCACGAATCCAATCGACCGCATTTTGCAGTCGTACTACGAATCCCGCGGCGTCAAGCCGGTTCCGCCCGTGAACGACCGGGTTTACGCGCGTCGCGTTTATCTCGATGCCCTGGGTCTGCTGCCGGCGCCGGAGGAGCTGAACGAATTCCTGGCCGACAAACGGTCGGACAAACGGGAGCGATTGGTGAACCATTTGCTCTCCGACAATCGCCGCTACGCCGAGCATTGGCTGACGTTCTGGAACGATGCCTTGCGCAACGATTATCGCGGCACGGGCTACATCGACGGCGGACGCAAGCAAATCACCGACTGGCTGTTTTCGGCGCTGGCCACGAACATGCCGTTCGACGAATTCGTGCGCGAGTTGGCAAATCCTGTTCCCGAATCCGAGGGGTTCATCAATGGGATCGTCTGGCGCGGAGTCGTGAACGCGAGCCAGTCGCCACAGATGCAGGCGGCGCAGAACATTTCGCAGGTCTTCATGGGCGTGAACCTCAAGTGCGCCTCCTGCCACGACAGTTTTATCAACGACTGGACGCTCGCCGATTCGTACGGCCTGGCCGGCATTTACGCCGAGACGCCGCTGGAGATGGTACACTGCGACAAACCGACGGGTCAGGTCGCAAAAATGAAGTTCCTTTACCCGGAGTTGGGCGACATCGACCCGCAGGCGCCGAGAGCCGACCGGCTCAAGCAGTTCGCGGACCTGATCGCGTCGAAGAAGGACGGCCGGCTCACGCGCACGATGGTGAACCGGATGTGGGCGAATTTCATGGGGCGCGGCCTGATCGAGCCGGCGGATGACATGGACAATCCGGCGTGGAACCAGGACCTGCTCGACTGGCTGGCAGCGGACCTGGTGGAGCACGGTTACAACCTCAAACGCACCAGCGAACTCATTCTCACGTCCCGGGCGTATCAATTGCCCGCCGTCCCGATGACCGAGCAGCAGGGGAAGGACTTCGTTTTTCACGGGCCGGTGGTGCGCCGCCTTTCGGCGGAGGAATTTCGCGACGCGCTCGCCGCCCTCACGGGCGTCTGGAACGTTTTGCCGACCACACCGGTGGACTTCGGCGTCGCCGACGCCCGTCTGAAACCACGATTGGCGGAGCCGAAATGGATCTGGAAGGACGCCGGCGCCGCGCAAAAAAGCGAGCCGACGACCATTTACCTGCGCAAGGTCGTCAACCTGCCGGTCGAGCCGACCGACGCGGCGGTGGTCGCCACGGGCGACAACAGCTTCCAACTGTTCATTAACGGCAAAGAGGCGGCTTCGAGCAGCGATCACAACAAACCAAAGCTGGCGGACATCCGCTCGCGTCTGGTCAAAGGGGAAAATGTTTTCGCCGTGAAAGCGGTCAACGATCCGGGCAAGCCGGACGACAAGTCCGCGGACCAGTCCAATCCGGCCGGTTTCTTTCTTTACGCTTCTGTCCGGCACAAACAGATCGTGAAGGGAAGAACTGTGGAAAAAGTTTTCGATTTCACCACCGACCGGAGCTGGGTCTGGTCCGCGGAAAAGGCCGACGATTGGACCCGGAAAGAATTCGCCGCCGGCGATTGGAAACCCGCCGCGGAGTTGGGCGGCATGGACATCCCGCCCTGGAACCTGGGCAAAAAACTGGCGGCGTCGATTTCCTCGGCCGAGCTGTGCGGAGAGGTCCGCGCCGCGCTGGTGAACAACGATCCGCTCATGACCGCGCTGGGCCGGCCGAATCGCGAACAAGTCGTGACCAGCCGCCCTTCGGCGGCGACGACGTTGCAGGCGCTGGAGCTGACGAACGGCGCGACGCTGGCGGGTCTGCTCAAGCGCGGAGCCGAACGCGTCATCCAGGAGCTGCCGGGTTCAAGCCGTGAACTGGCGATCACCCTTTATCAGCGGGCATTCGCGCGCAAGCCGACCAGAGACGAACTGCGCTTTGCCGAAGAAATGGTCGGCAAGCCCGTCCAAAAGGAAGGCGTGGAGGATTTGTTGTGGGCTATGACGATGATGCCGGAGTTTCAATTGATTTACTGACCACGAATGAACGCAGCGCTGCAAAGCCGCGGCCCAGAGGGCGAGGTCGGCGCGGCGCGTTGCGCCGACCACCGGAAATATGCGCAGACTGGAAATGACGTATGAAAACATTGAAATCTTATCGGTTTGACGAAGGCACTTCTCATCGCGCCCTCGCCCCTTCGGGGGAAGCGGGCGGCTGCAGGACGCGTGAGGGGAATTGGTCGCGTCGGGATTTTCTGAAGACCGCGAGCGCGGCAACGTTGACCGCGCTGGCCGCGGGTTATCCGCGGGCAATCCTCGCGGCCGAAGCCGAGGAAAAGATCAAACCGACGGCCGACACGCTGATTGTGCTCTGGCTGGCCGGCGGCGTGGCGCACACGGAGACGTTCGACCCGAAGCGTTACACGCCGTTCGAACGCGGCATGAAATCGGCCGAAATGTTCAGCACCTTCCCAACCATTGACACGGCGGTCGATCACATCAAGTTCACCGCCGGGCTGGAGAAGATCGCGGGCGTGACGGACCGCGGGACGTTGATTCGCAGTTATACCGCGGGCGATCTCGGCTTCATTCTGCATTCGCGGCACCAATACCAGTGGCATACCGGTTACGCGCCGCCGCAGACAGTCGCAGCGCCGCACCTCGGGGCCATTATCGCGCGCACGCTGGGGCCGAAGAACCCGGCGATGCCGGCGTTCATTAACATCGGTCAGCGTTTCGACCTGGGTGAAGGCGAGGAACTCAAGGCCTTCACGACGGCGGGATTCCTCGGCAGTGAATATGGGCCGTTCAATATCCCTTTCCCGGAACAGGCCGCCGACGCGGTGCGTCCGCCGGCGGGTATGAGCCCGTCGCGGTTCGAGAACCGGGACAAGTTTTACCGGAAACTGCTGGCGCAGAGTCCGGTCGGTGAATTCGGGAGCGACTACCAAAAAGAATCGTTGCTGCGGTCACTCGACAATGCCCATCGGCTGCTCAGTTCACCCGCGGCGACGGCGTTTGACTTGACCCGGGAGCCGGTGGAACACATCCGCAAATACTGGCCCGATTACCAGGCGGGCAAACGTTTTGACGCGGCGATCGATCGCTCCGGCAGCTATGAAGCTTCGACGATCGGGCGGTTTGGACTGGGTTGCCTGCTGGCGCGGCGGCTTGCCGAGGTCGGCGCGCGCTACATCGAAGTGACCACGGAATACATCCCGTTCCTCAACTGGGACACGCACGAGCACGGCCACGAAAAGATGGAGAACCTGAAAAAGTCGATCGACGCGCCGGTTTCCCAGCTCGTGCTCGACCTGGAAGAACGCGGTCTGCTGGACCGGACGTTGATCGTCCTGGCCAGCGAGTTCAGCCGCGACGCGCTCATCGAAGGAAAGCCGGACAAGAAGGTCAAAGACCAGGTGGAAGTGCCGGACGTGGTGAATGACGCGAAAAACTACGGCATGCACCGGCATTTCACCGACGCCGGTTGCGTGTTGCTCTTCGGCGGCGGAATCAGAAAGGGTTATTTGCACGGCCGGACGGCGGACGAACGCCCGTTCAAAACGACTGAGAACCGGGTCGTGATCGAGGACCTGCACGCCTCCCTGTTCCGCGCAGTGGGAATCCCGCCGAGGCTTTCCTATGAAATCGAGAAGCGCCCGTTCTACGTGACCCGCGACGGCGAAGGCAAACCGATCCTGGATTTGTTTTCCTGATCCCGGTTAGAAGTGGTGGGGGAATTAAAGAGGCGAGGGTGTACGGAGCAGGATTTGGAACGGCGCCCGAAAACCGACGCCGTCAAGGTGAAGATGGCGGCGCGGTTGAGGGCGGAGACCGTGATGACGATGGATTGGATTGCGCAACGGTTGCGGATGGGTTGCCGACATACGCTGGCAAATTGTTTGAAGAAGTGATCGCCTATTCTACAATAGCCGGGACTGACACGAATGGCGCTTAGATAAGGACCTGATTTTCATAGGGTGATTGCTCACGAATTTTTGCGGTATTTGCTCCGGTGCTCGAGTTCTTTCATCCGATGACGTGGCCGGTTGAGTAACTGATGGGGCTTGGGTCTGCGTTTGACGGCACGGGGCTCGCGTCGGCCCGGCCGTTCG
>DASPXS010000329.1:0-16934 GCA_035637175.1 Haliangiales bacterium | reverse complement strand
GTCTTCTGCTCTGCCGAATACCGCGCGTCGTCGTGATTTCCTGGTTCTGGTGCTCTGCCTGGTCGCCGTCCTCTCCATCCTTTTTCACAAGAGCTTTGAGCCTGAACAGATCGTCTTTTCCAACGACGGACCCCTGGGACCCAACCGGGCGCAAGCCGAGTATGCGTTAAGCCATTTCCGCGGCTACTGGCAGAATTTAAATTGGCTCGGCCTGGAGTATCCCGGGTTCTTCTGCGACGTCTCCGGTTTCCTGATGGCTTCTCTTTGTACCGTGTCGCCCGACTTCGGCCCGGTGCTTTTCGCAAAAATCTACGCGCCGGTCGGTGTCTTCCTCCTTGGCGTGAGCGCCTGGTTCCTTTTTCGACAATTGCGGTTCCGACCGTGGGTGTGTGTCCTCGGCGGGCTGGCGGCGGCGCTCAACGGCACGGCGTTTTCCTCCGCCTGCTGGGGATTGGCCAACTGGCCTCTCGCCTGGGCCATGAATTGGTTCGCGATTAGCGCTCTGGTTACTCCCTCGATCCGCCACTGGCCGTTGAAAGCCGCCCTGGCCGGCTTCGCCGTCGGCATTGGGGTAATGGAAGGGTTCGACGTCGGCGCGATTTTCAGCCTGTTCACCGCGGCGTTTGCCTTTCTGCGCGGCATGACCGCGGACGAGGCGCCGGGGAAAAAAGCGGTCAATAGTTTCGCGCTCGTCGCGGTCATGGCCCTCTGCGCCGGATGGATAGCCGCCCAAACCGTCAGCAGCCTGATCGGCACACAGGTTAAAGGCATCGTGGGCATGGCGCAGGATGAGGCGAGCAAGAAACAACGCTGGAATGACGCCACCGTGTGGAGTCTGCCCAAGGCGGAAACGCTGCGTTTCGTCATTCCCGGTTTGTTTGGCTATCGCATGCCCGAGCTCTACGGAGAACAACCCCAGTCCGCCAACGGGTCCAATTATTGGGGCGCCGTGGGCCAAGCTCAGGGAAGCTTTCGCCATTCCGCCTCGGGCTATTCGGTCGGGGTTCTCGTGGCGTTGGTTTCACTCTGGGCCATGGCGCAATCGTTTCGGAGCGGGAATTCCGTGTTTCCGACTCAGGAACGAAGGTCCATCTGGTGCTGGATTGCCTTGCTGGTCGTCGCCCTGTTTTTGGCCTGGGGCAAGCACGCTCCCTTTTATCAGATTGCTTATGCCCTTCCCTATTTCTCGACCATCCGAAATCCGGTCAAATTCATCTTCCCCTTCAGCCTGGCGCTGTTGACTTTATTTGGCTACGGGCTGGAAGGTCTCTGCCGGCTCTATCTCGACAAAGCGGCGGCGAAAACAAAAGCGTGGCGGGAACAGATCAAACAGTGGTGGAAAACCGCGCCCAGGTTCGACAAAAAGTGGACCATCGGTTCCCTCAGCGCCGTGGCCGCCAGTGTGCTGGGCTGGCTCATTTATGCCTCCTCCAAACGCGAGCTCGTCCGGCATCTGCTGAATGCCGGCTTCCCCGATGAGGGACTGGCTGAGTCGATTGCGCGATTCAGCCTCACCGAAGTCGGATGGTTCATTTTGTTTCTGGCCCTTTCCATCGCGCTCCTGACCCTCATCCTGAGCGGCGTCTTTTCGGGGCCGCGCGCCAGATGGGCCTGGATCACTTTGGGTCTGCTGCTGGTGATTGATTTGGGCCGCGCCGACGCGCCCTGGATCGTTTTTTGGAATTACAAAGAGAAATACGCGAGCAACACCATCATCGATCGGCTCCGGGAAAGGCCCTACGAGCATCGTGTCGCGGCAAAGATTGCCCCGCTGTCGTCCACGTTTCTGGTCGATCCCCGCGATGAACAGGCGAATCGCTTCATCCAGGTTTATTTCGTCGAATGGTTGCAGCATCACTTCCAGTATTATCGGGTCCAATCGCTGGACATCATTCAAATGCCGCGGGTGGCCGAATTTGACCTGGCCTATCTCCAGGCGCTGGCACCGACGAACAGCAACCAACTCTACCGTTGCGGCCGACTGTGGCAATTGACCAACTGCCGTTACCTGCTCGGGATGAGCGGGCTTCTCAACCAGCTCAACGAACAGTTCGATCCTTCGCAACATCGGTTCCGCGTCCAAACCAACTTCGATCTTGTTGCCAGGCCGGGCATCACGGAGGTCACCAAACCGGAACACCTTACAGCGGCGCCCGCCGCCAACGGCAAATTCGCGCTCTTTGAGTTCGCCGGCGCGTTGCCACGGGTCAAACTGTTCGCCCGCTGGCAGGTCAACACAAACGACGACTCCACACTGGAGGAATTGCGAAATCCCAATTTTGATCCCGGACAGACTGTCTTCGTGGCCGGCCAATTGCCGCCCGCAGCCGGTCCGACGACCTCCACCAATCAAACGGCCGGCACGGTGGAGTTCGCCCGCTATGAACCGAAGCGCATTCAATTGAACGCGGATGCCGCCGCCCCTTGTGTGCTGCTGCTGAACGACCGTTTTCATCCCGATTGGAAGGTGTGGGTGGATGGCAAACCGGAAACATTGCTGCGCTGCAATTACATCATGCGCGGAGTTTATCTGACGACCGGCAAACACAACGTCGAGTTTCGCTTTCAACCGCCGCTCACCGCCTTTTACGTCAGTCTCTCCGCGCTGATCGCCGGGTTGGCGCTGTGGACGCTCTTGTTCGTGACCGGCGAAGAGCCCGTGCCTGTTCCCGCCAAAGGCGGCGCCGGCGCGTCGAAGAAATGAGCCCGCTTCGCGCCCGACCTCACGCATGAGCTTCCTGCAACATCTCGACTCGCTTCCCGCCTTTCATCATGTCGTGCGCTGGCTGCGGCTTCGGCAATTGGCGGGTTTCGTCCTGCGGCATTTCCCCCGCGTCCGCTCCCTTCCCAACACCGGGGCGCGCTATCGCTGCCGCTATCTGGAAACGCTGCTGTTGGCCGATGAAATTTTTCATCGCAACGTTTACCTCAAAGCGATTGTGCCCGCCAACGTGACGACGTTCGCCGATCTCGGCTGCAACGTGGGTCTGTTCGCGGTCCTGCTCGCCGACCTGACGAAACGAAGGGATTTGCAGGGACTGATGATCGACGCCAACCCGGAAATGATCGATGAAACCCGGTGGCACCTGGCCGCCAATCACCTGGAAAAAGTCGTGCCGATTTTCGGCCTGGCGGGGTCCGCCGGCGCCGGCGAAAGCGTCGATTTCTACCTGCTCCCCTCCAACCTCGGCTCGTCCCAGTTTCCCGTTTACGAACCGGGCAAACCGCAAAAAGGCGACTGGAAAAAAGTGTCGGTCCCGCGCGTGGACCTGGAAAGCGCCTGGTTGAAATATTGCGGCGACGTCCGCTGCCACGTCCTCAAGATCGACATCGAGGGGTCGGAAAAGGATTTGTTGCGGACCGATGCCCGGTTCCTGCAACGCGTGGACACCCTCATTCTGGAGTGGCACAAGTGGATCATTGCCCGGGAGAAGGTGGACGAAATGCTGGCCGGGCAGGGATTCGTTCTCCGCGAAGTCCTGGAAGAACTCGCCCAGACCGGGATTGCCTGGTACACCCGCCCGCCCGCCACAACCTGACGGCTACAGTCCGCTGGCGTGATCCAGAAACGTCCACGGAACCTTGAACTGTTTCGACAGATGCGCCGCCAGCGCTTTCACGCCGAAGGTCTCCGTGGCGTAGTGGCCTCCATAAAAAACATTCACCGCGAGTTCCTCGGCGGCCGCGAAGGTCCAGTGCGGTCCCTCCCCCGTGATGAACGTATCGACGCCCTCCTGCGCGGCCTTTTTCAGCTCGCTGCCCGCGCCGCCGCTCACCACGCCAATGCGCCGGCAAACCGCCGGGCCGCCGGGCAACAGCCTGGGCGGCGCCTTCAGCGCTTGATGCAAACGGCGAATCAGTTCCTTTCGTCGCAAACGGGTTTGCGACCGGTAACCGATGAATTGGCCTTTTTCAAAGAAAAACGGTTCGCGCTGTTTCAGGCCGAGCGCGGCGCAAAGAAGCGCGTTATTGCCCAGGCGCGGATGCGCGTCCAGCGGCAGGTGCGAACTATAAACCGCCAGGTTGTGCTCCAACAACAGCCTGAGCAATTCATAGCGTTTCCCGGTCCAGGGATGAGTGGGACCCCAAAACAGCCCGTGATGCACCACCAGCAGGTCGGCCCCGGCCGCGATCGCAAGCCGAATAGTCGCCAGGCTCGCGTCCACCGCCGCCGCGATGCAACTGACCGTGCCGCGATTTTCCGCCTGCAAACCGTTGACCGCCCCTTCCCAGTCGGCGAATTCATCCGTGCGCAACAGCCGATCGCAATGGCGCACCACCGAGCCCAGCGAAACCTTTGACATGCGCGACATGGAATCAGAGCGATCCGTCGAAGTAAAACGGGAAACGGGACGCGTGATGAATAAAGCGTGATCCGTGATGCGTAATCCGTGATCCGAATTACGCGTTACCCAATACGCGTTACGCATCGCGCAATACGGATTACGCATCACGCATCACGCCTTCCCGTGGCTCGCTCAAAAAAATTTACTCATCGCTTATTGAATTCTGCGAAGGCGTCCTTATAGTGCGCTCGTTTTGAGTAATTCCAATAAATGAGTGATTCAGCGAATGATTCCAGGCCCTGGGACATCCAGACGGCCCGCAGTCTTTACAACATCGACCGTTGGGGCGCGAAATATTTCGACATCAACGAAGCGGGCCACGTCGTGGCGATGCCGCAACAGGAAGCCGGCACGACGGTCGATCTGACGGATGTGGTGGAGGAGGCCAAAGCGCGCGGACTGAAGTTTCCTCTGCTCATTCGCTTTCAGGACATCCTGCGCCATCGCGTCCAATTCATCAACGAATCCTTCCGCGGCTCCATCGCCGAGTTCGGCTACCAGGGCAAATACCGCGGTGTCTTTCCCATCAAAGTCAACCAACTGCGCGAAGTGGTGGAAGAGATTCTCGACGCCGGCAAGCCTTACAACTTCGGATTGGAGGTCGGCAGCAAGCCGGAATTGTTCGCCGGACTCGCGCTCCAGGCCGAGCCGGACAGCTTGATTATCTGCAATGGCTACAAGGACCCCAGCTTCATTCGCATGGCGCTTATGGGCATCAAGCTGGGCAAGAAGGTCATCATGGTGGTCGAGAAACTGGAGGAACTGAAGCAAATCATCAGCGTCTCCCGGCACTTCGGCGTCGAACCGCTCATCGGCATCCGCTCCCGCCTGCTGAGCAAAGGCGCCGGCAAATGGGCCGACAGCGCCGGTGAAAATGCCAAGTTCGGTCTGAGCACGGTCGAATTGCTTGCCGCGGCCGAGTTGCTCAAATCGGAGAACCTCACGCACGCTTTCAAGTTGATCCATTTTCACATCGGCTCCCAGGTGCCGGATATTCTCACCGTCAAAAAGGCCGTCCAGGAAGCCGCCCGTTTTTACGCCAAATTATACAAAATGGGTTTCCCGGTCGAATACCTCGATGTCGGCGGCGGACTCGGTGTGGATTACGACGGCAGCCGGTCCGCCTTCGACAGCTCGACCAACTATACGCTGCAGGAATACACCAACGACGTGGTTTATTACATCGCCGACGTTTGCAACGCGGAGAAAGTGCCCCACCCGGAAATCGTCAGCGAAAGCGGCCGGGCCCTCGTCGCGCACCACAGCGTGTTGATTGTGGAAGTGTTCGGCGCCATCGGCAAAGTGCGTCCGGACGTCAATTTCACCTGCTGCGAAAACGACAATCCGCTGGTCAAAGAACTCCTCGACATCAAGAAGAACCTTTGCAAGCTCAACAAGCTCGAGGCTTACCACGACGCGCTCGAACGCCGCGAGGACGCCCACAATATGTTCACGCTCGGCGTGCTGGAGCTGCCCGACAAGGCCAAGATCGAGCACCTCTACTGGGAAATCGGCCAGCAAGTCGTTCACAGTTTCCGCGGCCAGGCTTATATCCCCGAAGAAATCCGCCAGCTCGAAGACAGCCTCGGTGACCAGTACCTCTGCAACTTTTCCGTTTTTCAATCGCTGCTCGATCATTGGGCGCTGGGCCAGTTGTTCCCCATCATGCCGATCAGCCGCCTCAACGAACGGCCCACGCGCGAGGCCACCCTGGTGGACATCACCTGCGATTCCGACGGTCAGGTCAACAAATTCATCGACCTGCGGGACGTGCGCGACACGCTCGCCTTGCACGAGCTCACCCAGAACGGGAGCGGCCAGATCGAACCGTATTACCTCGGCTTCTTTCTCATGGGCGCCTACCAGGACATCATGGGCGATCTGCACAATCTCTTTGGACGCGTCAACGAAGTGCACGTTTTTCTCGATCCTGATGAACCCACCGGTTACTACGTCGAAGAAGTCATCGAGGGCAATACCATCATTCAGACGCTCTCGGCCGTGCAATATGACGAAAACGAATTAAAACGGCAGATGAAGGCGCAAATCGACGTGGCCATCAAGTCCGACAAACTGAAACCGTCGGAAGCCATGCGGCTGCTCGACGATTATGAGCGCGGCCTCAAGGAATACACCTACCTGACCTTTTGAGCAGCGACCCGCGCATGTCCGAGACCGCGCCCAAAACCGAACTGATGCGTTCCCTGGGCCGTCTGGTGCGCGGTCTTTCCGCGTTGTTCTGGGGCCTGCCTCTGGCGCTGGTGGTTTGCGTGCAAACGGCCAACACCAACTGGCTCGTTTCCCTGGGCCACTACGGCCTGATCGCGCCGGTGGTCGTTACCGCCCTGCTCTTTTATGGTTTGTGGCTGATGAGCGACTTTCAAAAACAGGAACGCGTTTGGGCGCTGGCGTTGGACCGGGCCAAAATCCTGGGCCTGGTCGATGTCGGCTTGTCTCCTTTCCTTCATTGGCATCAGCAACTGCCCGACATTCCCTTCTTCTACTACGCGGTCTCGGTGATGGCCTTGTCCGCCTTGCTCTTTCTTTTCAACCTCAATCAAATGTTGCAACGTCTCACCGCCATGCTCCCTGACGAAACGTTGCGCGAAGAAACCAGAGTCTTCACGTCATTGAACAGCGTTGTGCTGGTACTGATTCCGACCTTTTTGGCCGTCTATTTCGCGTTGTCGCAAATCAGGCACCCGCCGCTGTCTCTGGGCGTCGTCTTGCGGGTGTTGGGACCGATGAGCCAGTGGGTGTTGCTGTTTCTCATCCTGCTGCCGATGGCGATCACGATGTCCCTCATTTGGAAAATCAAGGAAGCCATCCTCGCCAGCGTGTTCGGCGCCGATCACTAATTTCCCTCTGCCGCTCACTTTTGAACCTGACATTCAGGAATGGCTTGACCAAAACTTTGAACGTACGTTCAAAGTTTTGGTCAAATCCTGACGAGGAGAAATGAGAGGAGGTCAGCCGACCAGCCGGTACCAATTGTCCCGCTGGCGCGGTTCATAACCGAGGTCTTCGATCAGCCGATGCATGTCCGCAACGGTCATGCGGAAGGTCGTTCCCGCCTGGGACACCACGTTTTCTTCAATCATAATGCTGCCGAGATCGTTCGCGCCGAATTTAAGCGCGACCTGGCCGATCTCGGGTCCCTGCGTGACCCACGAGCTCTGAATATTCGGAATATTGTCCAGGTAAATCCGGCTCAGGGCCTGCGTCCGCAAATACTCGTGCGCCCCGACGGTCGGCGCCCGGAGTTTGGTGTTCTCCGCTTGAAACGTCCAGGCGATGAACGCCGTGAAACCAATGGGCCGTGGGGCAGGTGTCCCGCCTGCCAGGGCTGCCGACGTTATCTTCGATTCTTCCCTCACCCGGACTTCGGCCTCCCTCTCCCCTCCGTGAGGGGAGAGGGGTGCGGTCGTCGCTGCGTTGCCAGCAGTTCCCTGGGCTTGGCCGTTGCCATGGTTGAGTGACTTGTCCTGCTGCACCCGCACCCGCTCCAGATGCTCGATCCGATCTTCCACCGTCTCAACATGCCCGAACATCATCGTCGCCGATGAATTCAGACCAAGCCGATGCGCCACGGCCATGACTTCGAGCCAATCGTCGCTCATGGCTTTGAGCGGCGAAATGCGTTGGCGCACGCGGTCCACCAGGATTTCCCCGCCGCCGCCCGGAATGGAACCGAGCCCCGCTGCCTTGAAGTCACGGATGATTTGCTCCAGCGGCTCGTTGAACACTTCGCGGAAATGTACGAACTCGCTCGGGCTGAAACCATGAATGTTGACCTGCGGAAATTTGCTTTTGATGTGATGCAACAAGTCGAGATACCATTGCTTGCTGAGCTTCGGATGATGTCCGCCCTGCATCAGGATCTGCGTCCCGCCGAGCGCAACGGTCTCCTCGATTTTCCTGTCCAACGCCTCGGGCGTAATCACGTAGGCCTCATCGTCCCCCTCCACCCGGTAAAACGCGCAGAATTTGCAATAGACATTGCAGACGTTGGTGTAATTGATGTTCCGGTCAATGATGTAGGTAACAATCTCGTTGCCATGCCCCGCGCAGGCATCCTTCTTCACCAACTGACGGCGGCGGTCCGCCAGGGCGCCCAACTCCTCCAACGGCAGATGATAGAGTCGCAACGCTTCCGCCTGGTTGATGCGCTTTCCGTTCCAGACCTTTTGCCGCAACTCGTCCAATGATGCGTCGTAAATCACGCCTTCAAGATTCCGTCATGGATCAATGGTAGCCTCCTGAACTGGATCGACGGTCCACGTGATCTCGTAGTGTGGCTCATTGTCGTTGTTCCAGCGGCGGCGCCATTGGTCGTTGGTCGGGCTGATCACATCGCCACGCCTGGCCGTTTCCGCATGGCCATCGGCAAACATTACCGTGGTGCGCCGGTTGTGCCGGTTGGAGGGCCATTCCAAAGGGTTCTTGGGGTCCACGTTGCCGTCGAAACTCCCGTCCGGCTTGCTGTCCGCCAACATCAACATATCGGCCGGCGATCGAACGGCGCCTTCCAAAAGATCGCCGACGATATTGACATCCCCGCCAAGGCCAAGCTGGCCCGGTCCCGGGTTCTTCAGCCCCCAATCATTATAGCCCAGCGGAAAGCGCGCCGTGTTGCTGATGCCGAACGGGTCCCAGGAACCGTCCGGCGCGGTGGCGCCCAGGCTGTTGTTGGCGTTGGTATCCCATCGACTGTTTGCTTTGGCTGTCGGACACCAGAAAACGGACCGATTGGTGCCTAGTTGGGTGAAAAGCCGCGGCGGCCAGACATAGTAGAATCCTCCGCCCGCCCAGAGGCAACCGGGATATTTCTTATTGTCGTTCACATACATGATGGTCGCGAGGCCGATTTGACGCAGATTGTTAATGCAGGCTGTCTGTTGGGCCTTCGCCTTCGCTTTCGCCAGCGCCGGAAGCAACAGGCCCGCCAGAATGGCAATGATCGCAATCACCACCAGAAGTTCGATCAGAGTGAAAGCACGCCGCGCCGGGAACGAGGATTTCAGGCAATGCATGACTCTTGATACACTAAATTCCGTCGGGATGCAATGGGGGCGCGATTGGCGTGGATCTCCCCAGCGCGAAGGTCTCAATTCAACCACGAATAGACACGAATGAACACGAATCCGAGACGTGGGTTGATCCGCTTGGCGGGTGTTGATGGGCGCGCCCTCACGCCATCACAACCGGAACGATTCACAGTGCCGCAGCAGTTCAGCGTAGAGGAGTTTGTCATAGCTTTCGTGTTCATTCGTGTCCATTCGTGGTTTCACCTCTTGGCGGTCCGGCTTTGCAGGAAGCGTTGCAGAAGAATGAAGGCCAGCAACAGCACACCGACGGCGATCTTCGTCCACCACGAACTCAGGGTGCCTTCAAACGTGATGATGGTCTGGATGACTCCGAGAATGAGCACCCCGATCAATGTGCCGAAAATATTGCCGACGCCGCCCGAAAGGGGCGTGCCGCCAATGACGACGGCCGCGATCGCATCGAGTTCGAGCATCGTCCCGGCGGTGGCGCTGCCGGACGACGTGTAGAACGTATAGGTGACCCCGGCCAATGCCGAACAGAACCCACTGAGCGCGTACAGCCCAACCTTCGTTCGCCCCACCGCCAATCCCATCAGCATCGCCGATTGTTCGTTGCCGCCGATGGCATAGACTGCGCGCCCGAACGGCGTGTAACGCGCCACATACATCGCCACGATCAGCGCCGCCAGAAACAGCATCGCCGTGACCGGAAACACCCGCAGGCTGAAGTCGCTGATCGCGTCATAAAAGCCGTGTTGAATGGTGATCGACTCCAGGCTGACGACCTGGCCCAGTCCGCGCACAAAAAACATCCCGGCCAGCGTGACGAGGAAGGGCGGAAGCGCGGCAAAACGAATCACCGCACCCAGGCAACAGCCAAAGCCGGTTCCCACTGCCAGCGCCACGGCGATCGCGATCAAAGGAGGGACGTGCTGTCCCATGAGGCGCGCCACCAAAACGCTGGTGAAGCCAATCATCGCCCCCACCGAGAGGTCAATTCCACCCGAGAGGATGACAAACGTCATGCCGATCGCCGCCAGTCCGAGGAATGAATTGTCGCGCAGGAGATTGACGAAGACCGGCCAGGAAAAAAAATGGTCTTCGCGAAAGCGAATCGACGCGCCGGCATAAAACACGATCAACACGGCGATCGTCGTCAGCCAGGGGATTTGCGCCCGGAAAAAGCGTCGCTTCATGCGCTCGCCCTCCGCTGCCAGAGCCGCTGGCGCAGCTCCTCCGATTGCAACAGGCACACCGCGAGCACGACCACCGCC
The DNA here is from genome assembly GCA_035637175.1 of Haliangiales bacterium. Lineage (GTDB taxonomy): Bacteria > Verrucomicrobiota > Verrucomicrobiia > Limisphaerales > AV2 > AV2. The sequence continues at coordinate 6,266 of DASPXS010000329.1, read as the reverse complement.
TTGACCACCAGCGTGTATTCAACCGGCACGCCCCGCATTTTGATGGCCGTGGTCAGGGTCTGGATAATCAGCGCGCCGACCAGCGAGCCGGGCAGATTGAAGCGGCCCCCGTTGAGCGATGTCCCCCCGATGACGACGGCCAGGATCGCGTCCAGTTCAATGTTGGGACCTGCGTTATTGGCGTCGGCGGCATTGATGTCCGAAGCCTCGATCAGGCCCGCCATCCCTGCGCAGAGGCCGGTAAACATATAGACAAACAACTTAACCGCGCGCGCGTTCACACCGGCGAACCGGCTGGCGGTTTCATTGTTCCCGACCGATTCAATGAACAGGCCCATCGCCGTTCCGCGCGTCAGCAGCACCGTAATCATCAACATCACCGCCACGATCGTCACCGGGGACGGCAGCCCGAGAAAGTGCCCTCCGGCAATGAAGCTGAAACCGGGGTTATCCACCGTGATGATCTGCCCGTCCGTCAACAGTTGTGCAATGCCACGGCCCGCCACCATGAGGATCAGCGTGGCCACAATCGGCTGGACTCCGATCCAGGCGACCAGCACTCCGTTCCATGCCCCCAGCGCCGAGCAGAGTCCCAGCGTCGCAGCCAGAGCCAATGGAAGACTTGCCTGGTGCTCGACGATCAACTTCGCCGCCACCGATCCCGCGATGGCCACCACGGCGCCGACCGACAGGTCCACTCCCGCCGTCGCAATGACCAGTGTCATGCCCAGCGATACCAGCATCACGCGCGACGACAGTTTCAAAATGTCCACCAGACTCCCGTACACGTGCCCGTCCCGGATCGTGAGGCGGGCGAAGCCCTCGGTGAAGAACAGATTGAACAGCAGCAACCCCGCCAGCGCGATCAAGGGCCACAAGAGCGATCGCAACCAGGCGGGCACGAGACGGCGGGGGATGTCGTTCATCGTCCCAAGCGCTGAGCGCAGCCCCGGTGTAACGTGGAATCCGAATGACGAATGAAGGCATGCGAATGACGAAAGAATGTCGAAGCTCGAAGCTCGAAAACCACAACCTCGTCCTGCCGGGTTCGCCGATCGGTCATTCGGATTTCGTCATTCGGATTTCTTTCGGGTTTCGTCATTCGACGTTTGGATTTCGTCATTGGCCGGTCCAGCAATCGCTTTCATGATGGCCGCGAGTTCAATCTCTCCGCCCGTCAATTCGCAAACTTTTCTCCGGTCGCGCAACACCACGACCCGATGGCTGTCGCGCACGACTTCCTCCAGTTCCGACGAAATGAACACTATCGCCATCCCGTCCCCGCACAGCCGCGCGATCAGTCGCTCGATTTCCGCCTTGGCGCCAACGTCGATGCCGCGGGTCGGTTCGTCGAGGATCAACAGGCGCGGTTGCGAGGCCAGCCAGCGCGCCAGAACGGCCTTTTGCTGGTTGCCGCCGCTGAGCAGTTTGATCGGCTTTTCGGCGTCGGAGGTCGCGATACCCAGCGACTTGATATAGTTGCCGGCAAGCTGCTGTTGTTGCGGCGCGGGAATTTTTCGGATCCATCCCCTGCTCGCCTGCAGCGCCAGCACGATGTTTTCACGCACCGACAGGTCCGGGATGATCGCCTGCGCCTTCCGGTCTTCCGGACAAAAACCGAACCGATGCGCGATGGCGGCCCGCGGCGAATTCAGCGCCGCCGTCCGGCCATCCACTTCAATCTGGCCGGCATCGGCGCGATCGAGGCCAAAAAGCAATCGCGCCATTTCGGTCCGGCCGGAGCCCAGCAATCCGGCCAATCCTACGACTTCCCCGGTGCGAATCGTCAGATCGAACGGCGCCACCGAACCCCGGCGGCCCAGGCCTTTCGCCTGCACGAACGTCTCCTGTTTGGCCGCCACCGGCGGCGCGCCATGCCGCGCGCTCATTTCCGCGACCGCCTCGGGGTCTTTGCCGATCATCTTTCCGATCAGCTCAAGGCGCGGCAGCTTCGCTGTTTCATATTCGCCGACCAGCTTGCCGTTACGCAGCACGGTGAAGCGGTCGGAGATCGCATAGACCTGGTCGAGAAAATGGCTGACAAAAATGATACCGAGCCCGTAGGCCTTGAGTTTGCGGAGCACGGCGAAGAGATGTTCGACTTCGTTGGCGTCGAGGCTCGAAGTCGGTTCGTCGAGCACCAGCACCCGGGCATCGATGTCCAGCGCGCGGGCGATGGCCGCCATCTGCTGGATGGCGATCGAGTAACTGTTGAGCGGCCGGGTGACAGCCACTTCCAGGTCCAGCCGTTTGAGCGCTTCCGTGGCGCGACGATTGATCTCCTTCCAATCGATGCGGCTCCACTTCATCGGCTGGCGACCGAGGAATATGTTTTCCGCAACGGACAAAAACGGAATCAGGTTGACCTCCTGATAAACCGTGCTGATGCCGCGCTGTTGCGCTTCCGTCGGCGACCGCGGATCGAGGGGCCGACCGTCAAAGGTGATTTCACCGCCGTCCCGCCGGTAAACGCCGGTGAGCACTTTGATGAGTGTGCTTTTGCCGGCGCCATTCTCCCCCAGCAGGGCGTGGATTTCGCCGCGGCACAGCGTGAAATCCACACTGTCCAGCGCGCGCACACCGGGGAAGGTCTTGGTGACACGCCGAACGGAGAGCAACGGAGTGTCTCCAGTCGAACCGGTGGAAGGCTGAATCATGGGCGAGCGAGAATGCCAAATGACGAAGGACAAATGACGAAAGAATGACCAAGGACCAAGGACCAAGGACCAAAGAATGTCCAAGGCCAAAGCACCAAAACGACCGCGTCGTCCGTGGCGATTCGCTGCCTGGTCATTTGGATTTCGTCATTCGGATTTCTTTCGGGTTTCGTCATACGTCAATCGGGTTTCGGATTTCACTCGTGCTTCGTCATTCCCCCAACGGGGACTGGTGTCACCCGAAACGAATTGAATCGTCCTTCCGCGCCGACCACGCCTCCAACAGTGAGCGCCACGCGCACGCTGCGATCCCACGGCGGCAGATAACCGCCGTCGGCGGTTGCGCCGACTGCTTTCCAATCGCTTCCATCCGGACTCACCGCGAACTGGAAGCGATTGCCGCCCGTGGCCGTCAGGCGCAGATAAACGCTCGGCCAGATGACACCGCCCAATTCGGCAACGGTTTTGTTTTGATTCTTCTCGCGCTGCCACAGGATGGCCTTGCCTTCGCCCACCGCCGCCCCCAGCGCATTCGCCAGATCGCCAAACGCCGACAGACCGGCGAAGGCGCCCAGCTTCAAACCGCGCGTGTCGATCACCGTCGTCGCCTCGTAACCGCCCGAGGTCGTTGACCGCGCCAGGACGGCGCCGATCAGATCGCTGGTGTGCTCTCCCGCCGGGGCCAGCACGAGTTGGCCGCCATTCGCGGGGTCGAGGCGGACCGATGGCTCGTTCGCCTGCGGCCACTGCCATCCCGGACCGAGACGTCCGGTCGTGAAGTCGTCGAAAAACGAGCGGTCCGTCCCGGTTTGAGTGATGCCGAACGGCGACGGCGCGCCCGTGCTGGGGCCTTGACCGCCGTTGATCGTCGGCCAGTCGTCGCCACCGAACTTCACTTCATCAAGCAGCATTTGGCGCCCGGTAAAAACGAACGTTTTGTCCTCGTAGGCGTGGTAGAGCAAAAAGTATCTGCCGCGGTCATCGGTCACAATGCTGCCATGGCCGGGGCATCTCCAATGTTCGTTGCCGGCGAGAATCGGGTTCGCGGGATTTTTTTCCCACGGGCCGAACAACGAACGGGATCGGGCAACGCCCATCGCATAGGCGCAGCCGCGCCCGCAACAGCCCGAACCGGAGTAGAACAAATAAAACCGTTCCCCTCGCCGCAAGACAAACGGACCCTCGACAACCGCTCCCTCCCACGGGGCGTCGTTGCGAATCAGTTCCTTCCTTTCTCCAACCAGGCTGGCCCCGTCGTCGGAAAGTTTCTGCGCCCAGATCACGGTCGGTAGCTTGCGGCTGTTGCCGTCCTCTTTCCAAACCAGGCAACGCTCCCCTTTTTCGTCGGTGACGGCCATGGGATCAATCGAGCCGGCGTCCTGCGACACGAGCGGGCCATGGTCCGTGTAAGGCCCCTCCGGCTTTTCCGCGGTGGCCACCGCCACGCTGAGCGGGCCGTCCTTCTTGCGACCAACGTAGTAAACGAAGTAGCGGCCTTCATACTCCGATATTTCCGGCGCCCAGAAATTGCCCACCGCCCACGCCGGCCGCTTCGGAAAAATCGCGCCGACAATTTTCCAATTCACCAGGTCGGGCGAGGACAGGATCGGAAACTGGGGTCCCCATTCGGAAGAAGTCGCCGTCGCCCAGTAATCCTTGCCCAGCCGGATGACGGAGGGATCCGGATAATCGCCTGCGAAAACCGGGTTGGTGTAGGTGCCGGATTCGACGGCAGAGTGCGCGAGCGCAGCGGCTGCGGTCATGGCGGCGACAATGCCGATAACTCCGATATTAGCAGCCTTCATTATTCCCCTTGCCTGACCCTCTCCTCCCGGGGAGAGCGTCGGGGCGGGCACCGGACCAAATCCGGCGCGGTGCATCTCAGAACCTTCAAATCGCGCGGTGGCGTTTTGGAGTGCGCCAGTCCTCTGGCGCTTTCGATTGGGTCGCGCCCGTTGCCAAAGCGCCAGAGGACTGGCGCACTCCAAAACCTGGCGGACTTTCGGGCGGCTTCGCATTGTTCATCTCAATACTGCCTGCTCCCGATCACATCCTGCGCCACCGACTGGTCGAAAATCTGGTCTTTCACGATGGTCCTTTTCGGAAGCGGCTTGCCGGCCAGCGCCGCTTCGACCGCGTCGAACGCCGCCGGTCCCAGCAACGGATTGCATTCAACGGTGCAGTTCAGTTTGCCGGCCATCATCGCCGCGAATGCCGGCTTTATTCCGTCAATGGAAACCACAATGATGTCGGACCCCGGTTTCAAGCCGGCCTCTTCGATGGCTTGAATCGCGCCCAGGGCCATGTCATCGTTGTGGGCGTAAACCGCATCGATCTTCGCGCTGCTGCCCTGCGCCGCTTTCAGGAACGCTTCCATGACCTCCTTCCCTTTGGCGCGGGTGAATTCACCGGTCTGCGATTTGATGATCTTAAGCTCGGGAAAATTCTTCAGCGCTTCCTCGAAACCTTTCTTGCGGTCGATGGCCGGCGCCGCGCCCGGCGTGCCCTGCAATTCCACGACGGCGCCTTTGCCGCCCAGTTTTTTCCCCAACCACTCCCCGGCCATCTTTCCTTCCGCCACGAAATCGGAAGCGATCAACGTCGTGTAAAGCGAATCGTCGGACACCGTGACGCCCCGGTCCACGAGGATCACCGGGATTTTTGCCGCCCGCGCCTGTTTCAAAATGGGTTCCCAACCGGCCTCGACCACCGGCGCGAGAATGATGGCGTCCACTCGCTGGGCAATGAATGTTCCGAGCGCTTTGATTTGGTTCTCCTGTTTCTGTTGGGCGTCGGAGAACTTGAGGTTCACGCCGCGCTTTGACGCTTCGGAGCGGATCGACTTCGTCTCCGCCGTGCGCCAGGCGCTTTCGGCGCCGATCTGCGAGAAGCCGACGGTGATCGACTTCTTCGCGCCGGCCGATTCGGCAGAGTTACATCGGCTGGAAGTGAGGAATAGCGCGGCTGCCAGCAAGGCGCCGACCATCAGGATCTTGTTTTGCATAGTCGTATCTCCGTTGTTTACGTCGCCAGAGCTCCCCTCTCTCTCTCGGATGGGTCCGTGGAGCGAGCGCCCTCGCGAGTTTACTCTCCGCCGAAAATGACATTGAGGAAACGGCCGCCCCAGACGATTCATATTGGGCCATTCTTAATTAAATCTTCTGCCTAGTCCATTCACTTCCGCCTCGAAGCCGTAACCTGTCCTTCCACTTCACTTGCGGCCTTCTCATCCAGATTACGCAAAATCTGGACTGCCTCGTGGTAATGCGTTTGGTCCCCCAACGCGTCGTAAGCCAGGGCGAGATTTGACCAACACCAGGCTTTGTCTTGCCCGAGTCGGAGGCTTCGCTGATACCACTTCACTGCGGACTGGAAATCGCCTTTTAAATGGGCGTGGACACCCTGATAACTGGTCCAATCAGCAGACCAGGGCGCCCAAAATAATGGCACGATGGCTAGTCACTTACTTTCCATTCCAGAACCCCGCCCGAGTAATTCGGTTGCAGTTGCACTTCGATGCGGAGTCCGGTTGTTTCCACCGGCTGGAAGGCGGTGTGATTGTAAGCGTCGAGTTTTGTGCCAAACAAAGCGGCGCCCTCCACCGGTTTC
>DASPXS010000328.1:0-9678 GCA_035637175.1 Haliangiales bacterium | reverse complement strand
CTCCGCGTAACTCCGCAGCGTCGGCTCGATCCGCTTCTCTTCATTGTAAGCGGGTATCAGCAGTAACAGGCTGGAATCCGCGCGAGTCACCCGGTTTGCTTACCGGGCCGCAGTGCAAAAGGCAAAAGGAAAAGGGACTGGAGCAAAGACGGAGTGTTGACGTGGAGCCCTTGGGTCTTCGGGCCCTGAGCCGAAGCTCCCGAGTCACTATCGGCAGGAAATTCATGGCCGCGCTTTCAGCGGTCGTTACTGATAATCAAAGTGCCGGATCAGGAAGACCGCGAACAAGGCTACCGCCCCCAGTGTCAGCAGAATGCTCAGCCAGGCGAGACAATAGCCGGCCAACAAATAGCGCCCGGCCGGGTTCCATTCTCCGCCGCTGGCAGCCCACGTTTTGAAGTGCAATCGGATGGCCAACATTGCCAGCCCCAGTCCGATCAGCGGAATCAGGCTTAGCAAACCGAAAACAAAACAGCGCAGCGAACGTTCGATGATCCGAATCCGGTCTGTCGGCGCGTCCATGGAATTCCTCTATTGAGCCCCAGCGGAAGCCGGGGCGATGGTTCCGGTTCGTTGCGGCAGTGTTTTGGACTTCGTGTCGGCGGGCGCGTTCGTGTTGTTCATCGTTGCGTAGCGATGCTGCTGCCGGCGTTCGACGAGTTTCAATTCCTGTTGCAGTTGGTTGAGAGTGACAGTGGTCCCGATCGCCAATGATGCCATGATAACCAGCAGAATAAGAACGACGAGAACAGCAAAGCCGCCTTCCGAACCGCGCGAATTTCGCGGGCGGACCGCCGGCCGGCGCGCCGGCGTCGCCGGGTTGGACGCGCAGGCTTGACGCAGAGATAGCTTCATGGTTCCGCCTGAGTTGGCGACACTGCCACAAAAGTGAACAGCGGTCGAACAAGGGGTTTCTTTTTGCCGGCCTTCAATTCCACCTCCCAGCGCCACGCCATGATTCGTTCGCGCGTGTCGCGGTTCATTTTGGACACCTTCACACTGGGAAGTCTTTCGGTCCAGGGCGCATCCGGACCCGCGCGCCGCAGCACGTTCGTTCCGGTGAAAAAGTAAACCACCTCGCCATTCTGTTGCGGAATGCGGAGCGCCTGTTCGACCGTGCCTTCAGCGCTCACGACTTTGAGGGGGCTGGTCGCCTGACGAATATCTTCCCGCCAACGTTCTCCGGCCTGCAAGGCGCGGGTGATGTCCGCCGCGTTTTTTCTCAAGCCCTTCTCAGTGTCCATAACCCGGTAGAACGCGGCGAACGCGAGTCCGAGCAGGACGGTCGAGACTGCCAGATAGACCAGACATTCCGCGAGCATGAACGCCGGGGCGCTTCGCTTTGAAACAAACCTCGTTGATTTCATGGCAGCGTCGCCTCCCGTGACACGCGCCCGCCGCTGCCTCGTTTGTCCGGCAGCCATTCCAGGCGCAGCCGTTTTCCTTCGCGCGTGAGCACAAAACGTCCGGGCGGCAGGTTCCTCGCCGACTCCGCACGCACGGGATAGGAGCGCGAGCCTTCGCCGAACGTCCGCCCGTCGCCTGCCAGCAACACTTCCATTTCTCCATCGACAATCTCCATCGCCACGGCGCGATGGTAGCAGGCGCGGGCCAGTTGCCGCTCACGCAGGAAGCCGTAACTCAATGGAAACATCGCCACGATGAGGATAGCCATGGCGACCACCAACTCCGTCGTGAGGAAGCCCCGGTTTGGTTTTGGATGGTCGATCGGTTTTCGATTGGTTACCACATGACTCCTGTGTTGACGATGGCGATGAGCGCTTGAAACGTTCCGATCGCCAGCGAACCGACCAATGTGCCGTTGACCAACACAACGGCCGTGGTGATGACTTGCGCGGCGGTTTGCTGCTGTTGAAAGGCCCTGGCGTCGAGCGCCTCGAGCCAGCCGTTCAGCGCCGCGCGAAATCCGTTCGGCGAGCGGCTGGCGTTGTTCAAGCGCCAATGAAACTCGCCCGTTTCGTCCAGACGCCGCAGGGCCTCCGGCAGTTTGAACCCGGCGCGCAGATCGGCCAGCGCGCGCGCGGCTCGCCGCTTGAAGCACACGTTGGCCGTCGCTTCAGCCGCGAGCAGGACAGCGCGTTCTTCCGGCACGGCGGCGTCGAGCAAAATGCCGAGCAGCGCCGCAAAGTCGCGTTGCATCCTCTTCCGCCGCCACGGCAGCTGGTGCGCGAGCCAGTCGCCAACCGGCAACAACCCGGACTGCAGCCATCCTGCCAGGCGCGGCCCTCCGATATAGCCGATGGCCGCGACGTAAATCACCACTGCCCCGGCGGACATTATCGAAGCCAGCAGGTTCGCCCGGTGCACGATGAACGTGGTGAACGCGGGTGGGGTGACCTCCATCTCGCGCATGATCACGAGGAACTTCGGAAACACAAACGTGGCCAGCACATGGAAAACCGCCGGTGCTGCGGGTGTTAATGCCAGCGCGACCAGGATCACATAGTTCATGGCTCCGCGCGTCTGAGACAGGCCGTCCTTGAGCAACTGGCGGCAAGCCGGAAGCACTTTGAGGACGTCGCCGATCTCTTCGCCGGATTTAAGCATCGCGTTGATTTGGGGCGGCAGCAGGCGCGGCACTTTGTCGATCGCCTGGCTGAGGCGCAATCCGGTTTCCAAATAGGCCGCCAATAGATGAAACCGCGGGCCCAAGGACCCGTCGCGGCTTTGGGAGACGGAAACGAGGGTCTGCTCAGGTGTGCGGCCTTCCTTCAGTCCTTGCTCCAGCAGGTCGAGAAAAAACCGGGCCCGTTCCTGTCGCCGCATCGGGAGGCTGAGGAGGTAGCTCGCGGTACAGGTTACGAACGCCACGGGCGCCAGCCACAAAATCAGCCAGATCAAAAGTCTCAATTGAAACTCGAACATGGCCATCAACCTCCCATATCGCCAAGCGTGTCGATGACAAATGTGAGCACCCTGAACAGCGGAAGGAACTGCCCCAGGATCATCGTTCCCAACACCAGCATGGACACGGGCAGCGCGACGTAAAGAAGGAGTTCGACTCGGTACATCGCGCGGGCCGAATAAATTTCCGACGCTCTTCTGAATCCGGCCGCAAGATCCTCGCCGCCCTGCGCCAGCAGCCAGACGAACAACGGCGGAAAAATTTTGGAGTCCTTCGCCATGGCGGCGATCTTTGCGTTTCCATCGGCCAATCGGCTTTTCCACCGCAATAATTCCGCGCCGGCGGGCGTCCCGGCTTCGAGGCGCCCGGCCAATTCCAGCGCTTCGCCAAGATGACTGCCGCTGCTCAACATCAGGTTCATGGTGGAAGCGAAGTTCGTGAGCGAGTTTTCCCTGAATCCCGGCATCCACCAGCGCAGCCAACGGCGGAGCGCGGGGACGATAAAAACGATTGCCGCCGCAACGCTGACGAGCAGCAACCCAGCCGGAGGCAGCCAGATGGCGAAAAGCAGGCTCTGCACCATCGATCCGGCGGCCGAACGGCCTTCGAGAACGTCTCCAAACAATCCGGCGCCGCCGCTCAGGAGTGTGGAGCAGGTCACCGCGACGAATGCCGCCAGACCGAGCGCTGCCAGCAACACAATCGCGGGGTACACCATCAGCCCTTTCAGCCGCGTCCAGCCGAGATGTGCCCGTTGATAATAGTCGGCCACCAGTGTCAACACGCCGGGCAGGTCGTTCGACTGCGCGCCCAGTTCAACCATCTTCAGGTAAAACTCCGGCAGCTTGCGCGCAGCCAGAGCGTCCTGGAGCGAGACCCCTTTGGCAAGGTCCGCTTCCAGCGCTTCGAGTTCGCCGCGAAATCGGCCGCGGCGCATGTTCGCGCACAATTGCCACAGCGCGCCTTCGAGCGGAATGCCGGATTTCAGCATTCCAGCCAGTTGCTGATTCACAAAGGCCAGTTCTTCGCATTTCACGGATTAAACACTCGATTGATTTCTGCCTGGTTGGTCACGCCCTGCTGCAAGAGTCGGCGGGCCGCGGCCTCCAAGGATTGCCCCGGCTGGATGGCGGCCAGCCCCTGGTCGCAGCCGTTTTTTCTCAATCCATCGTTTACCCGGACCCACTCCACCGCCGGGGTTCGGCCGCGATAACCGGTTTGAAAACAATCGGCGCATCCGGCGCCGTTGCAGGCGCTGCACAAACGGCGGATCAACCGCTGGTTCAACACCAGTTCGACGGCCGACCAGACGGGGTAATGATCGCGGCACATCACCAGCAACCGTTCGAACACGCCTTTGCAGGATCCGGCATGGAGCGTCGAAATCACCAGATGCCCCGTCAACCCGGCGCGCACGGCGAGGTTGGCCGTTTCCTCATCGCGGATTTCACCGACGACCAGCACCTGGGGGTCCTGGCGCAACAAATGACGCGCGGCGCAAGCGAAATCAAGCCCCCGCGCTTCGTTCACCTCCGTTTGCATAACGCCGGGAATGATTTGCTCGACCGGGTCCTCTACCGTGATGATGTGACGTGCGCCCAGAGCCGCCAGGTGACGCAGGCAGGCGTAAATCGTTGTCGTTTTTCCGCTGCCGGCCGGACCGGTCAGCAGCAGCAGGCCGGAGTTGCCGCGCAGAAAACGTTCCAATTCCGCGCAAACTTCCTCCGGCAATTCCAGTTCGCGCAAGCCACGGGCCTTCGACTGCGTGAACAATCGCAACACGATCTTTTCGCCGGTCACCGTCGGATACGTGGCCACGCGAATGTCTTTTTGCGCGCCGGTCTGCGACTTGTCAATGCGGCCATCCTGTGGCAACGCCTCCTGATACGTCTTCAGACGGGCGAGGAATTTGATGCGGCCAAACACCCGTTCCGCGACCGGCTCCGGCAGCTCCATCGCGGGGGTCATCATCCCGTCGAGCCGAAAGACGATCTCCGCCGTTTTGCCCACCATGTGCAAATGAATGTCACTGGCGTTGGCTCCCTCGGCCTGGTGAATCAAGTCCTCCAACACTCGAGGCGCAGAGTCTTTCGCGGCTTCGGTTTGCGTGCGCAAAGCGGTCTTCATCGTGGTGGATGCCCGACAGGTTTGACCAATGATCGCCGGATTCATCACGGAACAATAGCAATTCCTGCCTCGTCCCGCAATAACTCCAGTTCATCACAGGCGAAGCCAAAGCCGCCACAAGGGGATATCCTCTGGCGCATCGAAGCGTCAGGAAGCCCCCCGAAAGGTGCATCCGATGATTTCCCGCCGCATCGGCAGGGACGGTTGCGCGCCGGCGCGCGTCACGGAAATGGCGGCGGCAGCGACGGCGAACTGGATCGCCGCTTCGATGGGTTTGTCCTCTGCCAGGGCGGCGGCGAGGGCGCCGGAAAAACAATCGCCGGCGCCGACGGCGTCAACCGCTTTGACCTTCGGCGCCGGGAACCAGCGCGGGCCGGCTGCGCTGCACCAGCAGACACCCCGGACGCCGCAGGTCGCCAATACGTGGTTCACGCCGAGTTGGTGCAACCGGCGCGCCGCGGTTTGGACTTGCGACTTTCCACCCGTCGGCAGCCCGACCAGGGCAGCCAGTTCGCTTTCATTGGGCGTCAGAAACGTGGCCTGGCGCAGCAGGCGGATCGGCACGCGCCGGGCGGGCGCCGGGTTTAAGAGGACCGGAACGTTGTGCCGGGTCGCCAACTCGATCGCCCGGCAAACCGTTGGCAGCGGGATTTCCAGTTGCACCAGGAGACAGCGTGCGGCCCGGATCGCGGCCCGCGCGGCGTCGATGTGCCGCGGCGCCAGTTCATCATTCGAACCGCGCGCGACGCCGATGAGGTTTTCGCCGCCCGTCTCCACCAGGATCAGCGCCACTCCGCTGGACGCAGTCCGGCTGCGCACGACGTGTTGCGTGTCGATGCCCTCGCGGCGCAATCCTTCCAGCGCGGCGTCGCCGAAATCATCCCGGCCAATGTTCCCGATAAACGTGGTCTGCGCGCCCGCTCTCGCCGCCGCCACGGCCTGGTTCGCGCCTTTGCCGCCGGCGACGATCTGAAACGGTCCGCCGCTGACCGTTTCACCCGGGCGCGGCAGTCGCGGCACGCGAATCACCAAGTCGGTGTTCGCGCTGCCAATGACGACGACAGAGGGGTCAGTCAAACGACGACAGAGGGGTCAGTCAATAGTATCATGCTTTTTTAAGACTTCGTCGTTGCGCCCAGTACAAGAAATGCGCCAGATGCGTCTTGGTTCCATCCTTAACCGTTCGGCAATCCACTCCATCGTCTCCGTTGTCTCCCGCCGCAACCGTTCGGCTTTCGCCGCGGCCGATTCCCGCAGTTCCTCTCCAGATTGCCGGGCCCCCGACTTGGCCGACACCTGCGCCAACAGTTCCTCCTGCAACGCTTCCTGGCCGCCTCGCTGCCCGCCGGCCAAAGACTTGTCAATACTATTGACCGACCCCTCTGGTCGACGCAATGTCGTCGCATTCCATCCCCGCCGTCTCACTTCCTCCGCATCTGGTCGAGCAGGTTCGTGGTGATGCGCTGCGCGCGCGGGTCCGGCCCTCCTGGCGATGTGTAAACCGAAGGCCGCACGTAGCCCGGCGGTTCGGATATCCCGTCGGCCCACCAGCAGGTGGCCGCGTTGAAGACGAAGTTGCCTTTCGGGCCGGGATAGATCGTCGCGGTGTACACGCCGCCGTTCGGTTTGCCCGGCGCGTCTTGTGTCGGACCGGTGGCGACAACTTCCAACCCCGGAAGCGGCGCCGGGTCTCCATGCCACTCCCAGCCCACCAAACCGGGAATGCCGTCGCCCGTCTTCATGCCGGTGCCTTCGAACAGCCAATGGTCCGGATTCACGCAAATCCAGTCTGCGCCGCCGGTGACCGGGCCGGTGCTGTGCGCGCCGATGAGTTCGTTGGCATAAGGACGCTCGTGCGGCAGCGACTTCATCGCGACGAAGTCGCGCGTGCCCCCTGGCGGACCGAAAACGCCGACGCGCTCGAAAGCGCGATGCGGAACGCCGTGCGACTCGGGCGAGAGAAGAATGCGCCCGCAGCAGGTGTTGCCGGAAAGGAAGGCCACGTTCAGGCCGGCGTCAATCGCGGCTTTCAGGTGACGGAACATTTCGGCGGAATAATATTCGTCGTGACCGACGGAGAGAAAACCTTTCGCCCGCAGCAATCCCTTCGGATCCGCGTGCGTGTCGAGATTCGAGATGTAGGTCACGTCGTAGCCGCGCGATTCCAGCCAGTAGGCGAGCGGAAACTCCCAGAGAAACCATTCGCCGGAACCGGTCGAGAGCGGAGCGTCGAGAATCTGGCAGTATTTACCATAAGGGCGGTTGAAACTGACTTGCACATTCGGCCCCCAGTACCACGGGTCCTTGCCGTCGTCGTAGAGCGCGAACTGGCTGGGCCAGCGATTGTAAGCCTGCCAGGTCGTGTCCGAACATTGGAAGATGAAATCAGCCGGGCGGTCGTCCCGGACGACGAAGATGACGTAGCTTTGCAAACCGTCGCGCTCGGCCGTGAGTTTGCCGAGGTAAACGCCGCTGAGCCAGTCGCGCGGAATCTTGATCGTCGCGCACGGCTCCCAGCGGCAATTGCGCAAGCGTTTTTCGCCCACGGGCGGATCGGGTTGCCTGGCCCCTTTGAAGGGTTCGTAGGAATGCATCAATCTCCCACCCGCGCCGCCGTAGTAGCCCATGCGATAAATGTCGAGCGTGAACGGCGACGGCGGATTGGTGCTGACGTGAAAACTGATGGGCTCGCCGGCGCGAACGCTCGTGCGTGAACAATAGCCCTCGATCTCCGGGCAGCGATACTTCGTCTTCGGATCGATGCGCGTGTGCGTCAGCAACCAGTCACGCGAGGCGGGTTTTTCGTTTTCGCGGCGGATCAAGTTGCGTTGAGCGGAAGCGGATTTCCGGGTGACGCCGCCGGAGTCCTTCTCGACGTAAGCGCAACTCGAGAGCGCGGCCAGGGTGCCCAGACCCAACGCGCCTTTGAGCAGATCGCGGCGGGTGAGCATAGCGCCGGATCCGGCAGTCGGATTATTGCGCGGGGTTTGTTTTCGATGCGTTTTCATTTTCCTTCGGCAACAGCGTCGCCTCGGGCTGTCGCACGAACGTCAGCAAATCGGCGATGTCCTGTGGCGTCAAGCCCTCTTCGAGTCCGTCCGGCATGAGCGATTTGCCCTCCGCATTAATCTCTTTGATGCGATTGCGCTGAAGCGTGGCATCCGGAACGTTTTGCCGCCGCAACGTGACGGTGGTCGCTGATTCCGAAACGATCAAACCCGTTAGCGTTTCGCCGTCGGCGGTCGTGACGGTGTAACTGAGATAGTCCGGTGTGACCTGGCGGCTGGGATCGAGAATGCTGGCGAGCAGCGTCTCTTTTGGCTGGCTGGCAACGCTGTAGATATTGGGGCCGACCGCGTTCCCGCGACCCTGCATCGCGTGACACATCAGACAGGTCCTGGCGAAAATGGTCGCGCCGCGACCCCGGTCGCCTTCCAATTGCAAGCAAGATTGGAACTTCCGGAGGACTTCTGCGCGATCGGTCACTGCGGGGTTGTCAAATAATGCTTCGGCGCGCTGCCTGAGTTCGGCATTGTGCGCCTTCAGCAAAGCCTGGCGAGTGGAGGCATCCACTTCAATCCGCGCGACCTCTCCCTGGTCCAATGCTTCCAGCAGGGCCGCCGCGATGGCCGGGGAGCGCGCCGCCGAGCCGACCACTTGCTGACGGACTGAGCGGGAACGCCGGGTCCAGTTCGCGAACGCGCCGCGCGCAAGGATCGGGTCGTTCAGCTCTGCCACGGCGGCGACGGCCGCTGATTCGACCTCGTGGGACGGTCCAGGCAGCAACAATTCCAACAACACCTTGCCACCAACGGTTGTCTCGAGGTTTGCCAGAATCCGGATGGCCGGCAAACGGAATCGAAGCGGAGCTTCATTTGACCGCGCGGTTTCGTTGGCAAGTTTTATCAAGGAATCCACCGAGCCCGCCTGATAGCGCGCTGGTTCAGGCGGGTTCCTGATAAACTGATTCAGCGACCGCCCCGTTCGTCCCATTCCTCCGGCCGCGCCGGCCAACAATGGCAGTCGGTATAATCGGTTCGTCGTCTCATAACCCATCAGCGTCATTTGGTATAACAACGCACGGTTGTCCTCTTCCGCGCTCGCCCCGATTACCGCTCCCAGCGCTTCCAGGAACCGGACATCGTCATCACTCGACAAAGTTTCCCAGCGCGGGTTGCCAGACCGTGCCAGTTCGACGAACAGGGCCGCCGGCCGCGACCCGACGCTGCTCAGAATGGCCAGGGCCTGCCAATGGTCCAGTCGCGATCCTTCAGCGAGTCTTCCCAACAGCGCGATCGCGTCACCGGACTCCATTGCGCCGAGCGTCAGGGCAAGCTGAAAGCGGATTCGTTCGTCGGGGTCCCCGCTTAGCGAGAATAACCCTGACTTCATCCTTTCGACCGCGCGCCGCGAGACTCCATCGAGCCTGGACAGGGGCGGGGACGCCGTGTCGCGGCCCCCGTGGTCGGACGGGCGGTCCGACGCTGCGCCATTGAGGCCCGCGAGAAAGAGTTCACTGAGACGGATCGCGTGTTCGCGAACGCGCGCGTCGGAATCGCGCAACGCTTCCAAAACGATTTCCGGCCTCAGCGCGCGCAGCCCGTCGAGTGTGTAGAGCGCATGCAGCCGTCCGAGTGGCGACGTTGATTTGCGCGCGAGCTTTTCCAATGCGCCGACAACCGATG
>DASPXS010000327.1:0-4435 GCA_035637175.1 Haliangiales bacterium | reverse complement strand
TGAACTGGACGGCGCCTGCCGCCGACCGCTTCCAGGTGCAATACGCCACGAACATGCCGCCGGCCTGGATGACGTTTTCCAACATCGTGACTTCCGCCACCGGCAATTTCACGTTTACCGACGACGGATCGCAGTCCGGCGGTTTGGGGGGATTGCGGTTTTACCGGCTGATGCTATTGCCTTAGTGCTCGACACGCCCTGATGAGGCACGCGCGCCTCACCCCCGCGGAGGGAGAAGAGGTATCCCGAAGGAACGGGGGATTCGTGGAAAAAGTACAATTATTGTTATAGCTATAACAATAATTGTACCCTGTCCCGAGCGGTGCTGCAGACAGCCCGCCCCTACTACCTCCCGGTTCATGGAAGTACCCTTTCGTTTTTTCGCATGCATTGGGACCATGAACCTCCCCCTCTCCCGCCCTTCGGGCACCCTCTCCCTCCGTCGCCGGGAGAGAGGGACGGGGTGAGGGGGTGCGCTGGTTCATGGAGCGGGCGCGCATCAAGTGGCTTCCCATTTCATGAGGCATTTGTTAGATTGCTTGAATTGTTTTGCGACAGAATTCGGGCTTTATGGCGAAGGAATTCATCCGAATCGGCGGCGCGCGTGAGCACAACCTGAAGAACCTCACGCTGGAAATGCCCCGCGACAAGCTGGTGGTGATCACCGGACTGAGCGGTTCGGGGAAATCGTCGCTCGCGTTCGACACTATTTTTGCCGAGGGACAACGGAAATACGTAGAGTCCCTCTCGGCCTACGCGCGCCAGTTCCTCGACCAGATGCAGAAGCCCGAGGTGGACTACATCGAAGGACTCTCGCCGGCCATCGCCATCGAGCAACGCAGTTCCGGCGCGAATCCGCGTTCGACCATCGCGACCACGACGGAGATTTACGATTATTTGCGGCTGCTCTTCGCGCATGTAGGCCAACCGCATTGTCCCGTCAGCGGCGCGCCCATCAGCCGTCAAACGACCAGCGACATCGTCGATCAAGTGCTGGCGCTTCCGCCGAAAACCCGCGTGATGTTGCTTGCGCCCGTGGTGAAGGACCAAAAAGGAGAATTTCGCGATGTCATCGAACGGCTCGCCCGCGAGGGCTTCGTCCGCGCGCGCGTCGATGGCCGACTGGTCGAATTGGCGGCTAACGTGCGGGTCCAACTCGATCCGAAACAAAAGCATACTATCGAGGTGGTCGTGGACCGGCTGGTCATTGACGACCGGATCCGCGTCCGCCTGGGCGACTCGGTCGAGACCGCGCTGAAATGGGGCGAGGGACGCCTGCTTTTGTTGCAGCAACCGCCCGGCCTGGAAACGGCGCCCTGGACCGAAACCCTTTATTCAAATCGGATGTTCAGCCCCGCGACCGGAAAGAGCTTCGACACGCCCGCGCCCAAGCATTTTTCATTTAACTCGCCGTTTGGGGCGTGCCCGGTCTGCCACGGTCTCGGGCAGAAAATGATTTTCGACGAAGGGCTGATCGTGCCCGACGCGGAGAAATCGCTCGAGCAGGGCGCCATCCTGCCGTGGCGCCGCGGCGGAAAACGGATGGCGGTTTATTATCAGAGCGTGTTGCGCGCCGCGGCCAGGCATTACGGCCAGAGTCTGGAAGCTCCCTATAAATCTCTGCCGGATGCGTTCAAGAACGTGCTGCTTCGGGGGTCCGGTGCGGAGGAAATCGAGTTCCACTTCTGGCGCGCGGGCAAAATGAGCAAGCTCATGCGTCCCTTTGAGGGGGTGGTCCCCAATCTGGAGCGGCTTTACCAGGAAAGTGAAAGCGAGTTCACGAAAAACCGCCTGAAAGGCTTTATGAGCCCGCAGCCCTGCGACGCGTGCGGCGGCAAACGGCTCAAACCGGAGATTCTCGCGGTCACGCTCGGAGGAGAAGCAAGCGCAAAGCGCAAAGCGCAAAGCGCAAAGCCCGTTGTCAGCGGTCAGTCGTCCGTTGCAAAAACAACCAACCACGGACAACTGACAACCGACAATATTCCCGGCCTTTCCATCATGGATATCTGCGCTCTTTCCATTGATGAGGCCGAGGAATTTTTCGCCGGGCTCAAGCTCACGGACTTCCAGGAAAAGATCGCCGGCGAAATTATCAAGGAGATCCGTTCACGACTTCGATTTCTGCGCAATGTGGGCCTGGGTTATCTGACGCTGGACCGCGAGAGCGGCACGCTCAGCGGCGGCGAAGCGCAGCGCATCCGGCTGGCCACGCAAATTGGGGCGGGGCTCGTGGGCGTGTTGTACATCCTCGACGAGCCCAGCATTGGACTGCATCAGCGCGACAACGAGAAACTGCTCAAAACGCTCGCCGGACTGCGTGATCTGGGGAACTCCGTGCTGGTCGTCGAACATGACGAGGAGACGATTCGCCGCGCCGACCACCTGATTGATCTGGGACCGGGCGCGGGTGTCCACGGCGGCGAAGTGGTCGTGGCCGGAACGTTGTCGGACGTGCTGGCGCATCCTCGTTCGTTGACCGCCTGCTACCTCCGCGGCGAGTTGGCCATTCCGGTGCCGAAGAAACGCGTCAAACCGACGCGCGACCGCGGGTGGCTCGAAGTGCTGGGCGCGCGCGCGAACAATTTGAAAGACATCGACGCGCGGATTCCGCTCGGCACGTTGACCTGTGTGACCGGCGTGAGTGGCTCGGGCAAGAGCACGCTGGTGGACGACATCCTTCGTCGGGCCCTGTTCCGCCGGCTCTATGGGTCGAAGGATCGGCCCGGCGCCCACCGTGAGCTCAAAGGGATCGAGCACCTGGACAAAGTCATCGTGATTGACCAGACGCCGATTGGCCGGACACCGCGCAGCAACCCGGCCACCTACACGGGCATGTTCAATTCCATTCGCGATTTGTTTGCGAAATTGCCGGCGGCCAGGGTGCGGGGCTATGACGCCGGCCGTTTCAGTTTCAACGTCAAAGGGGGACGCTGCGAGAAATGCCAGGGCGACGGCCTGATCAAAATCGAAATGCACTTCCTGCCGCCGGTCTATGTCACCTGCGAGGCGTGCAACGGCAAGCGGTACAATCGGGAAACGCTGGAAATCACCTACAAAGGCATGAACATCGCCGACGTGCTCGCCATGACGGTGGATGAAGCGGTGAATTTTTTTCGCGCTGTGCCGCCGATTTACGAGGCCTGCCTGACGCTGGCGGAAGTGGGACTGGGTTATCTTCGCCTCGGCCAGCAGGCCACGACGCTGAGCGGCGGCGAGGCACAGCGCATCAAACTGGCCGCGGAGTTGAGCCGCCGCGCGACCGGGCACACGCTCTATATTCTCGACGAGCCGACCACCGGCTTGCATTTCCACGACGTGGCGAAACTCCTGGAAGTCCTCTTCAAACTGCGCGCTTCCGGCAACACACTGCTGATCATCGAACATAATCTGGAGGTGATCAAAACTGCGGATTGGGTGATCGATCTGGGTCCGGAAGGCGGGGAAGCGGGTGGACGGATTGTGGCCGAGGGAGCGCCGGAGGCGGTCGCGCGATGCCAGGCCAGTTATACCGGACAATTTTTGCGTCGCATCCTGTCGCCGCCGGCGGCATGATGCGTTGCAACGTGAGAGAATTCTTTACCGCCCTGGTCCTTCCGATTCGCGCGCGACGTTGGCTCTTGTTGTTGGCGGCGTTGAGCATCGGTTGGGGTGCCTGGGCCGGGGCGGTTGAGCGACGCGCCTTTGAGGTGGCGGTCAACATGTTTCATGACGGTTCTTATGGGCCGGCG
Organism: Haliangiales bacterium; assembly: GCA_035637175.1. Taxonomy (GTDB): domain Bacteria; phylum Verrucomicrobiota; class Verrucomicrobiia; order Limisphaerales; family AV2; genus AV2. The sequence goes on along the minus strand of DASPXS010000327.1, from coordinate 707 downwards.
GAAAAAGAGTTTGCCGACTTCATCAAAAACCATCCGGATTCAGAGAAAGTCCCCGAAGCGGCGCTGCTCCAGGCCCAGTGCCGTTATCAACAAAAACAGATTGACGCGGCGCTGGCCCTGTTGCGCGAGCGTTTGGCCAATGCGGGCAAGCTCGCCGACCAATACCGTTATTGGATCGCCGAGTGTGTGTTCGAGAAAGGCGATCATGCGGGCGCCTCCACGGCCTTCGCTCAAGTGTTGAGCGACTTTCCCAATTCCTCCCGCCGACTGGACGCCAGCCTGGGCGAAGCTTACGCGCGGTTTAAACTCGGCGACTTGCGCCGAACGGTCGAACTGCTCGACCAACCGCAGGGGGCTTTCCAGCAGGCGGCGCAAAACCGGATGAACGACGATCTGGTCGTCCGCGGCAATTTGCTTTTGGGCGAGGCTTATCTTGGATTGAGACAGTTTCAAAAGGGCAAAGAAGCGCTCGGCCGGCTGGCGGAGCGCGTTCTGCGGCCGGAATTGAACTGGCAACGGCTGTACTTGTTGGCGCGCCTCCAGTTGGCCGGCCAGGAATGGGATGCCTCCTGGCAAACAACGACCAACCTGCTGGGACAACTGAGCGCGATCACGAACGTCGCCTCCCTGAACTGGCAGGCCGACACGGCAGCGCTGCAGGGAGAAATCCGGGAGCAACAAGGGCAGACCGAATCAGCCATTCAGGC
>DASPXS010000326.1:0-5738 GCA_035637175.1 Haliangiales bacterium | reverse complement strand
CAGGAGAATTCGCAAGCGATGCGCGCCGCGCCGTTTTGTTCTCCGGGTTCGCCACCGGTCAGTTTGAGGTTTGTTGCGAGCGATCTTGTGCCACCACATGAAAACCGGGCTTCAAACAATTCGTCCGCGAGTCCACCCTCGGCTCCCGTGGCTTTGTGCTGTCGCCGCGGCATCGACGCTTCATGCCGGCGACTGGCCGCAATACCGCGGCCCAAACCACGACGGCATTTCAACGGAGACCCTTCGCACGAACTGGTCCGAGGAAGCGCCGCGGCAGGTCTGGAAAATTCCGTTGGATCCCGCGCTGAGTTCCTTTTCCGTCAGCGGAGGAAAGGCCTTTACCCAGGCGCGTCGTTCGATAAACGGTCAACCACGGGAATTCTGTCTCGCGCTGAACGCCGACACGGGCGCGGAGGTTTGGGCCACTCTTCTGAGTGACGACGCGGCCGTGTATGACGGAGGCGTCGGTTCAGACGATGGGCCGCGCTCCACGCCGTCGGTGGATGGTAACTTTGTGTATGTTCTCACTTCATTCTTGAAGCTGCTTTGCCTGGGGGCGGACGATGGACATGTGGTGTGGCGGAGAGACCTGGTCGCTGAATACGGAAGCAAGATGATTGGGTGGCAAAGCGCCGCGTCACCGTTGATCGAGGGTGACCTCATCCTTGTCATCTGCTCGGCGACCGACAAATGTCTGCTGGCTTTTCACAAGGCGGACGGCCGCGAGGCCTGGAAAGGGCAGAACGATGTCATGACCCAGGCGAGTCCGGTGGCGGCAACGATCGCCGGTGTCCGGCAGGTCGTTTTTTTCGCGCAATCGGGTCTGGTGTCCGTCGTTCCCGAAACTGGCTCGGTTCTCTGGCGTTACCCGTTTTCCTACAGCACGTCCACGGCGGCATCGCCTGTGGTTGGAGATGATGTGGTGTATTGCTCCGCGGCGTACGGTTCGGGGGCCGGGGCGGTGCGCATTGCGGGATCAGGGCCCCAACTCACCACGAACCAGCTCTGGCGGACTCCCGGTGACAATCAAAATCATTGGGCGACTCCCATTTATTTCAATGGCTATCTTTACGGAATGTACGGCCAAAGTCTGCTCACTCTCGAATGCATCGATTTGAACACCGGGAGCAGCCAATGGGCTCAAGGGGGATTCGGATACGGAAGTGTCTTGCTCGCCAAGGACGTGATCCTGGCGACCAGCGAACCCGGATTTGTTGTCCTGGTCAAACCCAACCCCGCCGCCTATGAGGAAGTCGCGCGATTTCGCGCTCTCGACGGATCGCGCAGTTCCATTCCGGGACTTCCAGTGAAATGCTGGAACGTCCCTGCGATCAGCAATGGCCGCCTCTATGTGCGCAGCACAACCGAAGCCGTTTGCCTTGACGTGGCTGTCGCCGCGCCGCCGCCGTTGAAACTGACTTCGGCGCTGGCCTCCGGCGCGGGAACGTTCCGATTGTTCATCGGCACCGAAGATGGCTCGCCGCTCGACACCAATCGCGTGGCGAACATCGACGTGTTCGGCTCCACCGACCTGACCGTGGGTCCGGGCGGTTGGATCAAACTTACCAGCCCCGCTGCTCTGACCAATGGCCGGCTTTTCCTGGATGATCCACAGAGCGCCGCCACGCCGCAGCGCTTCTTCCATGTCGAAGAGCGGCCATGAGCAAATTACTTATGAAAATGCAGAGCAAAAGCCGATCGCCTGGACGCGGGCTGAGAAAGGCGCGTGCGTTCACGCTGATTGAACTCCTCGTCGTCGTCGCCATCATTGGCATCCTGGCTTCGCTGCTGCTGCCGGCGTTGAGCAGCGCGAAGGAACGCGCCCGCCGGGCGGCCTGCCTCGGCAATGTCCGCCAATTCATCATGGCAACGCACCTTTACGCGGGCGATTATCAGGACCTCCTGCCCCAGGGCAACACCGACAATCGCAATACCAACGACACCCACACGCCCATTCTTTCCTCCGCAACCAAAAGCAGCATTCTTCAATACGCCAGCCCTTTGAAAGTGCTCGACTGTCCGAACCTCGCGAGGTCATTTGAAAAGGAAGTGGGCTGGCGCGTCCAACCGGACTATGGCGTCGCCATCGGCTACCATTATCTGGGCGGCCACTCGAACACGCCCTGGGCGCCGGCAGGGAACACGACCAACACCTGGATTTCTCCTCAAAAAACCGCGGAAGACCCGGCCCTGGCGCTGGTGGCCGACCTGAATGTCTATGCCTACAGCTACCAGCGCATCCTGGCGCCGCACACGCCGCACGGACCGGTCATCCGGGACGAGGCTTATTTTGAAGCGCACCCGGAGGCCTACCAGCAGACACCCGCTTCCATCGGCGCCAAAGGCGGCAATGTCGGTTTGCTGGATGGCTCGGTTGCCTGGAAGGATGTTTCGCGCATGAAGCCCTATAGCGGATCACAAATCTGGGGCGCCGACGGCTGCTTTGGATTGTGGTAACTTGCTCGAATCATTTCCCCATGAGATGCTCGATCACCATTTGGTCGAGCGCCTGGTAGTTGCGATCCGCAATGAGCGCCTGCGCCCGTTTCTCGTCGAACATTCGGGCTTTCTCGACCAACCGGAGGAAAGTGCGCCGGCTGTTGTCGAGGTGGGCGAGCCAGTGCTCGACTTTCGTGGTGCGGAACGGATGCACGTCGAAGCAGACGTACTCGCCGTTTTGGCCGTAAGCGTTGCGCTCCAGCGCGCGGACCTGGTTGAAGGCGACGCGAAGATTATTGCTTCCAAACGGCTTGTCCTGATCAAATTTCAATCCATTCTGGTCGTTCAGGTGCAGCGACCAAAGTTTGCCAAAAGCCATCGCGAAATCGATTTCATCGGCAGGATCGAGCCCGGCAAGGATGGCATGCGCGCTTTCGATCAAACAGCCGACGCGTTTGGGGTCGCCTGTCAGTTGGGCGATCGCCAGCGCGTGGCCAATGGTCGGCAAATACGCGTGATCCATCGGCTCGTTCGGTTTCGGCTCGATGGCCAGGCGGATTTTTTTGTCGTGAGCCAACATTTTGTCGAACGCCTCGACGAGGTAATCCACGCAACAACGCGCGTTTTTGGACTCGCGGATATAACTTCCTTCGCGGGCCAGCCAAAGCACGAGAATGTCAGTGCCCAGGATGTTCGCGATGTCGATCGAGCGCAGGGAACGGTCGATGGCGTACTGGCGAAGTCCCTTGTCGTTGTTGGTGTAAGCGCCGTCGATCGTCTGCGGCGCGAACCAGAGTCGCGGCGCGACCATTTCGGCGGCGATGCCTTCGTCCTCGAGACGCTTCTTCAGTTCCTTCGCCTCTTTGCGGATTTGCGACTCGGACTTCGTGTCGATGTCCGCCACCGCGTCGTCGTCGTGGAACATCATGGCGTCGAAGCCCAGTTTCTTGAGTTGCGCGAGTTTCCAGTCGAAGGTTGCCGGCGGGCGGACCGGCGGGCCGTAAGGATCCTGGCCTTCGCTGATATTCCAGGGACCGAAACAGAATTTGTAGGCGTGTTTTGCCATAGGTTGAGTGCGCCGATGCTAGGGAAATTTGGTTGATTTGGGAAATGATTTTCGTGGCCAACGGCCGGAGCCGTGGTCAAGACTGGGCTTGTGAGTCCTGATCAGGTGAGGAAACAACGCATCGGCGCAGAAGAAAGTTGGTCGAAGCCTCCGCCCTCACCCCGAGAGAGACAGCTCCGAACTTTTTGCGCGCATTGCACCGCTGAACCTGCGAGCGGCCCCCTCACCCCGTCCCGGGCCAGGGAGAGGGGATTTCAAAAGAGCGCGACAATTCGATGGAACGAGCCCCTCTTCCCAGCCCTCTCCCCGCTCGTGCCTCGCAGGGAGAGGGGCCACTTAAGCGATGGTGGGTGTATCAAGATGCGCGCGTCCCGAAAGAGAGTGCCGGAAAATGATTTTCCCGGTCTGCCTTTCTTGTTATGCATGGGGACGGCATGGACTTTTTTGCCCAACAAGCGCGTGCCCGTCGGCAGACAAGGTTGTTGATCGTTTATTTCATCCTCTCGGTGGCCGTTGTGGTTGCTTTGATCTATCTCCTGTTGGCCTCTCTGGTTCTCACCTACCGCGAATCGCCGGCGTATCCGTCGTCGCTGCTTAATCTGGTTGTTCCTCTCTTCGACCTTCTCGCACGGGCACTTTCGGCGCCCTTTGCTTGCATGAAGTGGGTCTGGCGTCCGCCTCTATTTCTTTCCATCGCGTCCTGGACCCTCCTCGGAATTTCCCTCGGCAGCCTTTACAAGATTCGGTGTCTCTCGCAAGGCGGCGCGGTCGTCGCCGAACTCCTGGGCGGTCGCCGGGTGGAATCCAACCCGAACGATCTCGAGGAGCAAAGGCTTCGACACGTCGTCGAAGAAATGTCGATCGCTTCAGGCACGCCCGTCCCCGAGATTTACGTGCTCGATAATGAAAGAGGAATCAATACCTTCGCCGCCGGCCACACGCACAGCGACATCGCCATCGGCGTAACGCGCGGTTGCCTGAAGCTGCTGGACCGCGACGAGCTCCAGGGTGTCATCGCCCACGAGTTCAGTCACGTTCTCAACGGTGACACCCGACTGAACATGCGGTTGATGGGCGTCGTTCACGGAATTCTGTGGCCGGTCATTTTTGGCCGCGTGCTGATTCGAGGCACCCATCGTCCCGCCGAACCCGGCGAATCCATCTTCGACCAGGAAGCATCGGTGCTCCGGTCGCCCCTGCTCCCGATCGGATTCGGCTTTATTTGCCTCGGTTCCCTCGGATTGCCTTTGGTGCGCCTGACCAAAAGCGCTATTTGTCGCGAGCGCGAATGGCTCGCCGACGCGGAGGCGGTGCAATTCACCCGCTTCCCCGCCGGGATTGCCGGCGCGTTGAAAAAGGTTGGCGGACTCTCCAAACGCGGACGCCTGGACGCCACCCACGCCGAAACAGCCAGCCATCTCTACTTTGTCAATTCATCTTCCGTTCCGTTCTTCCATTTTCAATCCACACACCCGCCCCTGGGAAAACGTATTCTGGCGATTGACCCGGCCTTTGACGGCCAGTTTCCGCGCGTTGCCATGCTCCCGCCGACGCAGTTCGAACGCGACAGAATGTATGAGGACGCCGTGATGCAGGCATTGGCCCTTGAAAAGGCGCATCCCGACGCCGTCGTGTCCGGGGCCGGCAATCTCACCGTGGAACACCTCCGGGCGGCCAGCGCCATCCGGTTGGGTCTTCCGGAAAACATCTCCCGCGCGATCCACGAACCCGCCGGCGCGATGGCGGTTATTTACACCCTGCTGCTCGCCTGCGATGAAACGACGCAGTGCGCGCAACTCGAAATCCTTCGGACAAAGGCCAACGAGAACGTTTGCAAAAAAACACTGGACCTTCTGGCGGAGACAAAAACCATCGGGGACCACGTCAAGTTGCCGGTGATTGACCTGGCCTTGCCGGCCCTGCGCCACCTTGGCCATCAACATTACGAACAGTTCGCGCAAAACGTTCAGGAGTTGATCGAGGCCGACCGCGCCATCGACCTGTTCGAATACACACTGCAAAAGATCCTGTTTCGGCACCTGCGGCCTTACTACGAAAAAGTGAGGCCGCCCGCCGTGGATTACGCGACGTTGCACTCGGTGTTGACGGAATGCGTCATTCTTCTTTCCGCGCTGGCTCAAATGGATGAGGACAATCCGGCTCAGGCGCGGGCTGCGTTTCGAAACGGCGTCAAGCTGCTCGACGTGCCGGCGGACGAGTTGCATCTGCTGTC
>DASPXS010000325.1:0-5954 GCA_035637175.1 Haliangiales bacterium | reverse complement strand
GCGTGCTCCAGGAAGGCGGTTACGAATGCCGCGGCCTCTACAACGCGACCGCGGGGTTCTTTGCGCCAACCGCACAGGACGCGCTGGTCACCAAAGTGCGCGAGCTGGCTCAACGCGCCGGCCGTAAACTTTCGCAATAGGCGCCGCAATCGGGAGGACGGCATGAGCGCGTTTCCTGTTTCGCCGGACAAGCTGGCGCAACTTGACCGGCGAATGGTTACGCTCGGCGTGCGCGCGGCCGAGATTTTGGAGACGTTCGTCCGCTCGGGCGGCGCGGGCGGGCAGAAGGTCAACAAGAGTTCCTCCTGCGTCATGCTGCTGCATCGGCCGACGGGGTTGCGGGTGAAATGCCAGGCGACGCGGCATCAGGCGCTGAATCGGTTCCTGGCACGGCGGCTGTTGTTGGACAAGATCGAGCGGATGCAAAAGGGTTATGTGGAGGCCGAACGGTCGCATATCGAGAAAATCCGCCGCCAGAAACGGAAACGATCCCGCCGCGGGAAGGAGCGCATGCTCGCTGACAAGGCGCGCCACGGTGAAATGAAACGCCTGCGTGGCACAGTCACGACGGATTAGTCAGGATGCCACTCCCGTCGGCGCCGCGCGCGGGTGCGGCGTCATCCCTCTCACCTGCATATCTTTCGAATCCGCGAACGGTTTTTTCTTTGATTTCCGTTTGGAATAATTTGACCCTGTAATACAATTGCAGAGAATTGTTTTCTTGCGCAAATCATCCGGCAGGGCGCGATGACTTCAGCCCGGCGCAGCCGGAGCCAACTGGAATCGAACATTGAACTTCGAACATCGAACATGGCGAACGAATGTTGCGGCGCGCACCTCGTTGAACATCAAGAGCTACGCCGCGCGTCTGAATGAAACCGGCGAGGCTGCGTCTCATACCGTGGCCGTGAACCAACTTAACAAAAAACGGGAGCTCTCCATGAAGAAATCAAAACGCTCATTTGGCAAGGTCAGGTTCGTCTTGTGTGGCGTGTTGGGCGTGTTGGCAGCGGCGCTGATGGGATGCACGACCTACGTCGAACACCGGCACCCGCGCACAGTCTATGCACCGCCGCCCGAGCCGCCGCCCGTCATTGTGACGCCCGCGCCTCCTGTCGTTGTGACGCCCGCGCCGCCCCCGGTGGTGGTGGCGCCGGCCGAGGCTCCCGTCGTGGTGATCCGTGCCGAAAGCGACTTTTATGAACCGCTGAACCCGTACGGTACTTGGGTCGTCGTCGGATCCTACGGACGCTGTTGGAGGCCGAGCCGAGTGGACGTCGGATGGCGCCCTTACTGTGAAGGTCACTGGCAGCGGACCGACGCCGGCTGGTATTGGGCGAGCGACGAGCCCTGGGGTTGGGCCACGTATCATTACGGACGTTGGGATTGGAGCGTGGGATTTGGCTGGATTTGGGTGCCGCACACGCAATGGGCGCCCGCCTGGGTTTCATGGCGGCAGGGAGCCGGATATGTTGGCTGGGCGCCGTTGCCACCCTCAGCGAGAATTGTTGCGGGCGGAGTTTTGGAGGTCCGCGAGACGGCGTTTGCGCCGCACGCATTTGTCTTTGTGAGCGAGCAGCGGCTCCTGGAGCCTGTGCGCCACACCACGGTGATCGTTAATAACACCACGATCGTCAAGCAGACGGTCAACATCACAAAGGTTCATGTGGTCAACAAGCGGGTGATCGCCGAAGGACCGCGGCCGGAGATCATCGAACGGAAAAGCGGGCGAAAAATCGAGGCTGTCCCGGTTCACGAACTGCGTCGCCGCGAGGAAACGGCGGTGGTCGTCAGATCACGGAACGTCCCATCGTCCGCTGAGAAAAAGGTCCAGCCAACGGCGCGCACCGAGTCTGCCCCACCCGGAACGATTGCTCCTCGCGGAACAGGTCAAGTCGAACAACCGGCGGCGGCGCCGTCGCAATCGCAACCGCCAGCGAGGAGAAACGAAGTCCGCGGAGTTGGTGCCCGGGAGTCCTCCCCGAAACCCGAACGGCCCGGAGTGGAAACTCCCGCCCGCCACGAAAGAAGGCCTGAGATCAACGGAGAGAAGACCAGAATCGATACCGCTCCCGCGGCCCCCGCGCCCAGGACTCATCCGGAAGCAATGCCGGCAGTTCGCCCGCGTGAGACAGGTCAACCGCCTGCCGCAACAAGGCAGTCGCAGACGCCCGCGAAAAAGAACGAAGTCCGCGGGACTGGTGAGACGAAATCATCTGTGGGGCCCGAACGGCCCGGAGCAGAGAGAACTCTGGGTCACGAAAGGCAGCACGAGCTGGAACCTGTAAAGGGCAAACCTGAGACCCGGCAGCCCGCGCAGGCGCCCAGCGGCAAGCAGATCGAGAAAGGGAAGACACCGGAGAAACCGGCCGCAAACGAACGGGGCGCAAAGAAGAAAAAGGAGAAAAAGGCCGAAGAGCAGGAGAAACCCAAGCGGCCTGATTAGCATCCCGGAGTACGTCGTTGGCCGCAAGTTGAGCGTGTCATGGACCGCGTTTTGCAGCTCCGCGATTTCGGGACAAAACAGAGCATTCGCTCACGCCGTCCGGTGAGAGGATGCGCAGCCTGATTCTCGAAATGCATGAACCCGCCCTGCGAAACTGCCGCGTGTTCAGGCGGCGACCGCCAGCCGGACGATTTGAAAGACCGGACCAGGTCCTCACCCTTCCAACCGGGCTTCCATCGTGATCTTCGTGTTGAGCAGGCGCGAGATGGGACATCCCGCCTTCGCAGAGTTTGCAGCCGCTTCAAACCTGGCCTTGTCGCCTCCAGGAATGCGAGCGTTCACATCAAGATGGATCGCGGTGATCGTCCAACCTGCGTCGAGTCGCTCCATGGTAAGGTTTGCGCTGGTGCGGATTGATTCGGGGGTGATACCCGCTTTTCCCAATTCAGCGGACAGTGCCATCGAAAAGCAACCGGCGTGTGCCGCCGCGACGAGTTCTTCCGGGTTCGTGCCTCGCGCGTTCTCGAAGCGCGTACTGAACGAGTATGGCGCCTGCGAGAGGACTCCACTTTCCGTAGAAACGGTTCCTTTGCCGTCCTTGAGATTGCCCTGCCAGACTGCGGATGCTGTTCGTTTCATAGTTTTCCTTTCAGTTCGGTTGGTGCGCTGCTCACGTCATCTCAGGCAAAGATAATCAAAAGCCTGCTTGCTTGCGAAGGACGGGCTTTCTCAAAATGCCGACGAGCGTTCTCGGGGCATCTCTTTCAGTTTCCGGTAGCGGCGGATGAGGTTGTTCGTCGAGCTGTCGTGCTTCAGTTCAGGCAGGGCCTTGCTCTCAAGTTCGGGAATGATGCGCTGGGCGAGCACTTTGCCCAACTCGACGCCCCACTGGTCAAAGGAATCAATGTGCCAGATCACACCCTGCGTGAAGACACTGTGCTCATAAAGCGCGACGAGGTTGCCGAGAACTTCTGGAGTCAGCCGCTCGGCGAGGATCGTGTTCGAGGGGCGGTTGCCTTCGAAGACACGGTGCGGCAGCAGCCAGTCGGGCGTTCCTTCAGCTTTGACTTCCGCTGCCGTCTTGCCGAACGCCAATGCCTCGGCTTGTGCAAAGACGTTCGCCAGGAGTATGTCATGGTGAGGTCCCAGGGGTGTGAGCGCGTGCGCGAACGCGATGAAGTCGCACGGGATCAACCGCGTGCCCTGATGGATCAACTGGTAGAAGGAGTGCTGGCTGTTGGTGCCGGGTTCACCCCAGTAAATCGGACCGGTCTGGTAATCCACTTTCTTCCCGTCGAGCGTGACCTGTTTGCCGTTGCTCTCCATCGTCAACTGCTGCAGGTAGGCAGGGAATCGTTTCAAGTACTGCTCGTAAGGCAAAACCGCCACGGTGTGAGCGCCAAGAAAGTTGTTGTTCCAAATCGAAAGGAGACCCATGAGCACCGGCAGGTTTTTCTCGAAAGGCGCCGTGCGGAAATGCTCATCCATCTCATGAAATCCCTTCAGTAACGCGTGGAAGTTTTCCGGTCCGATGGCCAGCATCGTCGAGAGCCCAATGGCCGAGTCCATTGAGTAACGGCCGCCCACCCAGTCCCAGAATCCAAACATGTTGGCCGTATCGATACCGAAGGCGGACACTTTCTCCGCATTGGTCGAGACCGCCACGAAATGTTTTGCCACCGCTTTCGCATCACCGCCGAGTCCCTCGAGCAACCAGTCGCGCGCGCTTTGGGCGTTGGTCATCGTCTCCAGCGTCGTGAAGGTTTTTGAAGAGACGATGAAAAGCGTTTCACCCGGATCGAGGTCGCGGGTGGCTTCAACAAAATCGGCGCCGTCCACGTTGGAAACGAACCGGAACGTCATCGCGCGGTCGCTGTAATATTTGAGCGCTTCGTAGGCCATCACGGGGCCAAGGTCGGAGCCGCCGATGCCGATGTTGACGACATTGCGAATGCGTTTGCCGGTGTGACCCGTCCACGCGCCGTTACGGACGCGATTGGAGAAGTCCTCCATCTTGTCGAGTACGGCGTGGACTTCAGGAACGACGTTTTTGCCGTCCACGGTGAAGGAGGTTTCTTTGGGCGCGCGCAGGGCTACGTGCAGCACGGAGCGGTTTTCCGTGAGGTTGATCCTGTCACCTCGGAACATCGCATCGATCGCCGCCCGCAAGCCGGATTCCTCCGCCAGTTCAAACAACAACTTGAGAGTTTCATCGGTAATTCGGTTTTTCGAGTAATCAAGAAGAAGGCCCGCCGCTTCGGCGGTCATGCGCACGCCGCGCCTGGGGTCAGCGGTGAAGAATTTTCGTAGATGCGCTTCATTGCTCCTCTTGGAGTGGGATGCTAGCGCTTTCCATGCCCTCCGGTTCGTCAGTGGTTTGATCGTGGCTTTCATACTTGCCGCTCCCGGCGCCTTCGCGCGCGTGAACTGAGTTCGCTTGCGTTTGTCAGGTCGCGCCCTTGCACGAGTGAAATTCTTCCGCGCACACGCTTCCTCCCACAGGCGAAAGCCTCCAAGAAATGAAAATGTGAATCATCACGGGCGTTGGCCTGGCCGGAGGGACATGTTGGTCTCCAGTATCGCGGTCGGCCTTTGCCCGGGCCTACTTTTCTGATTTCATCCGGCTCATTTTCCTGGCCATTCCCGCTTCGTGCTTCTCGTATTGTTTGTTATCCACGTCGAATTTGTTGCGCATGTAATTCGAGTTCTCGTATCTCCAATCCTGGCCCGCATCGGTGTACGTCAGCTTCGTCGTTTGCCCTTGCAGGAATTGTTTATGGGTTGGATCGGCCAGAGGCGGGTTGATGACCTTGGGCGCGCCGTTATATCCGCCCTCAATCAAATGACCGGCGCAGACGCCGTACTTGCCGACCGTCGTGATGTGTTCGTCGCCTTCGATCTGGCGGGTGATCGGCACATAGCGATACTCGCGCGCCTTGGCGGCCGGCGGGAAGAAATGAAGCGCCAGTTCCTTCAACGCCTCGCGTTGCTGTTCATTGGCCTTTTCGTCAAGATAAACGTAATCGAAATTCCACTTGCCGAATGACTCGAACATGCTCTGGTGCTCGGGGCTTTGGACGAACGAGGCTACAGCCAGCCCTTCCAGCGGAACATTGCCGTAACGGCCCTTGGTGATGAAGATGATTTGCGCCCCGTCGCAGGTCATGCGCGAAGGGAGAGATTTAAACCAGCACGGGCAGGCCGGACGGCAGGAACAAGCCTCCTCGAGCTCGCCGGTAATTTTCCATGAGGTTTTGCTCGCCGCGGCGGCCGCTCTTCCGGGAATGCCGAACGCGCTGATGCCGCACACCATTGCAACCGAAACAATAGATTTGCTGATTTCTTTCATAACCTTTTTCCTCTCATTGAAACGTTGCCATTTACTCGGGCGAATGTATTCCTGCGAAAGGACTGGTCAATATCGAAAGCGTCGGCGCCAATCACAAGCAGACGCATACGGAAAGATATCGTTCTCGCCATACCGAAACAAGTCGCACAAATTTTTCGG
>DASPXS010000324.1:0-14521 GCA_035637175.1 Haliangiales bacterium | reverse complement strand
CAGAAGGCGCGCATCGCGCGGCGCCTGCGGCAGGAGACGACTATGACGTTGGCGTGGATTGCGCAGCGATTGCAGATGGGAAGCGTGAACACATTGAAGAACACGCTACGCTTGATTAATAGCCGGGACTGACCCGTTTCCGTTTCTCGTTTCCTCCCCGCAACCGCTTGTCAGCAGGTTCGGATTCATAACCATCTATTGCCCGTTCAGGCCCCGCACGTCAAGTTGGCAAACGGTCGGCAAAGCGGTACTTCCCAGGGTGAGTTCAAGAATCGTCGCAAGAGCCGTAGCCGCCAAGGTTGCGAGGCGGAAGTGTTTTTCATGCCAAAATCCGCCTCCTTACGTCGGCGGCTACCCTTCTTGAACTCACTCTCGGGTCCTTCCGGGCAATGTTTCCACCGGACCGTGCGGCATCCCGGCGCGGAGCGGGCAGCCGATAGCCGGCCGCGCTCCACAAGCGTCAGACAGCGATTCGTGTAATTCGCGGATTGAAATCAAACGGCTGCGGCGGCGAGCGCCGTCTCTGCGTCCGTCTTTCGACCGGAATCGTTCAGAATCTGTGCGAGCACTGACAGAAACGCTTTCACGTTCGCTTTGCTCGAGGTTTCGCCCATCAGGCCGACCCGCCAGATTTTGCCCTTGAGCGGGCCGAGGCCGGCGCCGATCTCAATGTTAAAGTCGGAAAGCAACCGCTTGCGGACCGCGGCTTCATCGACCCCTTCCGGCACGGTGACCGCGTTGAGTTGCCAGAGTTGATGGCCTTCCTGTGATGCAATCGGAAGTCCCATCGCCTTCAAACCGGCCCGGAGCGCAAGATGATTCTGTTCGTGCCGACGCCAGCGGTTTTCCAATCCCTCCTCCAACACCAGCCGGAGCGCTTCATGGAACGCGTAGTTCATCGAAATCGGCGCTGTGTGATGATAAACCCGGTCCTGGCCCCAGTAGGACGCCAGCAGATTCACGTCGAGATACCAGCTCTGGACTTTGCTCTTGCGCTTCGTGGCGACTTCGAGCGCGCGGGGGCCGAGAGATACCGGCGCCAATCCGGGCGGACAGCTCAGGCATTTCTGCGTGCCGCTATAGACGGCGTCCACCTGCCAGTCGTCAAGGCGCACCGGGCAGCCGCCGAGCGATGTCACGGTGTCGAGCACCATCAGCGCGCCGGCGTTGTGCGCGAGCCGGGAGATTTCCGTGACCGGGGTCAGCGCGCCCGTCGAAGTCTCGGCATGAACGATGGCGACCAGTTTCGGCCTGGAAACTTTCTTGAGCGCATCGGCGATTTGCTGCGGTTCGATGATGCGGCCCCAGTGCGCTTCGACCTTGGTGACGCTCGCGCCGCAGCGTTCGGCCACGTCGCACATGCGCGTGCCGAACACGCCGTTGACGCCGATGATCACCTCGTCGCCCGGCTCCACGAGGTTGACGAAACAAAACTCCATGCCGGCGCTGCCGGTGCCGCTGATCGGGAAGGTCATATCGTTCTTCGTCAGGAACACCTGGCGCAGCATGGTTTTGATCTCCTCCATCATTTTCACGAAAACGGGATCCAGGTGGCCGACCAGCGGGCGCGCCATGGCTTCGAGAACGGAGGACGCGACGTTGCTCGGGCCGGGTCCCATCAGCAGGCGAGGTGGCGGTTGAAAAGCGGCGAACGTTTGCATAACAGCACACTAAAAGGTTCGCTCGACGCCGGCAACGAATTTGCACCCTGACGTTGAAGCGTGAAATGGTTGAACCGTTGAACGGTTAAAAACGTCGATCCCGCGATTTGGCGCACCGCGCCTTCACGGTTCAACGTTTTAACGGTTCAACGTTTTAACGAATCCCGCTACTGTGCCGGCGTGCCAGCGACGAAACTCGACGTGATCATCGTGGGCCTGGGTGCGATGGGCAGCGCCACGGCGTATCAACTGGCCAAACGCGGCAAGAAAGTGCTCGGCCTCGACCGCTTCACGCCGCCGCACGCGTTTGGTTCATCGCACGGGAAGACGCGCATTATTCGCGAGGCCTATTTCGAGCACCCGCTTTACGTGCCCCTCATCCAGCGCGCTTACGAACTGTGGGCGGAGTTGGAGAAAGAATCCGGGCGCACATTATTTCAACAAACGGGCGGCCTGATGATCGGGCGGCCCGAGGGCACGGTTGCCAACGGCGCGAAACGGAGCGCGGAGGAACATGGTCTCCACCACGAAATACTCGCGGCGGCTGAAGTGCGTCGGCGTTTTCCGGCGCTCCAACCCCTGGACGAAATGGTCGCTGTCTGGGAACCGCGCGCGGGAATCCTGTTTCCGGAAATCTGCATCGAAGCGCACCTGACGATGGCGCGACAGCACGGCGCGGCATTGCACACGGAGGAACCGGTCAAGCGGTGGCGACCGGACGGCAACGGGGTGCGCGTGTTTACAGCGAAAGGCGAATATCCGGCCGACCAGCTTGTGTTCACTGCCGGGAGTTGGATTCAATTGCTGTTGCCGGACCTGAAACTGCCGTTCGTCGTCGAACGTCAGGTTCAATTCTGGTTCGCGCCGAGGCATCCGGCCTGGTTTCAGCCGGACCGCTGTCCGATCCACCTCTGGGAACATGAGCCGGGCCGATATTTCTACGGCTTTCCCGATCTCGGCGACGGGGTGAAGGTCGCCGGCCATCACGAAGGCGAAATCACCGGTCCCGATTCCATCAATCGCGACGTGGCGGGGCGCGAAGTCGAAGCGATGCGGAAAGTGGTTGGCAAATTTCTCCCTGACGCCAATGGTCCCCTGCGTTCCGCGGTGGTTTGCCTGTACACGAACACGCCGGACGGTCATTTTCTGATCGACCGGCATCCGGCGCACCCGCAGGTGCTCATCGCCAGTCCGTGTTCCGGGCACGGGTTCAAGTTCTCCAGCGTGATCGGGGAAGTTCTGGCCGATCTTCTGGCGCACGGCGAATCGCGTTTCGATCTGAGCCTTTTCCGCAATCGCGAGCGACGCGGGCTCGACAGCGAAGGTCGATTTGACTAGCCTGGCATGGATGCCAGCGCCGACAACCCAGAGCGCGCCGCAACTCGCCGATGAACTTCGCGCCATTGCCGGCGACGACGGCGTGGTGTCGAAACCGGAGGAACTGCTGGTGTACGAATGCGACGCTTACACCCTGGAAAAAAACCTCCCCACCGTTGTTGTTCTGCCCAGGACGACGAAGCAAGTCGTCGCCATCGTCAAGCTTTGCGCCGAGCGAAACATTCCCATCATCCCGCGCGGCGCCGGCACCGGCCTGAGCGGCGCCGTCCTGGCGGTCACCGGCGGCGTGATGATTACGTTGTCGCGAATGAACAAAATTCTTTCGGTGGACCATCGGAATCGTCGGGCGCTGGTGGAAGCCGGATGCGTCAACGCCTGGATCACCAACGCGGTCAAATCACGGGGTCTGCTCTATGCGCCCGATCCGTCAAGCCAGCCGGCCTGCACCATCGGAGGGAATGTCGCGACCAACTCCGGCGGTCCGCACACGCTCAAATACGGCGTCACCACCAACCACGTGCTCGGCGTTGAAATGGTGCTGCCCGACGGCGAAGTGGTCTGGCTCGGCACCAGGCCGGAAGGCGGCGAGGAAGTGGACGGCTACGATTTGCGAGGCGCCGTCATCGGCAGCGAAGGGATGTTTGGCGTCGTCACCCGCGTGCTCGTGCGGCTCGTCCGCGCGCCGCAGGCTTACAAAACGATGCTCGGCGTGTTTGAAAGCGTCGAGGACGCCAGCCAGACCGTCAGTGACATCATCGCCGCGGGCATGGTGCCCGGGGCGCTGGAGATGATGGACCAGCTCATCACGCAGGCGGTTGAGGCCGCGTATCACTTTGGTTTTCCGCTCGATGCGGGCGCGGTGCTGATCGTCGAACTCGACGGGCTGGCCGCCGGGCTCGAACCGCAGGCGGAGCGGGTGGTCGAAATCTGCCGAAGGAACCGCGCCCGCGAAGTGCGTCGTGCCAAAACGGAGGACGAGCGGGCGTTGCTCTGGAAATGCCGGAAACGGGCGTTCGGCGCCATTGGCCGGCTCAGTCCCAATTATCTGACGCAGGATGGCGTGGTGCCGCGCTCGAAGCTGCCCGAGATCATGCGGTTTATCCGCGCCACGAGCGAAAAATACCGGCTGCGCATTCCCAACGTTTTTCATGCCGGCGACGGCAACATCCATCCGCTGGCGTTGTACGACGAACGCGATCCCGACCAGGTCCGCCGCGCGCTGGCGGCCGGCCACGACATTTTGGAGCAGTGCATCGCGTTGGGCGGCAGTGTGACCGGGGAGCACGGCATCGGCGTGGAGAAGATTGATTTCATGGAAAAGCAGTTCAGCAAGCACGACCTCGACGCGATGCGCGCCTTGCGCCGCGTGTTCGATCCGGACAACCGCTGCAACCCGCATAAAATGTTTCCCGGCTCGAAACGGTGCGCCGACTTCGCCCCGCGAAAACAAATTGCGGCGTAGCCGCTCACCGGCAGAACCGAAACTCGCCCATCAACGCCGCCCCACTGCCGTTGAATTAAGGCGCACCGTCAGGTTCTTAATCTTAATCTTAATCTTAATCTTCCACGCAATCCTGCTCTCCCGAAGCCGTGGAGAGATTAAGATCAGGAGCAGGATTAAGATTAGGAAGGCGACGACGGCCCGAATGATCCGGGCGTCGCAGTCCGGATCGGCCCCGGAAGAGCCCATTGGCTCCCGGCACATTCAAACCCATTGCATTTTGGGTGGATCGGAAATAGCGTGGCGCAGATCTGAACAATTCCACAACATCGGGCGAAACCGAAGGCCTTCAGGCCGAATCGACCATTGAAACCAGCATCACGGTGGTTCGGGTGGGCCGCCGGGCACGTCTGCCCTTTTTGCAACAGATCAAGGGTCAGGGCGCCCCGAAAAAATTCGTCTTGAACAAGCCGGAGATGGTCATTGGCCGGGATGACAAGGCCGATATCACCTTGCCGTCGGCCAACGTGTCGCGCCGTCATGCCCGGGTCAAATGCCGCCCGCCGGAGGTTTCAATCCATGATTTCGAAAGCCGGAACGGCATCTTCCTGAACGGAATCAAGGTGCATTCGGCCGTGCTGCGCGACGGAGACATCATTCAACTGGCCGATGTGGTCTTCGAGTTTTGCGAGGATTAACGATGCCGATCTACGTCAAATTCTGGGGCACGCGGGGGTCCATCCCGACACCCGGGGACCGCACCCGGAAATATGGCGGCAACACGTCCTGCGTGGAAATTCGCTGCGGCAGCGACCTGTTCATTTGCGATGCGGGCTCGGGCATCCGCGAACTGGGCGCTGATTTGTCCGCGCGCGCGAACGGCCCCATCGTCGGACACTTTTTCTTCAGCCATGCGCATTGGGACCACATCCAGGGATTCCCCTTCTTCGTTCCGGCCGACCGGGCCGGCAATCGTTTCCTGATCTACGGCGCGAAACAAGGTGACGATCGCTTTTATCAGCTCTTGTCCGGGCAAATGAAATCGGACTACTTCCCGATCGGGTTCGGCGCGCTCCGGGCCGAGATCATCGCCGATCATCTCGATGCCGGGCGCAAGGAAATCGGCGAGGTCATGGTGGAAAGCTTTCCCTTGAACCATCCGGGCGGCTGTCTCGGTTACGCGTTTACTCGCCGGACCAGGAAGATTGTCTATGCGACGGACAACGAGATCGAAATCGACTCGAGCCAGCCTGAATCGAAGGGCGAAGTGAAGCTGCGAAACGCCCGGCCCGCGCTGGTGGAGTTCGTTCGGGGCGCCGATCTGCTCATCGCCGACGGCCAATACACCGATGGCGAGTACCAGTTAAAAAAGGGCTGGGGCCATACCAGTTGCCTGACCGCAGTGGACTTCGCGGTGCAGGCGGAAGTCAGGCAACTCGCCATTTTCCACCACGACCCCGCCCACGCGGACAGCGTGGTGGACGAAATCATTGAAAGCTGCCGCAAACGGGTCAACCGTGTCGGCAGCAAACTCATCGTTTTCGCCGCACGAGAAGGGATGGAACTGGTCTTTTAGTGGCAGTCGCTGAGAACGGCAGTTGATTTCGGCGTAGCGGCACGGGCGTCCCGCCCGTGCGAACAAGGCAACGAACACACGGGCGAGACGCCCGTGCCACTACGCCCCGCTTTCTCAGACCGAGCACGGCAATGATTTCGCCGCCATCGTCCCGGATCGGCGCCGCCACGCACATCAGGGGGAGGCCCGTCTTGAGCGCAACCTGTTCGTCCGCCAACAACCACAGACTTGCAAAAGGGCGGGAGACGGTATCGAGCTTACCGGCCCGAGGCCGAGCGGATGAAGCGGGCGAGGTCGGCCTTCTGTTTCTTCAGGTCAGCCAGGTTCAGATACATCATGTGGCCGGCGGTGTAGTCGTCGAGCGTGATGTTCCTGGCGAGAGACGGGTCGATGCTGAGATGGCTGAAGGTGTAGTGAGTGGCGAACCACGGGGTGGCCATGTCGTAGTAGCCGCTCGAGACATGAACCTTGAGAAACGGATTTCGCGTCAGGCTTTCCGCCAGCGTTTCCGCCACGTTGAGGTAGCTGTTTTGTCCGCCCCAGTTCCAGGGCTGAACGCTGCCGGTCAGGATCTCGTATGGCAGATCGCTTTCGTATTTGAGTTCGGCGCGAAGGTATTGGTTGAACGTGGCGGTAAACGCGCCGAACACGGCTTCGCCGCTCGGATCATATTCCATGTTGTCCGACAGGCGATCGCGCACGTATCCCTTGTAACGGCTGTCGAACCGCCCCAGCACCCGGCCTTCGTTGCGCAGCAGTTCCTCCGCAAACCGGGCGAGCGGCACCCGCAGGTCCGCGCGATCGACGTATTCCTCGCTCAAGCCGGAGAAGCGCGCGAATTCCTTAACGATCTTCCTGCGCTTGTCGGGCGGCAACGATCCCCCGCGCAGCAGAGCATGGTTGTAATCCTCGGCGGCAAACGTCTCGGCTCTGGCCACAACCTCCGAGACCGGGAGCTTTTGCAGGTCGGCGGCAAGCTTCTTGTGATACCAGGCGGTGGCGGCGTAGCTGGGAAGATACAGGATGTACGGCAGATCGTTGCCGCGCGCGAAGGAGATTGTTTCGAAATTCAGCACCGTGGAAACCAGCATGATGCCGTTGACGTACATCCGCTGATGTTCGCGCAGCTCGCCGGAAAGCCCGGCCGCGCGCGTGGTGCCGTAGCTTTCCCCGATGATGAACTTCGGCGAAGCCCAGCGCGTGTTTCGCGTCGTGTAGAGGCGAATGAATTCAGCCACGGAACGCAGGTCGCCCTCCACACTGTGGAATTTCTTCGCATCGTCCGGCTTGACCGCCCGACTGAATCCGGTGCTGACCGGGTCGATGAACACGAGGTCCGTTTCGTCGAGCAGGGAGTATTCGTTGTCCACGGTCCGGTAGGGCGGCGGGAGCGGGCTGCCGTCTTCCTCCAGTAGGACGCGCCGCGGTCCGAGCAACCCCATGTGCAACCAGACTGACGACGAGCCGGGACCGCCGTTGAACGAAAATGTGATGGAGCGCCTGGCCGGATCGCCTGCGGCGTCCTTGGTGTAGGCAATGTAAAAAATGGCGGCGGTCGGTTTGTCTTCGTTGTCGCGGAGCAGAATCGTGCCGGCCTTTCCTGTGTAATCAATCTTCTCGCCGTTGATCGTGATGCTGTGCTTGCTTTCAACCAGTTTCTCCTTCGGTTCCCCGGGTTTGGACTTGTCTTTGTCGGATTCGACCCCGGCCTTCTCCGCGGATTTATCGGACGGTTTCTCGGCGGGCTTGTCGTCGGCTTTGGCAGGCGGCTCGGCGGCCAAAGAAGTCCCTGGAGCGGCCGCAACGGAGACGACGAAGGCGAGCAGCAGCGGCTTCAGCAACATGCGCGCATGCTGCCGGTCGAGAGCGCCGAATGCAAATCGAAACAGGGGTCAACCACTCAAAATGGCCATGACAACCTTTTGTTGCATATGCAACAAAAGGTTGTCATGGGAATTTTATGCAACGTCAGGGTTTACATTCGCGGCAATTCGTGAAATTCGCCTAAGGCACGATTCCCTTCGTGTGCATTCGTGGTCAAGATCAGCCGCCTCATTTCCTCGCTTCCGGGGTCGCTTTCAGTGTCACGCGCCGGCTCTCGCGCTCGACGACAATGTCCACCGGCTGGCCGATCTTCACGGCGTCCAGCGCGTAGGTGTAGTCGTAAATGTTCGCGATCTTCTGTCCGGCGAACTCGACAATGATGTCGCCGCTTTGGAGGCCGGCTTTTTCCGCCGGGCTGCCGCCGCGCACGCCCGACAGTTTGACGCCCTTCACTTCGGTGGTGTAATCGGGGATGGTGCCGAGATAAGCGCGCAGGGCGTCGCGCCCGCCGCCCCGGTCGCTGCGCTCGACCTTCACGTAATCCGGCCGCGCCTCGTCCGCGGCAAGGTCGAGCACGAGGCTGCGCGCGAAGCGCGTGATGCGCTCCAACCCTTCGTAATTCACCTTGTCCGCGACATCGGTGGGCCGATGATAGTCATCATGGCTGCCGGTGAAGAAGGCCAGCACCGGAATCTGTTTCGGATAGAGCGCCGTGGTATCGGTCGGCAGATACGGGTCGTCCTGCAGGATCAGATCGAAGCCGGCCGCCAGGTTGCGCTTTTCAATCAGTCGGCGCCACCTGTTGGAAGAGCCGATGCCCTGCAGGGTCAGCTTGTTGTCGCGCAGCCGGCCCACCATGTCAAAGTTCAGATAAGCGACGACGTTCGAGAGTCCCAGCAACGGATGTTCCGCGAAATAAGTCGAGCCGAGCAACCCAAGCTCTTCGCCGGACCAGAATGCCACTGCGACGCCGCGCCGGAATTCGTCGGGCTTTTGCTTTTCTTCGTCGGCCAGGGAAGCCGCCAGTTCCAGCACCGCGGCCACGCCCGAAGCATTGTCGTCCGCGCCATGGTGAATCTGGCCCGTCTCCTCGCCGGTTTCCCGCGAACCGGAGCTTTCACCGCGGCCGAGGTGGTCGTAATGCGCGCCAAGCAGGACGTATTCGGTCGGCCCGGCGGCTTTCCTGGCGGGCGGGATGAGGCCGATCACGTTGCGGTCGGTCTTCCGGACACGTTCCACAGCCAGGGCGATCTTCACTTTGATTTCCGGAATGATAAAGCCGCCTTCGGCGTGCGGGCTTTCGGAGTCAAGCGCGGTCTGGAGCGATTTAAGGTCCTTGCCGCTCCCGGCGAGGATCCCGTCGGCGATGTTCGTGTTGATGGACGCCGCAAGGATGTCCGAGCCGGACAGGCTGCCGTCGGAGCTGAGCGACACGAGCGCACCGGGGTTGGGCGAGTTGGGGCCGGTGACGATGAGGACGGCTTTGGCGCCGTGCTCGCGCGCGACCATGGCTTTGTAGCGGAGGGCGGCATAAAGGTTGAGTTCCTGACGGCGCTTTGGTTCAACGTTCTCCGGCACGTAACGCAGGACCAGGACAATTTTGTTGGTGACGTCCAGGCCGGTGTAGGAATTGTAGCCTTCGCCCGCCTTGCCCGGAGCAGTCAGTCCATAACCGGCAAAGACCACTTCGCCTTCGAATTCGCCGTTGGAAGTGAACGACAGCGGACGGAAATCCTTTTCGACCTCGAACACCGTCGGCGTCTCGATCGCTCCCGGGTGTACCGTGAGCCGGTTGTCATTGGTGACAACCTTGACGCCGGCACTGAATTCAAACGGTTGAAAGTAGCCTCTCTCCCGGTTCATCGGCTTGAGGCCGGCACGGCGCAATTGGCCGGCGATGAATTCCGCGGCGAGCCAGCCGCCTTTCGATCCGGTCAACCGGCCTTCGAGTCCGTCGGACGCCAGGTAGCCCACTTCGCCGTGCAGGTCCTCGATGCGGATTTCCGGGGCATAGGCGCCGACCGGGGGTGTCGCGCCCGCTTTCGGGCGGGAGTCAGCCATGCTCTCACGAGCGGGACCACGGTCCTGATGTGTCGCGAATGCGCCGCGTGAGGGCGACGCGCCGATCGCGGTCAGCGCCGCCCTGTGGTCCCAGTCCGCGAGGAAAAGTTGCGATTTGCCGTCCGGGGTGCGGTTCGACGTCCAGCACAGCTTTTTGCCGTCGGGCGAAAAGGTGGACAGTCCGTCGAAGCCGTCCGTGAACGTCACTTGGACCGGTTCGCGCCTGCCGGCGGCATCGACGATGAACAGTTCGAAATTGGAAAAGCCAAGCTTGTTGGCCGTGAAGACGAGATATTTGCCCGAAGGATGAGAATAAGGCGCCCACGACATGCATGCGAAGTCCGTGATCCGCCGCGCGTCCGAGCCATCGGTCTTCATCGTATAGATGTCGGCATTGACGCCGTTGGTGTCGAAGCGGCGCCAGAGAATGCGCCTGCCGTCCGGCGAAAAGAACGGTCCGCCGTCGTAACCCGGGGTGAAGGTGAGGCGCTTCTGGCCGGTGCCGTCGGCGTTCATGATGTAAATCTCGCCGAAGTAAGCCGGGTCGGTCTCGAGCCGCTTCCGGTCTTCCGGGGACAGCTTTTCGGCCGGATAGGCGTCGCGCAGCGAGGAGAACACGATCTTCCGGCCGTCGGGCGAATAGGACGCTTCCGCGTCGTAACCCGGGGCATCGGTCAGGCGACGGAGCGCGTTGCCGTCGCGCCTGGTGACGAAAATGTCGAAGCGCTCGTCGTAATCCCAGGAATAACGGCGTTCCTTGCCGGCGGCGCGGAATTCGAGTTCGGCCTTCTGTTTCGCCGCCGTTTCCGCATCCAGGTGTGTCGAGGCGAAGAGGACCTCATCGCTGCGCGGACGAAAAAAGGCGCAGGTAGTCTTGCCGGTGCCGGGCGAGAGGCGATGACAGTCGCCGGTTGCGAAATCGAGGATGTAAATCTGGTAGAAAGGGTTCCCCGGCTCGCGTTCGCTCTGAAAAATGAGCGACTTCCCATCCGTCGAAAAATAACCTTCACCGCTGCGCCGACCTTCGAAGGTGAGTTGGCGGATGCGCGACAGGAACTGCCCTTCGCCAGGCGAATTGGTTTCCGCCGTTTGCCCGGAAAGAGCGGTAACCAGCCACCACAGCCAGAGACAGAGTTGAATTTTCAGAAAAGTTGATTTCATAACCCGGCGTCATTAGGCCGGAAAACCATCTCAAATGCAGTGAAGAATTTGGCGAGGAGGACACAGCCTTCGCATGCGACCAAAGTCGGGGGACGCCGCAGCCGGGATCAGGGGAAGCCCACTCTTCCAATTGGACCTGCTCACCGACCATGAACCGAGCTCTGTCCGGCACTCGCAGCAGCCTCCATCGGCCAAAAATTCGAGGCCTGGCTCGGAACGACTTCAACAACGGTTCAGTGAAAACGGGTACAATTATTGTTATAGCTATAACATATTTTGTACCGTGTCCCGAGCGGGTCGAGGCCTCACCATTCCGGTCCACAGGACGGTTCATGGAAAGCCCTCTTTCGCTTTTTTTCCGCATGCGTTGGGACCATGAACCAGTTCGTCCTCGTGCCCGTCGTCGTCCTCGTCCTCGAAGCCAAGCCATCCGATCGAGGACGAGGACGAAAGGACGGTTCATGGGTAGCCCTCACGACTTTTTCGTCGCGCATTGGGACCACGAACCCGATTGGACAATTTCATGTCGCATA
Source organism: Haliangiales bacterium (assembly GCA_035637175.1). Lineage (GTDB taxonomy): Bacteria > Verrucomicrobiota > Verrucomicrobiia > Limisphaerales > AV2 > AV2. The sequence goes on along the minus strand of DASPXS010000324.1, from coordinate 2,926 downwards.
TGCAACACGAATCTGTCCGAGCGCTTTGTACGGTTCATGGGTAGGAGAGGTCTGCGCGCGGGTAGTCCCCGCATTTTCCGGGACACGCCACGACGAATGTTCTCTCTCATCACTGTCAATTTCGGCCGTGATTTGCGGATTTGCCAAACGCGATGACATCGTCTATACACCCGCCGGCAAACCGGCTATGTTCTGGACGCGAAAAAACAAAGAGGAACACCGCTACTATCTTCTGCCCGGAATGGGCCGCTCGAACCGCCGCCGGCACCAGCAGTTCGTACGATGGGCGATCGTTGTTGGCACCCTCGCTTCAGCCGGGTTTGCCTACCTCCTTTATTTGCTCAGCCAGATCCATTGAGCGGCCATCCGCCCGCAGGTTTCTTCCCTTCTTCAAAAAACCGGTTCCGGAGCGATTGGGGACCCGCGGACAGGACGATGAACCAGGGCCGGAGGTGGCACTGGCATTTCCAGCCGGCGCAACCAGCCCATTGGCCTTGCAAAAGAGGCTGATCGGAAAATACTTCACTGGATGACAAGAAGTCCGGAAACGAGCGCAGAACCTCTCTTTCTCGGGATCGAATGCGGCGGCTCGCGCACCTCCGTTGTCATCGCTCAAGATGAACCGACCATTTTTTGGCAGGGCAGATTCGGACCCGCCAATCTGCGACTGCTCGACGATACCCAACTGCTGCGTCATTATCGCGCCATTGCCAGTGCCCTGCCGAAGCCGGCCGCGATCGCCATTGGCATGGCCGGCGCGCGCACCGAAGCGGACCGCAAACGTATTCTGCGCGCCGCGGCTAAAGTCTGGCCGCACGTCCCCTGTTATGCGACCAACGATCTGGAAACGGCGCTGGCGGCGGCGGAAACCGCGCCGACCCGACCCGCTCCCCGCGGCACCGGCCGCAACGCGCAACTTGTAGCCTGCCGTGTGCTTGTCTTGAGCGGCACCGGTTCATGTTGTTTCTGCCAAACCGCCGACGGCAAAAGCGCCAAGGTCGGCGGCTGGGGCCACATCCTCGGCGACAAGGGAAGCGCTTTTGAAATCGGCCTCCGCGCGTTGAAAGCCGTCGTTTATTACTACGACCGGGACGGCGAGTGGTCGGAACTGGGCCGGCGGATACTGCGCAAACTCCAACTCAATGAACCCGACGATTTGATCGGTTGGGTGCAAAAGGCCGGAAAAGACGACGTCGCCGCAGTGGCGGTGGAAGTCTTCAACGCGTGGTCCAATCGCGATAAAATCGCCGCGGACATTTTGGAAGGGGCGGCCCACAGCCTGGCCGGGGACGCCGTGAGTTGCGCGCAACGGCTCGTAAAGCCCGGCGCGCCGGTCCAGTTCGTCCTTGCCGGCGGGGTGCTGCTCCGGCAGCCGCGCTTCGCAAAAAAGGTCGCCGGTCTCCTGCACAAATCCTGGCCGAACAGCGTCGTGACTCCGCTCCTGCGGGAGAGTGTCTGGGGCGCCGTCGAACTGGCCAAGCGCCAGTTTCCAAACGCTGGAGCGAACGTCCCCGCGAGCCCCGGCTCGTGGGCCAACCGTCCGACTTCCCCATCAGATCGTTCCCCATTGGACCGGCCCTCTTTCCCTTCGCTGGAATCCTTGCAGCGTTCGCCGACCGAACAGCGCAATCCGCGCTCCATGAACCTGGATAAACTTTCCATCGCGGAAGCCATCATGCTGATGCTGACCGAAGACGAAAAAATTCCGCCGGCCATCCTTGCGGAACGAAAGAGAATTGAGCTGGCAGTGAAGTTCACCGCGCGCGCATTCCAGCGAGGCGGCCGGTTGTTCTACATCGGCTCCGGCACGAGCGGACGGCTCGGCGCGCTGGATGCCAGCGAATGTCCGCCCACCTTTCGCGCTCCGCCCGATAGGGTGCAAGGCATCATCGCCGGCGGACAGCGCGCCTTGTGGGAATCCGTTGAAGGCGCCGAAGACGACGCGCCGGCCGGCGCGCGGGCGATCCAGTTCCGGGACGTGAATCGCCGGGACGTGGTCGTCGGCATCGCCGCCAGCGGCCGGACGCCATTTGTCTGGGGCGCGTTGTGGGCGGCAAAGAGGCGCGGCGCGAAAACCATTTTGCTCTGCTTCAATCCGCACCTGGAAATTCCCCGGCGCAACCGGCCCGACCTCGTCATTGCGCCGAACGTCGGCCCGGAAATCCTGACCGGCTCCACGCGGCTTAAGTCGGGCACGGCAACGAAACTGATTTTGAATATCCTCACCACGCTGGCGATGGTGCGGACCGGCAAAGTCATCAGCAACCTGATGGTGGACCTGAATCCAAGCAACCTGAAGCTGCGCGACCGGGCCGTGCGAATCGTGCGCGAACTGGCCGCCGTGGACCCGGCAACTGCCGAAGAAGCATTGGAAAAATCCGGTTGGGTCGTGAAAGAAGCGTGGCGACGGCTGCAATCCAAGGCGTGACACCGGAGTGATCGAGCGCGGACGCAGTGAAAAGAAAAAAGGAGAGAAAAGGTTCAGTCCCGGTTCAGTCCCCAAAAACCGACACCTTTCGGAACGGACACCTTTTCTTTCCGAATCATCCTTCCCGCCTCGCTGCGGGTATGGGGTGAAGACCCCACCCGGCCGCCTGGAACCCTGAGTTCGATGCCCTGCTCTCATCTAATATGATTATGAAAACTCGCGAACAAAAAAAACTGGTCACTGGTTTGAAATCGACTCTCTGCGCGGCTCTCATTGTGGGGACGCACGCAGCATGGAACGGCCAGGCTCAAGGCACCGGTCCGCGCCTTCTCCATCCGCATTTGGGCGTGCGCACCATCACGACGAACCTGGACTCGCCCACCAGTCTGGCATTCATCGGCGCCAATGATATGCTCGTGCTCGAGAAAGCAACGGGGCGAGTCCAGCGGTTTGTGAACGGCGAATTGACCTCGACCGTGCTCGATTTGCCGGTCAACT
>DASPXS010000323.1:0-23381 GCA_035637175.1 Haliangiales bacterium | reverse complement strand
CATATTGGCACTGGACTGCAGCTTGTAATAAAAGCCGCGCAGCGTGTCGCAACGGACCTCGTGAGCGCCGTTGTCCAGCTTGCGCACCGCCAGCATCACCGGCGTATTGGTCACACTGCCGTCCCAATACTTGGACACCAGCGCCCAAACGTCTTTTCCGATCTGCGCCCCGGCGCGGCGACCGGCCAGATTATCGATGGGCGGGTGAATGCCGCCCCAGATGCGGGAGATTCCGGCCTGGTCGGCGGCGTCGTAATACGTGGCCCACTGCAAAGTGAGAGGCGAGGACGGGCCGTTTTCAAAGCCTAGAACATAATTGCTATAAGTGCCAAGGCCGCCGGGGAAGTAAGGCGATCCAGTGAAAGCGGCCAGCAGCTCTGCCGCGGAGCGGCTGAAAGTGCTGTGGCCCGAAAAGTAGCCGGGGAAGGCCGGGGTGACGAAGTTGGTTCGTTGATAGGGAATCCAGGTATCGGCATGGATCCATTTGACGCCGCTATGGTGGTTGACGGGATCCGCAGGAGGCCCAGGCCAGGAGAGCACCGCGATCTTTCCAGGCGTCAAACGGGCATGGCGTCCGGAGTCCACCGAGGATGTCGTCACCAGTTCGATCACATTGGTGATCAGCGGCAGGCCATTGGGGTTGTAGGACGGAAGGCCGGGACTGGTGGACTGCCCGAGTCCGCCCAGGTAGCGAACGGCGCTGATGGGGCGCCAGCCATCATAATCCCGTTTCGCCGCCCAGCAGGCGCAGGCCGCATCATGCAAGGCTGCATTGAGGGCGAAGTACATCTTCACGTCCCATTCCAGGGGGTCCACCACGGGCCCCACGCCACCGATCCTTTTCACGGTCAATGGATGATCCGCCAGATAGTTCGCCAGAACATTCCAGTGCCCGGGCGGAGTTTCGGAATTGGGACCATCAGCCCAGAACTCGGCCAGGACGCGGGCGAAATCGCCGCGTTTGACCAGGTTCGGTGTATAGGGGAGGCCCGTGACGGGGTTATTGGCGTAGCCATGGCCATCGTAGATGTCGAAATTGCCGTTGCCATAGTCGCCGGCAAAATCGAGGCTGTTGTTGCCATAAGTGGCCGGAGAAATGTCCATGATCGTCGGGTCATCCGGGGTCAAGTGGCTGCTCGCCGTGAGCACGGCCACGACCTCCCTGACAAACTGCGCATGGGTTGCCCCCCCGAAATATGGGGGCGGTCCTGGGTCGATCCAGGGTCTGGTCGAATCCGTCCGCGCGAGCGAGAATGGCCGCGCGTCGTTCCACTGCGCCCCCAGGTACGATTGGATGGGACCTTGGGGAAATCCGTTTTGGTCGATGGTGTTGACGATTTGCAGCCGCTGCCAATGATTGATGTCTGCCACCGTATGCCCGAAGCCGTCAGTAATTCCGGCCAGGGCAACGGCCAGCGGCGGATTGACATAGGAATAGGCTCGCGGATCGCCCGCGGGAAAGTCCGGATAAGAGACCGGCGGATTGGCCAGGGGATAGGGCGTTCCGTTGGTTCCACGAGAACCGTCGTTGCTGAACCACAATGAGACCGCGTCGTAAATGGTGTTGCCCACGCCCGTCGGCGTCGAAGTATCGCGCGAGTTATCGCTAATGTCGTAGCCGAGCGAGGTCATCAGGGCGTCGTCCGCCGCGAGAGTGGCCGAGGCCGTCCTCGAAAAGGCGTGGCGTTCTTTCATCAACCGGTAAACCGCGTAACTGAGGGCGTTGCTTCGGGCGGCCGGAATGTCGGCGGCGGTGTGCTTGCCGCGATAAACGTAGCCCACCGCCACAGGGTCGTAAGCCGCCCAGGCGTCGTACATGCAGACGGAAAAGCCAAAATAGTTGCGGGCCTGCCCGGGCGGATGGGGGGTGTCCTGACGGATGGCCGCGAGCGCCCTCTCGTTCCAGACCCGCGCGATGCTGTTGGAGGTCCCCGCGTGCGTGTTGATTGTGGCGCAGCAAGCACCCAGCGAGATTAGCCAAAATACCTTTAGTCTCGCCGGGAGCAAGAGCCTGCCTTTCAGTTCAGAGCTGTTCATACATCGTGTCAAATAATGGCCTTCCCACGTGACAGCGCGGGACATGCGAACAGGCAAAGTAACGACAAAGATAGCCTATTCTTGCTTTTGCGCCGACAATTTAGGGGCGCAAAGCCAAAAACACGTGGCGAAACGCATTTTTCTTGTCATCAAACGGGACCAGTTCGGACTGACCGACGGCATCGTGGCGATCGTGAACAAGCTCGCTCCGGCGCTAGGCGGCGGAAATGTCGTGGTGCGATCCGGTGCGCACCGAATCCGCCGCTGCGGCCGGACCGACAGACCATGCAATTCCCAGCGCCACCGCGCAACACAGCGGGGCCCGAAGCAGCACGAGTTTGGTCTTCATAACTTTCGTTTCGGTTTGGTTCGTTGTTCCATTTCTGAATTTGCAATTCGCTTCCAGAGCTCGAGTACTCGCGGTCGTCAATCCTGTGCTTCACCGTGCCGATTCCCGTGTTTGAACCCTCCGGCCTGCTCCCGGCCGGCCTGCATGATTGCACGTTTGAGGAAGTCGAAACCCGTTTCGGCAGCTTCCAAGGCAGCGACCGCCGACCGCAACTGTGGGCAAATTTCAAAGTGTTCTTCCAGGAGGCCAAAGCCAGTGGTCTGGTCGAGACTTTGCTGCTTGACGGCAGTTTCGTCACCTCCGAGCCAGCGCCCAATGACATTGACATCGTGATCGTGGTGTTAACATTATGATCGAGACACCGGAACAAGCCTACCAGGCCATCGAACAGATGGGGCGAATGCAGCGTATCCTCGAGTCTTACCGCAACGAGATTCTCAACCGGAATCCACGCAACTTTGCCATGTTGGCGGAGGGGCCGCTGCAGCAACTCCGACAGTTGCAGGCGCAAATCGACGAATACGTACGGCGGTTGGAGTCCGCACCGGCCTGAAATCAACCTGAGCCGCAATGCCTGCCGCCGTGTGATGGATTGGGCCAGGCCCTTGGGCAGTTCATCGAATTTGTGATTCATCGCTCTAATGAGTTCCCGAGCACGCTTTCATTGGGTCACGGCGCGAAAAAATCTTTGCCCAACGTTGGGTGTGGCGCCGACCCTGATTTGGTCTGTCCCGGTGGCACTGATGAAATTCGTCACCGCGGTCTCATTTCGGATTCTCAGAGAATCTTTAAGAAACCCATTCCGGGTGGCACAGGCGACCTGCCTGTGCCGTCCGGCCTAACTGTTCAGGAGTCATAGACGCCCGCCCTCACCCCCTGGGGAGAGGGAGAACTATAAATCGCGGTGGGACAGTATCGTGCGGATCGGCGGTGGCAGCGTCTTGAGCGCGGCAACGGCCAGAGCAGCCTCAGAGTTTTCACGACGCGCCGCCACGCCTGGCTGATGGAGTCTTTCCTAAGGAACGCGGCGAAGAAAGCCTGCGTCAAGTCCTGGGCATCTTCCGGATTGTGCCCCTTGCGGCGCACGTAAGCATAGAGCGGGAACCAGTAGGTCCGGCAAAGCTTCTCCAGCGCCTCTTGGGCTTCCGGGGAAGGTTCCTGGCCTGCCGCCAGCACGACGCTCCAGTGCGTCGTCGTGAACCAGGATGATTTCCTTCGGGTCGAGCCCTGATCGGAGTCCGGAGCTGACATATCAAACAGACTGGCCTTTCATCAGGAGCACCAGACTAGGAAGGTGTCCGTTGAGGCTCAAGCCCATTTCCGTTTGGCGCACCGTCTGCCGAGCCTCTGTCTTTGCCCGAAAATCACCACATTTCTTGTAATCCTCAAACCGATTTCCGGTAGCAGAGGAGCCAGGTGGAGTCTTCGGCCAATCGGTCGCGCGCGGCATTTCCTGGGGCCATTACGTGGCGGAACAAATTTGGGCCGGCTTCTATCGCGAGGCGCGGTCCAGCCTGAAAACCGCTCCCTGTCGCTCAGCGCCACCGGAAGTCGTTACCCCATAAATCGCGCCGTTCGTATCCAACAAAACGCTGCCGTAGGGGTGATTACCTTCAGGCCCGTTCAAGGTGAAAGTCCAAATGGGGGAATAATCTCGTCCGTCTTTGCTCATGCGAAATATCAGTCCGGTATGTTCGGCGCCGCCACTGAGGGCAGAACCGTAAAGCGCGCCGTCGCTGCCTTCGACAACAGGACTGTAGAGATTTTGCCCGCCACCCACCGGCACAGGAAAGCTTCGAAGCACTTGATAACCCTTGCCGTCTTTGCCAACGGAAAACACCGCGCCTTGAGATGATGTCCCTCCGGCAAGTGTCGTCCCATAGAGTTTTCCGTCGCTTCCTTCAATCAAGCCCGCGAACGGTTTCCAACCATCGCCGAGTGAATCTCCAAAGGCATGGAGCAATCGATATTTTCCGCCGTTGCAGTCGCTCGAGAAAATCGTTCCAAGGTCATGCCGGCCGCCAGTCGAGGTTGTTCCATAAAGGGCGCCGTCGGAACCTTTGATCAAACCGCCCTGCCCATTGTATCCCGACTGATTATTCGCAGAGAAGTGATGCAATACTTTCAGGGGCGCGGAAAACTCCGCGGCCAACACCGGCACCTCAAAAGGCGGCAGCAGCCACAAACAGAAAATCGCACCCCTAAGAACAGGCTTCATTGCGAAACGACAATACCTGGCGAAGACAACGCATTCCAGCGCGGAATCCTTTGCCATTCAATCCACGCCTTGCGTGCTGGCTCGAAACCGGGCACAACTAGGCCGCTGGCAATGGAGTTTGCCAACTCGCCACCCCGCGAGAAAACCGCCTGAACAATTTCAGAGCTGATAACTCCTACCGAGACCGAAGTGTCGGCAGGATGTTTTATGCTCAATTATCTTTGGGTCGGTGCAGGAACTTTTAATACTACGTACGAAACGCTCCGCGAAGGCATTCAAATTGGGACTTCGCGCAGGAAGTCGGAGCGGTTCCACGCCGGCGCTTTTGAGAATCTGTCGGAACTGCTGCGTGAACAGGGTGGATCGGTCATGGAGCAGGAATCGAGTGCCGAGGAGAAAGCCGTCGCAGCCCTGGTGCTCCAATGAGGCGCGCAGTTCGAAATCGTCTCTCCTTTTGCATGGGGCCTCCACAATGCAACGAGCTGGAGAGTTGAAAGAGGCGCGGTCTGTCAGATACAATGGCGCCGATGTCCTCTCTTTCGATTCAGCTCTTTCGGGAGGCGCCACCAGAGTTTTTTGGGGTGCTCGTGAGCCGGAATGGGCCATTCTACCTCGACGCACTGGATGCTTTGGAGCGCGCGCTCCTGCAATGCGGCCTCAAGCGGCGCTCTGACCTCGGCCTCCGGGCGGGCCTGGTGCTGGTGCATCGCAATCCGCCAGAACACGAAACCAAACGGAGCGAGCAGAACAATCGCGCGGGCGACTGGGATGAGTTTTTGTGACAACGTTCGAGTATGAAAAATTGGCTTCTCTTCCTCCTGTTCTGCGCGGGTGCCATCGCGGCGCACGCCCAACCCGCTCCAGGCTACGCCCTGCGCTTCGACGGCTCGGGCAACTACGTCGCGGTGCCGCACACGTTCGCCCTCAACGCCTTCCCGCTCACCGTCATGGCGTGGGTCAATGCCACCCAAGGCGGCGACCTGGTCAACAAATACGTCTCCAGTTCGTTGAACGGCTGGGATGTGTTTATCCGCGCCAGTCACGTGCGCGCCTGGTACTTTCGAGACAACACCCGGTTTATCTGGGACGGCGGCGACGGGCTGGACGGCGGGACCATAACAAGACCACCAAGTCCGGCGGCTTGGTGAGCTTCTCCGCAAGGTGCTGCGTCTTCCGCGCGCTCAAATCGGGCGGCGCGTAGTGCGTGTGATAGAATTTCTCGCGTTCGAGATCCCGATTGTCGGTCACTTGCAAGCGCTCAATGCCGCGCGGGGTCCGGCTGGTGTAACACGCTTCAAACGAGCGCAGACCGCGCGCTTGCGCCCATGCAGCGAAGCAACGGAGCGTCTTCTCGAGTTTCTCCGCTCCCACCTGAATCCATTGTTCGAGAACTCGATAATGCTGGTTGCCTTTGCGCCAGCCCTCAACGTGGCTATGGTGCAGCAAGCCCATGTGCTCGAAGAGTTCGAGCGGGCCCACGGAGCCACCTGCTTTCAGAGCAGCGTCAGCCGCGGTGATGACTCGATTGCGGAGCTTGTCCGCTGGTGAGTTCGTACTGTTCGTCCAAGGCGGCCCAGCATGGAGGCAAGCCGCTTTTGATGCAATACGGACTGGACAAATTCGCTTCAGCTCAGCCTTCAACACGCTCTCCATGCCCAGCTTGATGATCTTGAGCGCCACGCGGCGGCGGACGGGTTCCTCCTGCTCCGCCATATAAACGATACCGCAACCCCCTTCGCCGATCTTCTGCAACAACTTGTAGCGTCCGATACGGGCGCGCCGAGGTGGAGTCGTGGTATTGGGAAGTCTGGAACGAGGCAAACATCGGCTACTGGCGCGGCACGCCGGCGGAGTTCCGCAAGCTCCATGACTACGCCATTGACGCCGTGCGCCGCGCGTTGCCAACCGCGCGCGTCGGAGGCGCGGACACAGCGGGCAGCGGCGGGAGGTTCACGCGAGATTTCATTGAGCATTGCCTGCGCGGAACGAACTACGCGACCGGAAAGATCGGCACGCCGCTCGACTTCGTGTCCTTCCACGCCAAGGGCGCGCCGGTCACGACGAACAGCCATGTCCGCATGGGCATCGCGGCACAACTCCGGACCATCGAGGACGGCTTCCGCATCGTCGCGTCGTATCCGGAATCACACCAAAGATCTTGAATTCACATCGAGCCCGATGCGTCATGCAATTTGCGCTATGTCAAATGCCCACAATTCCGTGACGACACGTCGCGATTTCATCAAAACCACCGGCGCCCTCGCCGCCACCTCCGCCTTGGCTGGAGTTGCCCTGCCGCATGTGCACGCTGCTGAGAATAACACGCTGCAAATCGCCCTGGTCGGTTGCGGAGGTCGTGGCACGGGCGCCGCGGGAAACGCCCTTTCCACCAAGAAGGGGCCAGTGACCCTGAGTGCGATGGTCGACGTCTTCGAGAACCGCCTTGCGACCAGTTACGACACTCTAAAAGGCATGTACGGCGACCTGGTCGATGTGCCGAAGGAGAAACGATTGATTGGCTTCGATGGTTACCGGCACGCGATGGATTCACTGAAGCCGGGCGACATCGCGATCTTTACCACGCCGCTTGCTTTTCGTTGGGTCCACTTCAAATACGCCATCGAAAAAGGATTGAATGTCTTCATGGAGAAGCCCGTAACGGCCGATGGCCCCACCAGCCGGCGCATGTTGGAACTGGCGGAGCAGGCGAGCGCCAAGAACTTGAAAGTTGGCGTTGGCCTGATGTCTCGTCACGCGCGGCACCTGCAAGAGCTGCACAAGCGGGTGCAGGACGGCGAAATCGGGGATGTCCTGCTCATGCGCGGATACCGGATGCACGGGCCGGTGGCGTCGGCCTTTTCGAAACGTTGGCCGGGCAAGCCGAGTGAATTGCTGTGGCAGATCTCGCGCTTCCACAGTTTCATTTGGGCCAGCGGCGGCTGCTACAGCGACTTCTACATCCATCACATCGACCATCTCTGCTGGATGAAGAATGCCTGGCCAGTCAAGGCTCAGGCGCTTGGAGGACGCCACTATCGCAACAGCCCGGACGGCGACCCGTGGATCGATCAGAACTTCGATTCCTACGCCGTGGAGTACACCTTCGAGGATGGCTCGAAGTTCTATATGGACGGTCGCTGCAATGCCGGCGCTCACCCCATGTATTTCAGCCACGTTCATGGCACGAAGGGCATGGCCATCGCGGCCAGGAATGGCGACTACGGCGGTCCTTCCAGCATCCACACCGGGCAGCAGCCAAGCCGCGGGAATATGAGCTGGCAATCGAAAGTCGAGCCCAGCCAGGACGACCCGTACCTGAATGAATGGAATGACTTGATGGATGCCATCCGCAATGACAAGCCCTACAATGAAGTGCCCTTCGGCGTTCAGGCCAGCGTCGTCACTTCGATGGGGCGCATGGCCGCCCATACGGGCCAGGAATTGACCTACGACGAGATGCTGAATCATCCCCACGAATACGCCCCTGGAATCGACAAGTGGACGATGGATTCGCCCCCGCCCGTTGCCTCCGACGCCGATGGCAAGTATCCCGTGCCCATGCCCGGCCTCAAAAACGACCGTGAATTCTGACGCGCGGAGGACGGCGTTCACCTCACCGATTCAGCCCCTGGCGTCGGTCTTGTAGACGACCCCGGCGTCCACATTGCCCGCCTCGACCGCCGCGAGCGCAGCGCGAACGTTTTCGGTCGGGACAACCCTCGTTGGTGGCAGAAAATCCGTCGCAGGCAAGAATGCAGTGGTCGGAGCGTGTGCGGTCCTGTAGGAGTTCAACAAGATTCCCAAATAGGATTCGAGAATCTGCTTCAGTTGCCGTTCATGGAATACGATCACTTCTTCCAGGCATTCTCGCCGAATGGTGGCACTTCGATTACAAGGATTGGCGACAGTATCGAATCATGGATGTGCCGTTTGAGGCGATTGGGAAGTGAAGGACTTCGGCCCCGTCGGTCCGAAGCATCCCAACGGCGCCTGGGCGGGTGAAGTCGTGATGTTTGCCTTCGCCCTGGCGCAGGGCGCGGAAGTGCGGGGCGCGCGGGGGCTGAGTGTTGTCCTATCTTGACAGGCGCGAATTCGACTGCATTTTGCGCCGGAACGGATGCTGGCGGGCGCCCGACCGGGTACTCGTTTCGAGCGCCGTTCGAGGGCCGTGAGCCGGCGCTTGGTTTTTTGGGGCCGCCCGGTCTAGTATCTCACGGGCATTCGAGAATTCCGGACAGCCTGCTGAGCCGACAGGTTGCGGAGCGCATCTCGCGGTGGATCCGGCCGGGCGGTGGCAATGCGGAAAGAAGAACGCCTTCGCGGGGGTTCGAGCACGGGCAAATCGGCACGATCAAAAACATGAAACGAAGAATTCTCCTGGCAGCCCTGGGCGTGGCGCTGGTTTTCCTGGTCCTGGCCGGAGTGAAGGCATTGCAGATCCGGAAGCTCGCCACAACACCGCCGCCGCCGATGTTCGAATCGGTCTCCCCGGCGATCGCGAAGCGGGAGAAATGGCAGCGCAGCCTTTCGGCCATCGGCTCCGTGACCGCCGTTCAGGGGATCAATGTCACGACCGAGTTGGCCGGCACGGTAAAGGAGATCGCCTTCGAGTCCGGCGGGGTGGTGGCGAAGGGCGACCTGCTCGTGCGTCTGGACACCTCCCTGGAGGAGGCGCAGTTGCGCGCCGCGGAGGCGCAGATGGACTGGGCGCGCGTCAGCCTGGAACGGGCGCGGAAACTCCGGGCCATCGACACGGTGTCGCAATCCGATCTGGACTCGGCGGACGCGGCGTGGAAGCAGGGCAAGGCCAACGCCGACGCCATCCGGGCCACCATCGCCAAGAAAACCATCCGCGCGCCGTTCGCGGGCCGGCTGGGCATCCGGATCGTCAACCTCGGGGAGTACCTGGACACGGGCAAACCGGTCGTCTCGCTGCAATCGCTCACGCCGATTCACGCGGATTTTTCGCTTCCGCAACAGGAGTTGGCGCAATTGCGCGCCGGGATGCGCGTTCGCCTGACGACGGACGCGTTTCCGGACCGGCCGTTTGAAGGGGTGCTGAACGCCATCAGTCCCGATCTGGACGCCGCCACTCGCAGCGTCAAGCTGCAGGCCCGGTTCGAGAACGCGGATCAGCTTCTGCGTCCCGGCATGTTCGCGCGGGCCGAGGTGCTGTTGCCCGGCGAAGACGATGTGCTGGTGATTCCGGCCACGTCCGTGCTCAGCGCGCCCTACGGCAGCTCGGTCTATCTCATCGAAAGCTCGACCAACGGATCGGGCGGGTTGGTTGTGCGCCAGCAGTTCATCCGCACCGGACGGGCCCGGGGCGACTTCGTGAGCGTGGAAACCGGGCTCAAGCCGGGCGACAAGATCGTGAGCTCCGGCCTGTTCAAGCTTCGCAACGGCATGGCGGTGACCGAGAACAACGAGCCGGTGCCCAAAGCCGCCGACAACCCGCGTCCCCCGGACGCCTGATGCCCCGGCCATTCGCATGAAGTCATTTACCGACCTGTTCATCCGCCGTCCGGTGCTGGCGCTGGTGGTGAATCTGCTGATTTTGATCACCGGCTTTCAAGCCATCAGGACGCTGAACTTCCGGCAGTACCCGCGCAGCGAGAACGCCTCGATCACGGTGAGCACGGTCTATGTCGGGGCGAGCGCGGAGCTGGTGCGCGGGTTTGTCACGACCCCGCTGGAGCGGGCCATCGCGGCCGCCGACGGCATCGATTATCTCGAATCCGTCAGCAAGCTCGGCCTGTCGACCATCACCGCGCGGCTCAGGCTGAACTACGACGCCACGAAGGCGTTGGCTGAGATCGGCTCCAAGGTGGACCAGGTCCGGCGCGACCTGCCGCCCGAGGCGGAAGTGCCGATCATCAACATCGAGGTCGCCGACTCGCGCTTCGCCTCCGCTTATTTGAGTTTCAACTCAAGAATCCTGGAGGCGAACCAAATCACCGATTACCTGGTCCGGGTCGTCCAGCCGCGTCTCAGCGCCATCGAGGGGGTGCAGAAGGCGAGTCTGCTCGGCGGGCGCACCTTCGCCATGCGGGTCTGGCTCAAACCGGACCGTCTGGCGGCGTTCAGCATCAGCTCCGATCAGATTCGCCAGGCGCTGGCCGCAAACAATTTTCTTTCGGCGATCGGCTACACCAAAGGCGCGCTGGTGCAGATCAACGTGTCGGCCAACACCGACCTCCGTTCCGTGGACGAGTTCCGCAACCTGGTCATCCGCCAGTCCGGCGACCAACTGGTGCGGTTGAGCGACGTGGCGGACGTGGTGCTCGGCGCGGAGGATTACGAGTCGGAAGTGCGCTTCAGCGGCGAGCGCGCCGTGTTCATGGGGGTCTGGGTCCTGCCCAACGCGAACAGCCTCGAGGTGATCAAGCGCGTCCGCATCGAGATGGACGCCATCCAGAGGGACCTTCCCACGGGGCTGGAAGGCCGCGTGGCCTACGACGCCACCAAGTACATCGACAATGCCATCCGCGAGGTGCTGAAGACGCTCGTCGAGACGTTGTTGATCGTGGCCGTCGTGATCTTCCTGTTTCTCGGCTCGCTGCGCTCCGTGCTGGTGCCGCTCGTTGCCATTCCGGTTTCGCTCATCGGGGCGGTGTTTCTCATGCAGCTTTTCGGGTTCACGCTGAACCTTCTTACCCTGCTGGCCATCGTGTTGTCCGTCGGGTTGGTGGTCGACGACGCCATCGTCATCGTCGAGAACGTCGAGCGCCACGTCCGCCAGGGGCAGACGCCGCTCGCGGCGGCGCTGCTCGGCGCGCGGGAGCTGGTCGGGCCGGTCATCGCCATGACGATCACGCTGGCGGCAGTTTACGCCCCGATCGCCTTTCAAGGCGGGCTGACGGGTTCGTTGTTCCGCGAGTTCGCGTTGACGCTGGCGGGGGCGGTGTTCATCTCCGGGGTGGTGGCCTTGACGCTCTCGCCGGTCATGTCCGCCAGGCTGCTGGACGCGAGAAGCGAAACGCACGGCTTCGCGGCGGTCGTGAACCGGTTCTTCGATCGTCTGCGTCGCGGCTATGGCCGTGTGCTGGACGCCACCTTGTCGGCGCGGCCGGCGGTTTACACGATCTGGATCGGGTTGAGCATCATCACGGTCATCATGTTCTCGATGGCCTGGCAGTCGAAGGAGCTGGCTCCGCTGGAGGACCAAGGCTTCGTTCTCGCGTATGTCGAGGCCGCCGCGGATGCGACGATCGACCAGACCAGCTTTTACACCGACGAGGTGAACCGCCAGTTGATGAGCGTGCCCGAGTCGGTGCAAACGTTCCAGATCACTTTTCCGGACACCGGATTCGGCGGCCTGGTGCTCGCGCCCTGGGGCGAACGGAAGCGGACAGTGTTTCAGATCGCGCCCGAGGTTCAGGGCAAGCTCAGCCGCATCCCCGGCATCCGGGTCTTTGCGATCACGCCGCCCGCGCTGCCCGGGGGCGGCGATTACCCTGTGGAATTCATCGTTTCCTCCACGGCGGACCCGGAGCGGATCCTGGAGTTCGCGCAGCAGCTGCAGCAAAAGGCCGCCGCCAGCGGGATGTTCGCCTTTCCGCCGACCCTCGACCTGAAGCTGGATCAGCCGGAAGTCGAATTGGTTCTGGACCGGGACAAGGTCGCCGCGTTGGGCGTCGACATGAGAAGCGTCGGCGGCGATCTAGCGGCGCTCGTCGGCGGCAATTTCGTGAACCGATTTAACCTCGACGGTCTGAGCTACAAGGTGATTCCGCAGCTCCAACGCATCGCGCGCCTTGATCCCAGCCAGCTTGAGAGCACGTACGTCAGGGGACCGAATGGAAAGCTGGTTCCGCTCAGCACGTTCGCCTCCCTCAAGCGCAAGACCGAAGCGCGCGCCCTCAACCGCTTCCAGCAGCTCAACTCGGTCCGGATCAGCGGCGTGGCCATCCGCCCGCTCTCCGCGACCCTGGATTACCTCGAACGAGAGGCGCGCCAGATCCTGCCGCAAGGTTATCAGGTGGATTTCCGCGGCGAATCGCGGCAGCTGCGCGTCGAGGGCAACAAATTCCTGCCCGCCTTCCTCCTCGCCGTGCTGCTGATCTTTCTGGTCCTGGCCGCCCAGTTCAACAGCTTCCGTGACCCGTTCATCATCCTGCTCGGCTCGGTCCCCCTGGCCATGTTCGGCGCGCTGACGTTCTGCTTTCTGAAGATGCCTGGACAAGGCATGCACTTCTGGACCGAGGGCTGGACCACGACACTGAACATCTACTCGCAGGTCGGCCTGGTGACGCTCGTGGGGCTGGTTTCCAAAAACGGTATCCTGATCGTTCAATTCGCCAACGAGCAGCAGCGCCGCGGGTTGAACAAGGTGGAAGCCGCGCGCGAGGCGGCGCTGGTGCGCCTGCGGCCCGTGTTGATGACGAGCATCGCGACAGTGTGCGGCCATTTCCCGCTCACGCTTGTGACGGGCGCGGGCGCGGCGGCGCGGAATTCCATCGGCATCGTCGTGGTGTCCGGCATGGCGATCGGCACGATCTTCACGCTGCTGGTGATCCCGTCAATCTACGTGCTGCTCGCCAAGCAACACGCCGACCAAGAGACGGCCGAGATCAGGCCGGAGCTTCCTGACCATCGCGTCCGCGCTGATGTCGTCTTTGATGACGCGGAAAATTTGCAGCAACAGCACACCGGTGGGTGGCAGAAAATCCGTCACGATGGGAAATGATTGAATGGCGGTGATTTGCGATCAAGCTGACGCGATCCCGACGTTCAACACGTCGCCGACATTGAAACGGCATCTTGGATGTTGCCTGGCAAATCATTACTGGGGCCGAAACACTCGGATTTCGGCGTCTTGGTTTCCGCGCTGTGGGACGGCAAGATAAAATTCGTTCAGCTCTGCTGAGAAGAAGGAAGTCCGCGCTCCGGGGCGAGTGGCAATTCGCTCGCGCAACTGGTAGGAATTGGCGTCGCGCTGGTCAATCACATCCACGAAGCCTTCGCCACAGGAAATGTAGAGACGTTTGAGTTTGGCATCGTAAAACGTATCATCAGTATCGCCGGAAATCGCAAGGTTGGACACAAGTTTGCCTGCGGTCGTGTCGAAGACGACGAGACGCGCCGGTGTTCGACAACCAACGAACAGACGGTGATTGGACTGATCCAACGCCATCGGGAAATTGGCTTGGAATTCTTTCATCGGCCAAGTTGCAGACACGGTTTGCTTCTCTCGATCAACCACGGCGATTTGTTTGGAATCGGGCACGTTCACGAAAATCCGGCTGCCGTCCATTTCCAACTGAAATGATTCCGGGTGTGCGGACAATTTGATGTCGGTGTGCCGCTGCTTGCCGCTGTTGTCGAGAACCACGAGTGCGCCATCACCATAACCGACATAGATGAGCTTGGTCTTTGGGTCACGCCGGACGTTGTCGGCATCGTCGAGCCCGCGCAAGTTGTTCAGCAATTGATACGTGATGCCGTCAAACAGTTTGAACGTGCCATCATCCCCGTTGGCCACTCCGATCTGATTCGCTTCAGCCAGAAACACAACGCCAGTCGGCTTGTGCAGGCCGCTGATGCTCCTCAGCCGTTTGCCGGCTGCGAGGTCAATGACTTCCAGTGTGTTATTGCCGAGGGCGGCGACAAACAGTCGGTTGCCCTGAATGTCCGCAGCAAAGTGATCGAAACGCCCTTTGACGCCCGCCAATGGAATCGTCTTGGTGAGCCTGAGCATGTCAGCCGCCTGAGCGTGGACGATGGATAGGCCCAGGCAGGAGACCAAGGAAATCGTCAGTGGCTTCATGGGATTGAACGTCATTTGCTGCCATACGGCTTGGTCGGCGCGGCGGCGTCAATTGATTTCGCCGGGCCGTCCGCCGCGACGGCGGTTAGACGCGCAGCCAGCAACAGTACTACTGCCACAAACGGGGCATGTATGATTTTCGCTTTCATCTGGTTCCGTTTCTCTCCGAGGTCATCCGTAGAAGTTGGTTACTTGTTCTGCGTGGCGAGTGCCGCTTTTAGCGCCTTCGCCAGATCGGCTGTTTTGCCTCTGCCCCAATAATGCAGGAAAAGGATGCGCGGGTTCTCGTGCGTCATGTGGCTGTGAATGGCCACGATGTTGATCCCGTCATGACGAAGGGATTTCAACACCGGCTGCAACTCATCTTCGAGCACGGCGAAGTCGCCATCCACGACCGCGTTATCATCCGCCCCAGCGAACGCGGCCCAGGTGTTCACTCCCATTTCCTTGCCGACTTCGGTGTCCATCATTTTCGCGGGGCGGCCGACGACAACCTTGAACATCCCATTGTTTGCCTGCCCTCTCATGTCCAGAATGGTTTCGACGGTTTTGCCGGTAATGGAGCTTTGACTGAGTAACGGCGCGTCGCCAAACGTCGTCCTTGGTTGTGGATTGGCAGCGCGGATTTCCTTTATTCTGTCCCAAACTTTGCGAACGGCTGCGGCCAGCTTCTCAGCAGAACCTTCGCCGCCAATGTGCATAAAATAAACCTTCGGCTCGTCGTAGAAAAAGTGGTTGTGCAGCGCAGTGACGGAAAGGCCGTTGTCCAGCGCCGCGCTCATCACGGGATTTACTTCGTCCTGAAAAACCACAGTGTCGCCCATGACCATCGCTCCGCCCATCTTTCCTTCGGTGAAAGCCGCCCAGGAAGCCAAGCCCATGAATGGAGGCATTGTCCAGCCGTCCACGACTATCTTCACATCGTTGCGCGGCGCTGTGACTTTGAAGACGCCTTCAGCGGCGCTCCATCCACCCTTGACCCCGGTGATTTGTTCGATGCGGTTCGTGTCGAGTGCCGCGTCCGCTGCGACGGGCAGCGTGGCGGCGATGGCGAGTGATTTTAAGAATCGGCAGATTGTGTAAGGCTTCATAGTTTTTCTTGTTTCAGTTGACGGTCTTGTAGAGCACCACGTTGTCTTCGAGTGCGTTGGCCCGGACGATGTAGTAGTTGTCCGCGTCCTTGAACCGGAAGACGATGCCGCCCGCTTGGTCCTCCTTGCCGGAGACCGGTTTGAACTTCACCTCCACGAACCCATCCTTGATGTGTTCGTCGGTCTTAGCCGCCCAACAGAATGTCGCCTCCCCGGACTGCTTGAGGACGTTTGGCCGGGACGGCGCAGTGTCGTCCGGGACGACCTCCCACTTGGCCGCGCCCTTGCCCGTAATGCCTGACTCCCAGCCCTTCGGCAGAGCGTTCGCTTCATCGAAAGTGACCTTGGTCTGCGCCACGCCGATAACTCTGCTAGAAGCTTAGGGAAGGACCACTTGCTGTGTTACTGAATTTTCGTTAAGGATTCCTTCAGAAAGGCAAGAATCAGTGCCCCGTTCTCAGGAGATACAAACCCACCAGCGCGAGAACAATTCCGAGCAATCGCGGCGCGGAGACGCTCTCCTTGAGAAAGAGGATGCCGACAACGGCCATCAGTGCCGCGCCGCCCGCGAGCACGATCGGCACCGCAGAGAGCGGTCCGCCTTTCTGAAAGAGAACGAAGAACATGATTGTTCCCGCGCCGACACAGATCCCCGTGAGCACAGAGTACAATACGCCGGGGGTAGACGACGTTTGATTCCATGTGCCGGCCAATCGCAACCAAGCAAGATAGAGAAGAATTGTCATCGCCGCGGTCGCTTCGACGACAAATCCACCGAGTCCATCGCCGATTTTGGCGGCCGCGAGTTTGGTGAAGATTTGATGCAGACCGTAGAGCACGGCGGCCCAAACTGCGTAGAAAAACCAGGCAGGCATAACTTGATTTCCTTTCGTGTTCACTCTTCCCGAGGTTCGACTGCCTCGCGCTTGGCTTTGCTTTCGACCCAATCGTAGAGCACTGGCAGCAACACCAGCGTCAGGAACGTTGAACTGAGCACGCCGCCGATGACGACCGTGGCCAGCGGACGCTGCACCTCCGCGCCAAGGCTGGTTGAAACGGCCATCGGGAGAAAGCCGAGGCTGGCCACGGCCGCGGTCATGAGCACCGGTCGCAATCGGGTCCGCGCGCCTTCCAGGACAGCCTCGCGCACGGTGCGGCTTTGTTCGCGCAGTTGGTTGAAGCAGCTCACGAGCACGACGCCATTGAGCACAGCCACGCCGCTGAGTGCGATGAAACCAACTGCTGCTGTGATGCTGAACGGCATCCCGCGAATCCACAGCGCAAAGACGCCACCCGTGACCGCCAGCGGAATGCCGGTATAGACGAGCACAGCTTGTTTGAAGCTTCCAAAGGCCATGAAGATGAGAACAAAAATGAGCAACAGCGCGGCGGGAACGACAATGGCCAGCCGCGCGCGCGCTTCCTGCAAGTGCTCGAACTGTCCGCCGAACTCGACGATGTAGCCGTCGGGCGGTTTGATCTTTTCTTTGAGCGCGGCTTCGGCTTTGCGCACCCAACCTTCTACGTCGCTCGTCTTGAGGTTGACCATGAGCGCAGCGCGGCGATGTGCCTCGTCGCGCTGAATCGGCTCGACGGTTTCAGTGCTGTTGAACTCGGCGAGGTCTCCCAGCGCAATCAAACCATGCTGGCCTACGCGCACGGGCAGCGCGCGCAAGGTATCGAGGTTCTCGCGCAAATCGGCGCGCAATCGCACCACGATGTCGTGCGGACGGTTCTCGGTGGAGAGCATCGTGCCGACGGTCTGACCAGCCAGCGCGGTGGCGATGGTTTGGTTGACGACGGCGGCGGAGAGATTGTAGCGCGTGAGCGCGTCGCGCTTGAGTTTGATTTCCAGCACCGGGGCGCGGCCTTCGGTTTCGTATTCCACTTCCGATGCGCCGGGAATCTCCTTAAGGAGCGGCTTGGCCTGCTCCGCGAGTTTTTCGAGCACGTCGTAATCATTGCCGAAGATTTTCACCGACACGTCGGCGCGGATTCCTTCGAGCATTTCGTTGAAGCGCATTTCAATTGGCTGCGCGATGAGGACATGCGTCCCTTTGAATTCGCGCTCGATTTCGTCTCCGACCAGCCGCGCGAGTTCAGGTTTGGTCGGCACGCGGCCATTGATGGCACGCCATTGCGAGCGCGGATGATACGAGACGTAAAAATCCGTTTCATTCGGCGGCATCGGGTCGCTGGCGACTTCGCTGGTGCCGATGCGCGAGAAGACGCGGGCGATTTCCGGAAATGTTTCGCGCACCATCGAATCGGTGCGGAACTGGCGCCTGAGCGATTCCTCCAGGCTGAGTCCGACCGGATGATAAATCATCATCGTGGACGAACCTTCGTCGAGCTTGGGAACAAACTCGGCGCCGAGCCGCTGGAAGACGACGACCGCGACCGCAAACAGCGCGACGGCGCCGACCACTACAATCCAGCGGGCGCGCAAGGCCGCGTTCAACGTCGGCGAGTAAAGTTTCTTGGCGAAACGAATCAGGAAGTTGTCATCAGAAAGTTCGCCGGTTCCATGCGCCACGCTCCTCAACAACAGAAACGCCAGCGCGGGCATCAGCGTCAGCGCCAGGACAAGCGCTCCGCCGAGCGCGAGCATCACTGTGATGGCCATCGGGTGAAACATTTTCCCTTCGATGCCGGTGAGGGCGAGAATCGGCACATAGACTACGGTGATGATGAGCACCCCGAAGAACATCGGATTGCCCACTTGTTTGCTCGCGGTCAGCACGGTCGCGAACCGCTCCTCTTTCGTCAATTTGCGTCCGAGTCGCTGCTGTTTCTCCACGAGTTCGCGCAGGATGTTTTCCACGATGACCACCGCGCCATCAATGATGAGGCCGAAGTCCACGGCACCGAGGCTCATCAAATTCCCGGACACGCCGAGCCGCGCCATGCCGATGAGTGCGCAGAGGAACGAGAGTGGAATCGCCATCGCCACGATGACCGCCGCTCGCCAATTGCCCAACAGTGCCAAGAGCACCACGACGACCAGCACTGCGCCTTCGAACAGATTTGTGCGCACGGTGCGGACGGTGCGATCCACGAGTTCCGCGCGGTCGTAAACCGGCTTCAATTCGATGCCGGCAGGAAGATTCTTGTTGATGTGTTCGAGGCGGGCTGCGACGCGTTTGGCCACGACGCGACTGTTCTGCCCCGCCATCATCATCGTGGTGCCGATGACGGCTTCTTGTCCGTTGACGGTCGCGGCTCCGTAGCGCGGGTGATGTCCAACGGAAACGCTCGCGACATCTTGCACGAGCAACGGCTTCACCGCACCGGCGAACTTGAGCGGCAGGCCCGCGATGTCTTCGGCGGTTTGGGCGCGTGTGACGCCGCGCAGAATGAATTGTTTGTCACCGCGATTGACGAAACCCCCGCCGGTGTTCGCCGTGTTCTTCTCCACGATTTCGGCGAGTTCACTGAACGTGAGGTTCGCATCGCGCAGTTTCACGGGGTCGGGCTGAACGACGATTTGCCGCTCGTAACCGCCGCTGGCGTTGACTTCGGCGACGCCCGACACCGTTCGCAACTGCGGCTTGAGGACGAACTCCTGAATTTCCGTCAACTCCAGCAACTGCTCGTAGCGCGACACGGGTTTGTTGGTTGCATCGGCGTGATATTCCACCGTGTAGTAGAAAATCTCGCCCAAGCCGGTGCTGATGGGCGCGAGCTTCGGTTCGGCATTCGGAGGCAAACGGTCTTTCGCGTTTTGCAGACGTTCCATCGCAAGTTGGCGCGCGCGGAAAATGTCCACTCTGTCGTCGAACTGCAGCGTCACCTGCGAGAGTCCCGACTTTGTGAGCGAGCGCATCTCCGTCACACCGGGCAGTCCGGCGAGTTCCGTTTCGATGGGATAAGTGACGAGCTTTTCCGCTTCCTCCGGCGCGAGCGCGGGCACTTCCGTGTTGACCTGTATCTGCGGACTGGTGATGTCGGGGACAGCGTCAATGGGTAGATTGCGTGCAGCCCACAAGCCGAAGCCGAGCAACAACCCCGCACCGAACAGGACAAGCGCGCCGTTGCGCAAGGAAGATTCGAGGAGACGGTTAATCACTTCTTCTCCTCCACGGGTTTGGCGGACTGAAGCTGACCGAAGTCGAGGCCGGTGAGCCGCTGCAATTCCTGTCCCGCGTCGAGGGCCTCGCGTTTGGTGTCGAGCAGCGCGTTCACGGCTTCGAGGTATTGCTTCTGCAACTCGACGTAAGTGGTAATCGGCACAGCACCCAATCGGTAATGACGGTCGGCCAGTTCGGCCGCTTTGCGAAACTCGTCAACCGAATCCGGCCGCCATTTTCCTATCTCGGCCAGTTTCGTTTGATAGGTCAGCGCGTTCTCGATAATGCGCCGCTGAAGGTCGCGCTGCGTGACGTAAAGCGAAGTCTCGGCCTGCCTCTGCCGCGCCTGGGCAGTCTCGACATTACCCTTGTTCCGATTCCACAGTGGTAATGGAATCGAAACGCCCACTCCGACTTGTTGTTCCCGGTCCCTCGCGCGCTCTTGCGAAAAATAAGGGCCGACACTAAACGACGGAAAGCCATCCTTCTTTGCCAGGGAAACTTTGAACCCCTGCTGCTCCAGTTCCACGCGCCGCGTTTGCAACTCGAAGTTGTTCGTCTGCGCCGCCCCGAGCAAAGCATCCACTTCCGGCGCGGCGGTGAATGTCAGCTTCACGGGCGGAACCGTGAGTGCGTTTGCCAATGGCGCGCCGCGCAGTAGATTCAGTTCGACCAGGGCGGATTGCGAGGCAAGCGCGGCGTCCGTAGCCTTGCGCTGAAGCGTCAACTCTGTTGCTTCGATGACGCGTGTTTCCAACTGCGGCGTGAGTCCCGCCGGGTCACGTTGCACCAGCACTTCGCGCAACTCTTGGAGCCGGTGGGCCACTTCCTTCGCGGCCGCCGCTTTCTCCTGTGCCGCGAACAGATGGTAGGCGAGGGTGCGAGTCCGCGCCGCTAATGCCGCCTTGAACTGCGTGAAGCCGAGTTCCGCCAGTTGCATCTGATGATTGGCAATGGCCTTGCGCAGCGGGATGCGCCCAGGCCACTCGAATGTCTGCCGCACGCTCACCGACCACGCGACGCCTTCACCAACCAGCGAGCCATCCGTGACCCGTTTGTCGCCAACTGAGCCGAATAGTTCGGGATTAGCCCACGTCGCCGCAGTGCGCCGTTCGCCCTTCGCCGCAGCGATCTCGGCGCGGTAGAAGTTGAGTTCGGGGTTGTGCTCCACCACGTCTGCGACAAGCGCATCCAGCGCGACGGAAGGCGCATTGGTGTTCGCAGACGGAGAGTCCGCCGCGTTGGAAACATGAAGCGCGCTGATTCCGGTCGCCACGGCGACGACCAGCGACCGTGCGCTGGAAAGTCGAACAGAAAGTTGATTCATAAACGCAAAACGGATTCTCACCCCAAAAGGGAATGCGCCTGGAAATGGTTTCCGCCTGTGAGGCGTTCAGGCAGAGGAAGGCGTCCCACGCCGAGTGAGTCGGCGCGTCGAGACGAGGAAGGAGCTAGGCGAGGGGCGGAGCGCGCGGCTGCGATGGCTCGGGCGGCGATACTCCTGGCGGCCAGATCCGCCGGACGAATCGAACCGTGACGGTCGAGTCCGGCGCGTCGAGCACGATGGCGGCGACCGCAGGAAGAAAAGGGAGGCAAAGGGCGAGCGACTCCGACTTCGGCAGAATCTGAATGGAGTGCTCAGACGACGGATGCGGCTTGTGATGGCCGTCGTGGCCGTCGTGGCCGACATCGTCGTGGTCGTCGAGATGGGCCGCAGCCCACTGTGTTGACGACAAAGCGTCATCCAAATGCCGCTCGCTCAGAAGATGGAAAGGGATGTAGTTGACGTAATACGCGAACAGCAGGGCCATCAGTCCTCGCGGGACCAAAGCGATACCAGTGCAAGACTGGTTGCTCGCGAGTCTCAATTCACGAAACGTCATCGGCAGTGATATTGCCCGTTCTTCGGGAGTCGTTCAAGCGCTCAAACTTGGTGCTCCTTCGCGGAGGGGAGCACGATACGGAAAATGCTGCCCTTCCCACGCTCGCTCTCCAATTCGATTCGCCCGCCTTGGTGCTGGATCGACCACTTCGCGATGGCCAGCCCCAAGCCGTGTCCGCCGTCGGAACGGGCACGGGCTTTGTCCACTCGGTAGAAACGGTCGAAGATTTTCGCCTGATGATCCGACGCGATGCCCGGCCCCTGGTCAGTGACTTCAATGCAGGCGTCGCCGTCGCGGCGCAGGGCGCGAACGGAGATGCGCGTGTGCGGCGGGGAGTAACGCACGGCGTTGTGAACGATGTTCATCAACGCTTGTCGCAGCAGGAGACGGTCCGCAATCGCTGCCAGCACGTCGTCGCCGATCAGTTCGATGGTTTGGTGTTTCTCTGCGGCGAGGACGCTCAAGGTGTCGCGCACTTCGCCGCCGAGTTCAGGGAGCTTCACCGACTCCGGCTTAATAAAGACCTTGCCACTCTCCATCCGGGCCAGCGTGAGGAGCGATTCGATGAGGTCGTTGAGGCGCTGCGCTTCTTCCAACATGCTGCCGATGGTCTCGCGCAGAGCGGCGGGATTGTCGCCTTGGCGCAACGCAACCTCCCCTACGGTACGGAGCGCAGTCAACGGAGTGCGGAGTTCATGAGAAGCGTCCGCCGTAAATCGCTTGAGTTCCACAAACGAATTCTCCAGACGTTGTAATGTCTGGTTGAACACTGCGGCAAGTTGGCCAAGTTCATCATGGGGATTCGGATTGGGCAGCCGTTCGGCCAAAGATTCGGAAGTAATCTGTTTGGCTTGTTCGGCCATTGCCGCGACAGGCAAGAGCGAGCGTCGCGCCACAAAGTATCCGCCGAGCGACGCCAGCAGGACGGCCAGAGGCGCGGCCAGAAGGAACACTTCGACAATCTGCCGAAGCGTGCGCCTCGTGTCAGTTTCATCGCGAAACAGACGAACGATAACCCCAAGTTCATGCACACGGGCCGGACGCTCCATGATCCGAACGTGCAGATCGCGCTCCAACTCGACCGTGTAGAACTGCAATGTCGACTCAACAGGCGCGGGCAGCGGGTCCTTGATGTCCGCCTCGCGCACGGGCCAGTGGCGAAAGAGTAGTTGCTTGTCCTCAGACCAAACCTCGAACCACGCGGAAAGCCGGGCGTAGCCTTCGTCACCGTGTGCGCCGCGCACTAACCAGCGAATCTGGCCGCCGGCGTCTTTGTCGAGTTGCGCTTCAATGACATCGAAATCGATTCGTAACTGGCGGTCGAGTTCTGCGCCCAGCCTATGCTCGACGATTTCGTAAGCCACCCAGGCGAACACCGTCAGCACTACGGCGGTTGCGGTGGCGTACCAGAGGGTCAATCGCAGCTTCAGCGTGCGTCGTTTCCACCAGTTCTTCATGCTGGACTGTCCTCCCTCAGCACGAAGCCCACGCCGCGCACGGTTTGAATGAGTTTCACTCGATGTCCCTCATCAATCTTCCGGCGCAGGTGGGCGACATGAACGTCAATCACGTTGTCGAGCGGCGTGGCGCGGTGCGACTCGCGCCAAACGTCCTTGGCGAGCATCTGCCGCGTGACGGTTTGTCCGTGATGCCGCAGCAAATAGGCGAGTAACTCAAACTCGCGCGGCGTCACCGCAATCTCCTGAGAGCCGCGTGTCACCCGGCGGTTCTCCACATCAAGCACCAGGTCGCCGATTTGCTTTCGGAGCGTCTCGGTGTCGCTCGTTCGCCGCAACAGCGCTCGAACGCGGGCGACCAGTTCCGCGAAAGCAAAGGGCTTCACTAAATAGTCATCCGCTCCGCTGTCCAAACCAACCACGCGGTCTTCCACGGTGTCTCGGGCGGTGAGCAGTAGCACCGGCGTCTTCGTGCCGCGCGCCCGGAGCGTTTTCAGGATTTCGATG
>DASPXS010000322.1:0-3122 GCA_035637175.1 Haliangiales bacterium | reverse complement strand
AAGCCTGCGAAGATTACCGGCGCGTCGAACGCGCCATCACGTTTTTGCAGGAGCACGCCCTGGAACAGCCGGACCTGGCGACGGTGGCGAAGCAGGTTTACCTCAGCGAATTTCATTTCCAACGCCTGTTCACGCGCTGGGCGGGCGTCAGTCCGAAACGATTTCTGCAGTTTCTGACCATCGAACACGCGAAGCGACAACTGGCGGATTCCAAACCGGTGCTCGACGTGACGCTGGATGTCGGCCTGTCCAGTCCGAGCCGCCTTTATGACCTGTTTGTGAGTGTGGAGGCGGTCACGCCGGGCGAGTTCAAATCGCGCGGCGCCGGACTGACGATCCACTATGGATTCCATGCCACCCGCTTCGGCGTCTGTTTGTTGGCGGTGACGGCCCGCGGCATTTGCTGGCTCGCGTTCGCGCAGGGCGGCTCGCAAGAGGCGGCCGTCGAAGCCTTGCGACAGCACTGGCGCGGGGCTGAAGTCGTCGAGGCTCCCTCGGTGACGGCGCCGTTTATCGAGCGAATTTTCTCGCGGCAGCGGAGTGAAAAGGAAACACGACTGAATCTCCTGCTGGCGGGAACCAATTTTCAACTCAAGGTCTGGCAGGCGTTGTTGAAAATCCCGGCCGGGGCATTGGTTTCCTACCGGACGCTCGCCTGTCAGGTTTGCGATGCGCGCGCCGCGCGGGCGGTGGCGAACGCGGTGGCCAACAATCCGATTGCCTACCTGATCCCGTGCCATCGTGTCATTCGGAATTCGGGTGTCATCGGCGATTACCGCTGGGGCAGCGCGCGCAAGCGCGCGTTGTTGGCGTGGGAGGCGGCGCAATCGCCGGACCGTCTCACAAAACAAATGTCCCGGCCGGCGGCAGGGCGGAATGTCCTCGGCCCACCCCGGCGCGGAGGCCATACCGCACCCTTGCGCGGATGAGGAGAGCACGGCCGTCGCGCCCTCACGGAGCGGCCCGGATCGAACCGAGAGCCGGTTTCCCGAGGTTCATTTGTTAGTGTTCAGAAGATTGCCGACGGATTTGGCGGCGTCGCCGGCCAGCGCGTTTTTGATTTTCAAGCTGAGGTCATCCACCGTCTTCTGCTGCTCGGACGTGAGATTGAGATTGGTGAGTTGCTTGAGAACGTTCGCCGCGTCCGCGTATTTGCTGTCGGTCACCAGCTTGGAGGCCTGGTCGATCAACGACTGCGCTTTCAGTTTATCAGATGCGGCGGCTGACTGGTCTTTCGCCGCTTGTACCTGTTGCTGGGCTTGCGCCTTGAGCTTGTCTGCCTCAGTGGCGACTTGGTCTTTGACTTGTTGGATCTGTTCCTGCGCCTGTGTTTTGAGCTTGTCGGCTTCGGCACCCCCCTTTTGAGAGACGTCCCGCGCCGTCTGTTGGACCGATTCCTTCATGTCCGCGGCGGTCTTTTGAACGGTTGTGGGAGTGGATTCAGAGGCCTTTTGGTTTCCTGATTGGGGTTCTTCTTTTTTGCTGCACCCTACCAGGAGCAGGGCGGCAGCCGGAATGACGACCCATTGTCGGGTCAACGATGGCAGTTTTGATTTTTTCATACGACACATGTGCTTGAGGTTAAGTCCGCTGTTCTGCGGCCAGTTGCTAACAGGGTCATGCTACGTTTCGGCGCGCGCGTGCAGCAAGCAGGAACTTCGATCGGCGAGGGGACAGGTTAATGCAGAAACGGTTCTCGCGACCGTGCCAAAACGCATCAACCGGTGGTGATTGGCGTGCCGGCAAGCCCGCGGGCGTGGCCCTTGCCTCAATTCCAAGGGCGGGAAACCGACGGTTCGTTGCGCGAAGGGCCGCAAGGCTTTGAGTCATTTATCATTTCAGGCCCTCGGCTCCGCCGGAGGTCGCCGAGCTCACGCCGGCTTGCGCCGCCGCTTCGGGATCCATCTGCCTCATCGCCACGTTCGCGCTGTAGCGGACTTCGGCGTCGGGATCGTAACGCGCCTGCGCCAGGGCCGCACGAGCCGACCGGGTATGGGGAGCCATCGACGCAAGCGCCGTGGCCGCGGACGAACGGACGTAACGATGCTCGTCCTGCAAAGCGCCCTCCAGAGCCAGGACGACGTCCGCCTGATTATTCCCGGTTGCGCCCAAAGCCAGGGCCGCCCGCTCCCGCACCTGCCAGTTGCTGTCGCTGAGCGCGGCGACCAAACCGGGAACGGCTCTCGCCGCCTGCGGGCCGAATTTCTTCAGCGCGATGGCGGCATACATGCGGACCTCCTCATTTCGATCGGAGAGCACCCCGGCCAACGCCGGCACGGCCAACGCCGGTTTCGCCCCGATTTTTCCCAGGGCAAAGGCGGCGTTGCGTCGCAGTGTCGGGTCGCGGTCGCGCAACGCTTCCACCAGCGCGGGAGCGGCGTTTCGGGCGGCCGGACCGAGGTCGCCCAACACCTGTGCCGCCGCAATGCGCACTCGCGGGATTTGCGACTCGCGCCGGGCGAGATCGAGATAGTGCCCGGTCAGCTTTGGCTTCAGGAACCCGGGCGAACAATTGACGATAAGGGCGTAGGTCTTGAGCCAGGCGGCCGGCCTTCTCTCCAGTGCCCGGACCAGGGCGGGAACGGCCCCGGGCCCAATCTCCCGAATCGCTCCGGTGGCACCGTAGGAATTGTCTCCGAGTTCTTCCACCCACGCGCCGGCCGACTTGCCTTGATAAACCGGTTCGCGCGAGCGAACGATCAACAGGCTGGCCAGAACGACCGTGGTCAGTATTCCGGGGACGAGTCCGATGCCGCGCCGCCGGTCAGACCTACCGTTGCATTGGCCGGTTAAAGTTCTACCCATTCGCCAGCGAGAAAAGGTTTGGACGATGCCGCTTTGTCGCCATACAGTTCCACCATCCGGCTTATGAAAACAGAGAATTTTTTCCCAATCTTTTGCTTTTCGATTTCCCTGGCCGCCGCCGAGCCGTCCGTATCAGGCTTTCGTGCGGTTGATATTGATACCCGGATCGAAATCGGTTACGGCGTGACCGTGGCCGACGTGGACGGCGATGGCAAACCGGACATCCTGCTGGCCGACAAAAAACAGTTCGCCTGGTACAAGAACCCGACCTGGGAGAAGTTCGTCCTCGCCGAAAATCTGACCAAAGAAGACAACGT
>DASPXS010000321.1:0-8646 GCA_035637175.1 Haliangiales bacterium | reverse complement strand
AGATTGCTCGAACAGGCCGTGACTTTCGCCCGCCATTTGGCGCGTGACAACGCCGGTAACAACAACGAAGCCAGAATCGCGATGATCGCAATGACGACCAGCAATTCAATCAGGGTGAAGGCAAACTCGCGCCCTCTTCGCCTGCGCGGCGGCCGTCCCAACAACACGTCTTCAATCCTGTTCATCGGTTCCATTCGCCAAAATCCGAGCCCGGAACCAAGTCGTTCGCGTCCGCATCACGGACCCGGCATTTCAGGGAATCGTCCGGCAAAGATGAACGGCAGCGGCGCGGCGCGCCATGAGTTTTCACTTATTTTAGTTTAGCTTTTTACGGTGCGCCGCCGCCGCTCAAGGCCGGTTTTGGGCGCGAAACCGGCTCGGGGGCATGCCGATTTCACGCCGAAACGCCACGCTGAGGTATTCCACATGGGGAAAGCCGGCGCGTTCGGCGATCTGTTCCAGGGGCAAGTCGGTTTCGACCAGCAGTTGTTTCACACGATTGAGTCGGACCCGGAGGATTTCCTCGTGCGGGGTCCGGCCCAGCAGTTTTTTGAAACGCCCTTCCAGGAGGGTGCGCGAGTGCGGCACGGCTTTGAGCACGTCCCTTACTTTGATGGCGTCGCACGCGTGCTGGCGGATGAAATGGACCGCGCGCGCGACGTTGCGATCATCGATGGCCAGCACATCGGTGGACTGGCGCGTGGCGATGCCGATCGGAGGGATCAAATGGGTTTCGCCCATGACCATCCTGCCGGCCATCATTTCGTCGAGCAGCCGGGCCGCTTCATAGCCGGTGCGATGCGTATTGGGAATCACACTCGACATGGGCGGATCAGCCAGCTCGCAGAGGAGGTCGTCGTTATCCACGCCGATGACGGCGACCTGATCGGGCACCGCCACGCCGATGCGCCGGCACGCGGCCAGCACCTGCTGGCCGCGGAAATCGTAGCAGGCCATGAGCCCAACCGGCCGGGGCAGGTCCTTGATCCATTTGGCCAGATCATCCACCTCTTCCTCGTCGTCGAGCGCGAATCCCCGGGTCGGATGATAGATGAAGCATTTGTGTCCTGCCGCACGGATCGAGTTCTGGAAATGTTCGCAACGCCAGTTGGACCAATTGAAACGGCCGTCGCCCGCGTAAGCGAAGTATTTGAAACCGCGTTCCAGCAGGTGGTCCGCCGCCAGATGGGCGATGGCGCCGTCGTCGGTTTCAAACCACGGTAGCGAGGGAATCAATCGGGCGGCGCTCACATCGACGACGGGCACGCTGACCTGGCGCAAGGCCGCGGCGATGGCGCTGTTTTCGACTCGCGCGATGATGCCGCTGCCTTTCCAGTGAGCCAGCCAGCGCGGCGGCCGGTCGCCGCGATTGTGTTCGGACAAGTAGAGCGACCACGGTCGATGTTCGCGAATGTAGGATACAATCCCGCGGAGCAGGCCCCGGGCGTAGGTGTTGGACGTCTCGACCAGCAGGGCGACTTTGACCGGCGGTTTCACAACACGGTGCGTCTGGCGGCAATTGGGCTCGGAGCAAGGTGCATCTTCGTGCGCGGTAGCATCAGATCAGAAGAGAATATCCCTGCCGACTGCGCCAGGCAGCGGATGCCATTCGACCTATCGTACGGCGGTAAAAATCACAAGAAAAATACGTGGAAGCTCATGGCATCCCCGGTCACATTTCCAAGAATTCGGCCACCTGTCCGCTACACGTCGCGCGCGCCCTGCCATCAGGGTCGGTGCCCTGGCAGCGCCGCGAGACGCGTTCGATGCGCCTGGCGCGCGGTCGGTGATCTGTTACATATCAACCATGATTCCAATGAAAGTGTCGTCTCTCTTGCGCGGCGCCGCCCTCGCCTGCGCCTGTCTCTGCTCGACCCATTTCGCGTCCGTGGTCGCCGCCGGTGAAACCTCCGCGTTGCGCGTCCTGTTCCTCGGCGACCGCGACCACCACCGCCCCGCCGATCGCTTCAAACAACTGGAACCGGTCCTGCGCGAGCATCGCATCGAACTGGACTACAGCGAATCGCTGGTCGATCTCAATCCGGCGAAACTGGCGGGATACGATTGTCTGATGATTTACGCCAACTGGACGAAGATTTCGCCGGAGCAGGAGAAGGCGCTGCTCGATTTTGTCGCGGCGGGCGGCGGTTTCGCCCCGATTCATTACGCGTCCTATTGCTTCCTGAACTCGCCGAAATACATCGAACTGGTCGGCGGGCAGTTCAAGAGCCACGGCACGGGCGTCTTCCGGGAAACGATTGCGCAGCCCGATCACCCGGTGATGAAAGGACTGGCGCCGATTGAAAGCTGGGATGAAACCTACGTTCACACGAAGCACAACACCAATCGCCTTGTGCTCGCCGAACGCCGCGATGACAAAGGCGCGGAGCCGTACACCTGGGTGCGGCAATACGGCAAAGGGCGCGTCTTCTACACCGCCTGGGGCCACGATGAACGCACCTGGTCGAACCCGGGTTTCCAGGCACTGATCGAAAACGGACTGCGCTGGGCCTCCGTCGGTTCACCGTCGCGGCTCGTACCGCGCGAAGGTCTCAAGCCCCTGGAATACACGGAAGCCCCCGCGCCGCTGCCGAATTACGTGGCCGGGCGCCAGTGGGGCGCTGAAGGCGAGCAGATCCGGACCATGCAAAAGCCGCTCGGTCCCGAAGAATCGCTCCAGCATCTGGTCACTCTCCCGCAGTTCGATCGAAAACTGTTTGCGGCGGAACCGGACATTGCCAAACCGATCTGGCTGGCCTGGGACGAACGCGGGCGTTTGTGGATCGCGGAAACATTCGATTATCCGAACGCCATGCAGCCGCCCGGCGAAGGGCACGACAAGATCGTGATTTGCGAAGACTCGGATGGGGACGGCCAGGCGGACAGGTTCACCGTGTTTGCGGACAAGTTGAGCGTGCCGACCAGTTTCACCTTTGCCAACGGCGGGGTGATTGTCGTGCATTCGGGCAAGACGGAGTTTTTGAAAGACACGGACGGGGATGATCACGCCGACGTCCGACGGGACCTCTTCACCGGCTGGGGAACGGGCGACACCCACGCCGGACCGAGCAACTTGCGTTACGGTTTCGATAATTGGATTTGGGGCACGGTCGGGTACTCGGGCTTTCGGGGAACGGTCGGCGGAAGCGAGATTCGATTCGGGCAGGGCATCTATCGGTTCAAACCCGACGGCTCGAAACTCGAGTTCGTCCGCTCGAGCAACAACAACACCTGGGGCCTGGGCATCAGCGAAGACGACCTCATCTTCGGCTCGACCGCCAACGGCAACGCGAGCATGTACCTGCCGATTCCCAACCGCTACTACGAAGCGGTAAACGGGTGGTCCGCCAGCCGGCTGGAAACGATCGCGGACAGCCAGCGCTTTTATCCGATCACCGACAAAATCCGCCAGGTGGACTTTTTCGGACGCTATACCGCCGGAGCCGGCAGCGCGATTTACACCGCCCGCAATTTTCCCGCCGAATACTGGAATCGCGGCCAGTTCGTCGCCGAACCCACCGGCCATTTGCTCGGCCGGTTCTTCCTGGAAGCGCGCGGCGCGGATTTCATTGCGCACAATGCGCGGAACTTTGCCGCCAGCGACGACGAATGGACTTCGCCCATTTGCGCCGAAGTCGGTCCCGACGGCGCCCTCTGGATGATTGACTGGTACAACTACGTCATCCAGCACAACCCGACGCCGCGCGGCTTCCGCACGGGCAAAGGCGCGGCCTACGAAACACCGCTGCGCGACAAGACGCACGGCCGGATCTATCGCCTCGTTTACCGGAACGCCCGGACGGTTCCGCCCCTGCGCCTGGACAAGGCGTCCCCGCAACAACTGGTTGAAGCGCTGAAAAACGACAACCTGCTTTGGCGAATGACGGCGCAACGGCTGCTCGTCACCCGGGCAAAGAAAGACGTCCTCCCGGCGTTGTGCCGGTTGGCCCGCAACACCAGCCTGGATGAAATCGGTCTGAACCCGGCCGCGATCCACGCGCTGTGGACATTGGAAGGTCTCGGCGCGCTGGACGGCTCGGACGCCAGGGCCACGGAATCCGCCCTCACCGCGTTGAAACATCCTTCCGCCGGCGTGCGCCGCGCGGCCCTTCGGGTCCTGCCACGCAACGAGAATTCCTTGAACGCCATCCTGAGCGGCAAGCTGCTCGAAGACGTCGATCCCCAGGTGCGCCTGGCGGCGTTGCTGGCAGTGTCCGAAATGCCGGCAGCCGACGCGGCTGCCGCGGCGACCTTTGCGATGCTCCAGGAACCGCGCAACGCGGATGACCGTTGGATTCCCGACGCCGCCACGTGCGCGGCAGCTCGTAACGATGCCGGTTTTCTGCGCACGGTCCTTGCCGGCCTGCGACCGGCGGAAAGCGGCGACGTCCCCGAGCCGCGGCGGAATCTCATCACGAATCCTTCCTTCGAAAATGAGCGCGACGGCAAGCCGCTCGGATGGCGGACCGCGCAATACAGCGGTCGTTCCCAACCGACCCTGGCGGAGATCGGCCACACCGGCGGTCGCAGCGTGAAGATCTTTTCCGATCAGGGCGCCGACGCAAGCTGGTCGCTCACCGTTCCGGTGAAACCGCGCACCGAATACCGGCTGAGCGCCTGGATCAAGACGGAAAACCTGCGCAAAGCGAGCGGCTCCGCCCGCGGCGCGCTGTTGAACATTCACGAACTGCAGGACCCCGAACACGGCGCGACACGCCCGCTCACCGGCGACCAGGACTGGACCCAGGTCGAATTGCGCTTCAACTCCGGCGAACTCAGCGAAGCCACGATCAACTGCCTGTTCGGCGGCTGGGGACAGGCGCGCGGCTCCGCCTGGTTTGACGACGTCGAACTCACCGCCGCGCCCGGCGCTGAACTGGCCGGAGAAGTCGGTCGCGTCCTGCGGCTGGTCACCAGGCATTATGCGGAACGCGGCCCGGTGGAAAGCGTCATTCCCACGTTGGTCGCCTTGAAAAGCGCTTCCCCTTCACTCGCCACGCCGGTGCTCGAGGGCCTGGTTTCCGGCTGGCCGCAAGGCAAGGCGCCCACCCTCGGCGAGGCCGAAAAGCGGACCCTCGACAGCCTGATGCGCGCGCTCCCGGAACCGGTCCGCGACCGTTTGCTCGCGCTCGCTCAACGCTGGGGCCGCACCGACATCTTTGGCGAGACCATCACCGCCATCATCGATGCGTTGAAGAAACAGGTTGCCGACCCGTCCGCAGGCGACGATCAACGGATCGCGGCCGCGAAACGGTTGCTGGGACTGGCTGACCAACCCGATGTGGTGCAAATGGTGCTCCGACAGGTGAATCTGTTGACGCCGCCGGCATTGGCCACGGGCTTGATGGGAGCGATAACCGAGAGCCGTGACAAAGAGACCGGAAGCGAACTGACGGCGCACTGGGCACAACTCACCCCGGCCGTCCGGCGCGCCGCCATCGCCACCCTGATGCGCCGCGTCGATTGGAGTTCCGCGTTGCTGGAAGCGATCGAAAAAGGAAACATCAACCGCACCGACCTGGCAGCCGAACACTGGTCCCAACTGAAACAGAATCCAAATCGCGGCATCGCCCGTCGCGCGGAACGACTTTCCGCCGCCGGGGCAACCATCTCCGCGGACCGCCAGGAGATTGTGCAAAAACTCCTGCCCCTGGCCAAAGAGAAAGGCGATCCCGCGCGCGGCAAGGAAGTTTTCACGACGAACTGCGCGGTATGTCACACGTTCAGCGGCCAGGGCGGCAAAGTGGGCCCCGATCTGAGCGGCGTTGCCGCGCGCGACCGCAGCGAAATTCTCATCGACATTCTCGACCCCAATCGTTCGGTCGAAGCCAATTACCGCCTCTGGAACGTGACCACCAGGGAAGGCGAAACCTATTCCGGCCGACTGGAGGCCGAGACGCAAACGTCCGTGGAACTCCTCGACACAACCGGACAAAAACACGCCATTCAGCGCAAAGACATTGGCACGATGGAGGGTTCGCAGCTCTCGATCATGCCGAACGGATTTGAGGCGCTGCCACCGGATGATTTGAAATCGCTGCTGGATTACTTGACCCAGACGCAACCCTAGCGCAACTCGTACGCGCATGAAGCCCCCCTTTTTTCGGCGATCCACAAGACGTCCGCGCTCCCCCTCATCCGCCCTTTTCTTACGTTTGGGAATGGTGCTCGGCTTGCTCCTCGGCATAACGCCGGTGCGAGCTGACAACCTTCAACCGTCATCAACCGAGGCCTACCACGCCGCCGATCCGGAGCAGGCCGCCCCGGGAGACGAACAAGCCTCTCCCCAAAGCGCGCAGCGCCGCCGCGAAAGGGGCGAACTCGTCTTCAAGGATCAGGTGACGCCGCAGTGGTTCCACAACAACACGCGGTTCTGGTATCGCAATGAACTGCGCGGCGGGGCGAAGGAATTTGTGCTCGTCGATGCGGTGCGCGGCACTCGCGCGGCAGCATTCGATCACGAGAAGTTGGCGGTGAATCACTCGAAAGCCGCGGGCGCCGAATGCAAGGCGGAGCGGCTGCCCTTCGACAACATCGAGTTCACTGAGGATTCCAAGGCGGTTCGCTTCAACCTGGGCGACTCGGCCTGGATGTGCGATCTGAATTCCTACGAATGTTCCCGAACCGAGGCAAAAACAGCCGCTGCGCCGGCGAGCGAGACCAACGCGGTCGCTGGTGCCGGGCCGGAAAGACGACGCGGGCGTGACCAACGCCAGCGCGAGGACTCCGACCGTTCGCCGGACGGCAAGTGGACTGCCTTGGTAAAGGGCAACAACGTATTCATCCGTTCGCGCGACGACGAAGCGAAGGAAATCCAGGTCAGCAGCGACGGCACGGAAGGTCTGGCTTATGGGCGCCTCTCGTGGTCGCCGGACTCGAAGACCCTTGTGGCCTTTCGCATCGAACCGGGCGAACGGAAGGAGGTTTACCTGATCCAGTCGTCACCTGCCGGTGGCGGCCGCGCCAGGCTTCAAACGCGTCCCTACGCATTACCCGGCGACAAATTCCCGTTGTATGAGTTGAATCTCTTTGATATCGCCAGCCACAAGCTGACCAAACCGGAGGTGGATCGATTCGAGCATGAATGGGAAACGCCCCGTCTCCACTGGAATCGCGACGGACGGCATTTTGCCTGCCAACAGGTGGACCGCGGCCACCAGCGATTTCGGGTGATCGAAGTGGATTCTCAGACCGGCGCGGTCCGCAACCTCATCGACGAGAAAACCGAGACGTTCATCTGGACCGCTCACACGGAGAATCTGCGGCTGAGCCTCGTCAACTGGTTGGAGAAGACCGATGAGATCGTTTACGCGTCGGAACGCGACGGCTGGCGGCA
Organism: Haliangiales bacterium; assembly: GCA_035637175.1. Lineage (GTDB taxonomy): Bacteria > Verrucomicrobiota > Verrucomicrobiia > Limisphaerales > AV2 > AV2. The sequence goes on along the minus strand of DASPXS010000321.1, from coordinate 1,310 downwards.
TCTCTACCTTGTCGATGTTAAGGAAGGCAAGATCAGGAACCAGATCACGAAGGGCGCCTATGTGGTGCGTGGCATTGACCGCATCGACGAGGAAAATCGTCAGGTTTGGTTCACTGCCAGCGGCGCGAATCCCGACCAGGACCCGTATCTGATCCATTACTACCGCGTCAATTTCGACGGCACCGGTCTGGTGGCGTTGACCGAGGGCAATGGCAATCACACCGTTCAATACTCGCCCGACCGCAACTGCCTGATCGACACCTACAGTCGCGTGGACCTGGCCCCCGTTAACGAACTCCGGCGGGCCTCCGATGGCAGGCTGATCTGCCGGCTCGAAGAGGCCGACATCTCGGAATTGAAAGCCGACGGTTGGGAGCCGCCCGAAGTGTTCGTCGCGAAGGGCCGCGATGGCAAGACCGACATCTGGGGCATCCTCTGCCGGCCGCGCCATTTTGATCCGACCAAAAAATATCCCGTCATCGAGGACATCTACGCGGGGCCGCAAGGTTCATTCGTGCCCAAAACGTTCAGCCCGACACGCCGGTATGCCTCGCTCACCGACCTCGGTTTTATCGTCGCGAAGGTGGACGGCATGGGAACGGCCAACCGATCCAAAGCATTTCACGATGTCTGCTGGAAGAACCTCAAGGACGCCGGATTTCCGGACCGCATCCCGTGGCACAAGGCGGTGGCCGCCAGGTATCCCTGGTACGACCTCAACCGCGTGGGGATCTATGGAAATTCCGCCGGCGGTCAGAACGCCGCTGCCGCCGTCCTGTTCCATCCGGAATTCTACAAAGCCGCCGTCGCTTCCTGCGGCTGCCACGACAACCGCATGGACAAGGCCTCCTGGAACGAGCAATGGATGGGCTATCCGGTGGGTCCGCAGTATTCGGAGTGTTCCAACATCGACAACGCACATCGGTTGCGCGGCAACTTGTTTCTGATTGTCGGCGAGATGGACACAAACGTCCCGCCGGAATCGACACTGCGTTTCGTGGACGCGCTCATCAAAGCCGGCAAAGACTTCGATCTGCTCGTGATTCCCGGGGGTGGCCACGGTATGGGAGGCGCCTACGGACAACGCCGCATGCAGGACTTCTTCGTCCGTCATCTGCTGGGGAAGGAGCATTCGGGCAGGAATGCGCCGGGCGCGGAACAAAGCGATAGCGAGTGAAGTTGCCTGAAACCCGGACGACGATAGAAACCAGAATTCACGAAATCCGAATCAGCGAATCGAGAGTACTCTCTCCGGGGTGAAGGCGGACGTTACTCCCGAATGAAACGACTGGAAACACCGACCATCGCTG
>DASPXS010000320.1:0-5217 GCA_035637175.1 Haliangiales bacterium | reverse complement strand
TATTGTCTGTCGGTCATCCATTACGAACTGCAAGGACGACCGTGAGCCGGCCGGAATCTTCGCGGGCTACGCGAAGATTCCCTGGCCTGCGGCTGCGCCGTTCCAGGTCCATGCGCGGCTGCCTGCAACCGGCGCCGCGCGAGCGCCGCAGCCCGTTAACAACTCTGTAGCGGCGGGCACCCTGCCAGTTGTGTTCGGCAGAAGATTTGCTTTGAGCGCGCAACCGCATTTTCTCTCCCTCTGCTCCTCAAAAAAGGAGGAGAACGGCTGGGGAGAGGAGGCGCTTGTTATTCCCCTCTCTCCGACTTTCTGCCCGCTCGTTCCTGGCGGGTCCTGCCTGGGGGACCAGGCTTGGGCTGCAGGAATACGCCGTCAATTTTGCGCGTTGGTTCCGGGCGGCAAGATGCCGCCCTCTACGTCAGGCAGGGATGCCTGACGCTACGGCCTTCTAGGGCGGCGCAACGAGTTTACGAAAGGCGGGGAGGTCCCGCAACGCGGCAAAATTCTGATTGGTGACGGCATTCTGTCGCAGGTCGGGTGAGTTCGGCTGCTTCGCCAGCCGTTGCCCGCTTAACTGCAACGCTTTGTCCAGCGCCGTCAGGGCTTCATTGGTTTTGCCGAGGAGCGCCTGGGTGGAGGCGAGGTCGTACCACACTTCCGGATCGTCCGGTCTCAATTTCACCAGCTTTTCCAGGACCGGTTCCAGCCTCGCGCCTTGCTGAAGTTGGATGTAGGCGCCGACCACCGAGAGCAGCGCGTTCGCGTCGGCCTTGGGACTGCTGACCAACTGGTCCAGGACATGAATGGCGCCGTTGGTCTGGCCCATTTGCAGATAGGCCGAAGCCAGCTCGAAGGCCACCCGCCCGTCGCCGGGGTTGGTCCGGAACTGCTGCTGCAACTGGGACACCCTGGGTGGAAGCTGCACGGAAGCCTCCGGCTGTCTCGCCCCTTTAATCTGGTTGGACCAGGATTGGAACTGAGCATTGTCCCGGTCGAACCGCAGGGCCGTATCAATGATCCGTTCGGCGTCGGCCAGCCGGTTCACGCCCGGGGAGACCAACAACATCGTATAGCGAAAAACGGCCTCCGGACTGAACGGACAAAGCGCCAGGGCCTGGCGGTAGGAGAAATCCGCCTCCTTGAACATGCGTTCCCTTTCGGCCGCCGTTTTGGCATTGTTGTAACGCCAGGTGTAAATGCCGCCGATCGAGCTGCGCAGCTTGGAAAACGATTTCTGCGCCACGTCGTCGCGGATGAATTTGCGGTCGCCGGCGAAGCCTTTGTAATCCCTGCGTTCAAAAACCCGCTCGGCGAAGTCGCAAATCTCCTTCACCGGCGTGTCGTAAGTGATCCAGTCGCCGATCAATCGCCGCGAGTATTGGCTCCAGAACTCGTGGTCGCGTTTCACCATCTCTTCCGTCACTTCCGGCAGCGGCTGACGGTTGATCTTCATGATGACGCCATACGGTTCCAGGTAGTTGTACATCCAGTCGAGCGGAAAGCTTTCCTCGACGTAGAACTCGCTCTTTGGGTTCTTGTCGAAGATGACTTTCGTCAGCAGTCCATTGATCGACATCACGGCCACCTGCCCTTGCACTGTGACGCGGTTTTCGACGATTCTCACGTCTTCGCCCGGCTTGAGCTGGTTCAACTGCAGGCGGCGCTGAGCGTCGGCGATGTATTCGTTGAAAGCCTGCTGGGAATCCTCTTGCGAGGGAGTGATGATTTCCACGGGCGGATACACGCCTTCGGCGCGGCGGCGATCCTCGATACGCTTGCCCAGGCCGGTAAAGTAACGGTCGAGCGGGGCCGCCAATTGCGCGAAATAATTCGTCCGCCGTGAAAAGTCATTTTTCGACCGGAAGATATCCTGCAACCACAGGAACATCCCCTGGAAAAAAGGGGCGTCAATCTGCGCGCTGCGATTGTAGTGCGCGCGGATGTATTCCAGGTACGTGCCGTCGGCGAGCGCGTTTTGAGTGATGATATAGACGTCACGGCGATCGAAATTCGGATCGCGCGGCTTGCATTTTGGCGGAATGAAACTCTCGCAGAAGATCATGTAGGTTGGGCAAAACCGGCCGGGATCGGTGCCGCCGAAGAGAATCGCGTTGCGGGCCATTTCCGGGTACACCAGTTTTCCGTTCGGCCCCTTGATCGCCTCCGCACGCAGCCGGGAGTCGTAGCTCAGGGTGCCCTCCGGCGCGACGAAGGGCGGAGTGAACATGTCGTGTCCGAACCAATAGCCGAACAAATGGCCCCGCTCTTCGTTGTCCGACCAGTGGGAGAGAACGGATTTGGCCGGCATGACGGCGTAGATGAGCAGCAGCGCCGCCAGGGGCGGGCGCACGCGCGCGACGAGGAAACTCACCGTGGCGAACAGCGCCAACCCCACGCTGAACAGGGCAGTGCCTCTGGCCAGCGGATCGTGGCTGGCTTCCAAATCGAACAACGCCCCGCGGCTGAGCAGCGACTCCTTGTCCGACTGAAAAACTACCGTGGCCGTGTAGAGAGCGATCCCCGCGGCCGCCGCGCCGCCCAGCCAGCCAAACGTGCGAAACCGCGCGTATTGCGTCGCCATCATCCCGCCGATCAACGTCATTCCATACCCGATGCAAAGCGAAATCATGACGTGCGACGCGGTGAAAAACACCCGGACCAACCCGCGGCTTTGGCGATCGGGCATAGGGTTTAACAGCACCATCAACAACACGCCCAGGCACAGATACATGGCCACCAGCCCGGCAAACCACGCCCGCTCGCGCTTTTGCATCCGGGGAAAAAAGAAAAAGGGAACCAGTCCGATCAGCAGATAGACCAGGTTGAATTCGTCCACCGTCCCGGTCAGCAACATGCCCATCTGTTCGCTGAAACGGCCCAGACTGCTGGTCGGGTTCGTTTTCTCATACTGACCGCGCGTCAGCGCGTGGAGGAAACCGTCCCACGTGCGCGGATAGCCCCAGTTCAACGGCGGATTGGTCATCGACGCCAGCGGCATGTAAAGGTAGAAGGCCGCGCCGTGAGCAAACAGCAAGCCCAGAGTCACGAGGGGAAAAACAAACGTCCCGAATTTTTGGACTCGCATGAGGAACCAACCCGACGCCAGCACCAGGATCAAACCGATCAGGCTGTGAATGACAAACACCGACAGGTTCTTGTTGAACCAGGGGGTCTTTCCCACCGCCGCGCTGAACAGCGTCAGAATATAAACGGCCGTGAAAATCAGGGCGAGGTTTCGCCACTTCGCCAGCGGATCGGGAGGGGCGCCTTTCCCGGGAAGTAGCGGGGGAATCGCAAAGGCTGCCAGTGCGACAAATCCGGCCAGATGCGCCAGCGACAACAACGAAGAGCGGGATTCGCCGAGGTAAATCAGCCCGGACACAATCGTGACCAGGAACGCGAGGTAACCCACCGCCACGCACAGGAGCAGGTCGCGCCCGAGCGCGACCCAATCCTCAAACTTCTTCATGGTCATCGCCGCCATCCAGGCCCAGGCCACGATAGAACCGATCCCAATCGCGACGTAGATCGCGAAGAGCGCTGCATTGTTCTCAAAGCCGGGGAGCTTGCCGTTCGCCTTGAATATCAGCCCGGCCAGGAACAAAACGCTGTTGCCGAGAAAAATGTCCCGCCCCAGCTTCGGCTGCGCCGCGGCGATGGCGACCTCGATCCCCATGGCCGCGACGATCAGGGTCATGTGGTTGGTAAAGCAGACTCCGAACAGAAACAACGCCCAGTAGAGATACCGTTTCTGGTGCGGCGCATAAATCCAGCGCAACAAACAACAGAGAACCCCCACGAACGAAAGCAGACTGAACGGGTAAACCTCCACAATCACCGCCTGGCTCCACATGAAGCCGTTGAAGCCGATCAGCATTCCCGCAACATAACCCGCCAGCACGCACAACGCGTTTTCCAACCGCCGATCGATGCCCCTGAATTCCTCGATGCCTTCGAGGATCATGCTGCTGCCCCGGGACGCAATCAACGCAATCAACCCGCATGCCAGCGCGCCGGCCACCGCCGAAGCCAACGCCACGCGCCAGGCAACGTTCGAGACCGGCACCAGCACCGTGAACAGCCAGGTAAACATCGTCCATACCGGGTAACCGGGCGGATGCGGCACACCCGCGTAAAAAGAGCCCGTGGCCAATTCACCCGAATCCTCCAGCGTCAGGTCCGGGGCCAGTGTCAGATAATAGCCGATGAAGACCAGCAGCGCGGTGACGCCAAAAGTCAGCCAGTCGATTTTGCGGAACAGCGGAGGGGTGACGGGTGGAGCGGCGGAAAGCGGAATCGGCTGGCTTGAAGCCGACTTGCCCTGTTCCTTCGCCGGCTTCAATTTCTCTTTGCTCATCGTCTATCGCTTCAGATAATTCGTCCGAGATTGCGGAAAAGAGGGAATACTTGAAAAGGAATGGCCGTGGTTTGTCCATTCAAAAGTTTCCGACCGCACGGCGTTCTGATCGTTGACAAAGCTGCCCGGCAGATAAGCGGCGAAACTCATATTGCTCATCGTCACCGCCATCATGGGAAACTGGTTGGACGACGCGGCCATCCGCGCCAACTCGCCGTCGCGCTGGTTGAACGTGACAAACAAAAGCAGCAGACACACCGTTGCCGGGGCCAGCCAGGCGGCGGGATAACGGCGCCGGCGCGCGGCCGTCACCGCTGGGCCGAACAACTGCGCTTTAAGCTTCGCCGACGGGCGGCGCGGCGTCCAGGAACGCAACCGCGTCTCCCAATGGTTCCATCCGTTCATAGGTCTCTCCTTTCAGGCAGGCTCTGAGTTTCTGCAGGCCGTAACGATAGCGGCCGGCCACGGTGTTCGGGGAAAGTTCCAGCAATGCGCCCAGTTCTTCGAACGTGTATTCATGCCAGATTTTCAGCACGATAACTTCGCGCTGCTCCAACGGCAATCCGGCCAGACAACGCATCGCCGCGCGTTCGGAGGGTGTTTCGTCCGGCGAACGTTCGAACCAGCGGCGCGATTCCAGTTCGCGCGCGAGCCGGCGCCACAACCCGCGGCGATAATTCAACGCCCGGTTGCGAAAGCTGCGGACACAATAGTGTTCCGGCTGGAGCGGCGGCTGCGCGCGCCGGATCAGCGCCACGAACGTCTCCTGGAGAACGTCCTCCGCCTCGCCGTGGCTCAGCCCCAGCGCCCGGCCGTAGAGAATCAACTCCCCGGCCTTCGCTTCGTAAAGCCGTTCGCAC
>DASPXS010000319.1:0-6584 GCA_035637175.1 Haliangiales bacterium | reverse complement strand
AAGGCAATGGAGACCTTGCTCCTCAGCAGAAAGCATCTTCATTCGATCTTGGCGTGGTGAACGCGGAGAACGCCGAAAGGCAATGGAGACGCCGGATTGATCCACGTCCATCCGCGGGCCGGTTTGATTGTGGTGAACGCGGAGAACGCCGAAAGGCAATGGAGACTCTGTTCGCTTTGAGTCACTTCGGTCTCTTTCTTATCGTGGTGAACGCGGAGAACGCCGAAAGGCAATGGAGACTCAAAGCACTTCGTGTGCCTCTTACATCTGAGATAAAGTGGTGAACGCGGAGAACGCCGAAAGGCAAGGGAGACGATCGTGACGGCCGGAGGTTTCGGTCTCATCGCGCCTCGTGGTGAACGCGGAGAACGCCGAAAGGCAATGGAGACACAATCGGACGAACCTGCCGGCCCCTAACTTACCTGTCAGGTGGTGAACGCGGAGAACGCCGAAAGGCAATGGAGACGCCAACCCGACGGCGCGCGCTCGCCTACTGGCCAACGCGCGTGGTGAACGCGGAGAACGCCGAAAGGCAACCGGCGAAGGGGTCACCCATTATTTATAGTCATTGCAGAGACATCATCGCCTCTGTTCTCCGCTTCCCCCGCCGGCAAGGTATCTATTTATTAGCGCCATGATAAGACGGTTGCCCAAGTGTGGCTGACACGGTTCTGCAAGGCGCACCAGCGTTTGGACTGCTGCGACTTGTCGCCGCTATTTTCCACCAACGCAACTCATGCCAACTTCGAGCCTGCGGGAAAGCGCCAGCAAGCTGGCGCACTCCATACGCTGGCGCGGCGCTGAAGCCACCTCCGATAACGCTGCGCCCTGACTGATTCGAGCGCTACACTTGTACGGGCATCTTTGCTCGGAGCTCCGTGGTCGGCGAGGGATGCCGCCAGAACCGCCGGGATGCCCGCCCTGCGGTCAATGGATTCCAGGGAGAGGCAGTGACCTGCCGCCATTCAAATCGACCTTTTCCCGCTCGAGTAATCTTCTCTTCCAGTCCAACCCCGCGGAAAAGCCTCCGATCTTTCCCTTCGCGGCGAGGACGCGATGGCAGGGCAACAAGAGGGGAATCGGATTGGCGCCGCAGGCCTGGCCTACGGCGCGCAACGCTTTCGGGCGACGGATCGCCCGCGCGATCTCCCCGTAACTTCGCGTGCGACCGGAGGGGATCTGACGCAACGAGTTCCAGACGCTCTGCTGGAACGGCGTCCCGGACGACAGATCGAGCGGCGGCAGACGGTCCGGCGCTTTGCCCTTCAGCACCTGCTCGAGCGCGCGTGCGGTGATCTGCATCCACTCCTGCAGTTGCGGCGAAGTTCGTCCGGCAGCCGCTCGTTGGATTTTTCGTGTGCCGGGAAAGTCCAGACGCGCCAGCCCTTTCCCGGAAAAAGTCGCTGCGAAGGTACCCTCCTCGGTTTCGATGAGTTCGGTTTGCATGTTTCCGTCCATCTGACAGGAAAAAGTGTTTGCGCTCGCGCGCCGTTGATGTTCGGGCATCGGGACCGATCAACGCTTCACAAAGAAGACGTAATAAATGCCCCACAGGAATCCAAAGAGGAAAATCGACAACCCGATGACCCGGTTGCGCGCCACGCGCTTTTCGTATCGCATCGGGCGCAGGCCCTGAATACTGCCCGCGGCCAGATAGTTCACGAGTTTCGGGTTGTTGGCGGGCGGTCCGTGCAGATGGTTCTTGAGTCGCCGCCACGCGCCGGGCAGATCGAATTTTCGCACGCCGAGTTCGTTGAAGTGCGCCGACGCGGTCTCCGGTTCCGTCGGGGATTTGACCCGGCCGTGGTCCACCCGTTCGAAAACCGGCTCGCGCGGCCTTGAGGGCGCGGGGGGAGTGGCCGAGTGATGCGGCCTCGCCGTGGACTGAAGGCGCGGTCGCGCCTGCGGCTGCTTTAGCTGGCTATCGAGTTGCTTGATCTGCGCTTCGAGCGCGGCAATTTCCGAGCTCAACACACGAGCGCGTTCGGACAAGGGATCGGCTTTCTTCCGGAAGATGGGCATAGCCACTCTCATTTGTGTGGCGTCAAAAAGAAAAGGAGAACGCCCAGCGCCGCCAATGCCACGAGCGCCAGCGGCCAGGTCAACGCCAAACCCACCCGGCAAAGCGCAAGAAAGCCGAGCGACTCGAGCGACGGTCCGGCGGGTTTCTCGGCGGCGGCAGAATCGTCTTCCTCATCCGTAGGCGGGCCGTTGAGCAACTCCCATTTCAGCCGCGCGGCGTTCCATTCCATGCGGGCGTTGTCGATGACGGTCAACGCGCGGGTCAGTTCGACGTTGTAATTCTCCTGCGTCCAGGTTTGGTCATGGATGCCCTGGACTTTGGTGAGCGCCGCGCGCAGTTCACCGAGCGTCCGGGCCATTTGTTCGGCGTTGCGGCGCGCGCTGAATTCGGCCTCCTCCAGGAAACCCACGCCGCGGGTCAGACTTTGCACCATTTCTTCGCGGCCGGTTTGGAACTCGGTCCGCCGTCGTCGCGCCTCCTCCAGGGCCGTGCGTTCGCGTTCCAATTCCTCCTGCGCCCGCTTGAGTTCCGTCAGCCGCTGCTGGGTTTCGGTGACGCGCGAGTCGAGCTCCTCGCGCGTGGGGGGACGCCCCGGACCGCCGGTTGAGGAGGCGGCAAACGGCGACTTCTGGGCGGCATGAAAGTCGTCGTCCACAAAATCCGTCTCGTCAAATTCCGAAGCCATGCTGCGACTTTAGTCGCCGTGGTGAAACGTGTAAAGGAGAGGATGTTCACCGACCACTGACCACCGACCACCGACTACAACTCAAACTTCTCCACCTTGCGCAGCCCCAAGCGGAGCGGCAGCCAGCCGAGCAGCAGCGACAGAATGGAGAAGCCAACCCAACTGCCGATCGTCCAGCCGACGGAAGATTCGCCCGCCCGGGTCCAGGGCCACGGCGAGCCGACCGCCAGCAACGTCACCGAGGCGACAATGTAAAGGAAACTCAGCACCAGGCAAAACGTGCCGCCGAAGCCGCTGACGATCTTGCTCGGGTTGTCTTCCTTGAAATTGGGGTAAAGCGCGCCCAGGCCGATGGCCAGTCCGTTCAGAGTGAATGTCATGACCGTGACGGCGACCGCGAAATAAAACCGCCGTTCCAGCGGCAGTTTCAGCATGTGACAGGACAGCCAGATCAATCCCAGCGTGACGCAAAGCGAAGCGCAGCAGGCCAGCCAGTATTTCGTTTTGATCACGCGCACCAGCCCCAACGGCGCCAGACCGACAATCCAGAGGCGTTTGCCTTCCAGCGAGAATTGCGGATAGACGAAGCGGGTGGTCAGAGTGGCGAGATTGAGCGAGCAGGCGCCCAGGTTCAGATAAGAGACCAGGTGCACCCAGAAAGGGTTGGTCAGTTGCTGGGAAAAATGGCGCAGGTTGATGATGTAAGCGCCGAGCAGGCCGAACAGGACCAGCGATTGGCCCCACTGGGTCGTGTCGCGCCAGAACACGCGGATGTCTTTTACCAACAGCGCGCGGACGGGCACCGGCACGCCGCGCAAAACGCCGGCCGCGCATTCGACCGCGCCGCGGGCGAGATCGGATTTCCGCCGTCTTTGCTGCCAGGCCCGGAACCAGGTCCATTGCCAAAACACGCTGCCGCGACTTTGCACCGTGGAAACGGCATCGTAGAAAAGGCCGCCCATCCGCGTGAAGGCGAGGCAGCCGAAGAAAAGCGAGTGGCTCAACAGGACCAGCCCAAAAAATCCCGCCCCGCTCAACGCTCCTTCCGACCAGCGCAGCACGCCGGAGGACAGCCAGTAACTGGGCAGCAGCGCGAATTGGGCAAACCGCGTCTTCATCAGCAGACGGTCGAGCACGGTCAGCACGCGCGTTTCCAGCATGTCGTCGGTGATCGGCTCGGCCTTCAACCAGAACGCCGCGCCCACGAGCATCAGGATCGCCAGGCCGATCGCCGCCACCTGAAAGGCGCGCCGGTCCAGGTAACGCGCCACGTTGACCGCCAGCCACGCGCCCGCGACGGCCGGCAGGACGATGAAGAGCGCCATCAACGCCGCCGTCGCGAGGTAGAAATGCCACGGCACATGGTTCGTCAGGCCATAGGCCGCCAACAGGGGCGCGATCAAAAAGAGGAACGCCCAGGACGCCAGCAGCGTCGATTCCATGAATTTCCAGCGGAAAATGGTCTGCGGCGGCAGCGGCAGCGAGAGCAGGAACGTGGTCTCGCGGTTCCGGAAGAGGTTGGTGTAGCTGATCACCAGATTGCTGAACAACAGCAGCACGAACAGGAAAGCGAACAGGAGAAACATCAGCCGCTCGATCAGCAGCGTGCCGAGTCCGGGAAAGTTGGCGACGAATTTCAGGCCCCGGCAAAACAACCAGAAGGCCAGCACGGCGTAGCCGGCGATAAACAGCGCGATCAACGCCGTGAGCAACCGCGATTGTTCCCGCAGGCCTTTCACCTGGCGCCAGGCCTGCAGCGCGTTGACGCGGACCAACAGGCCGAGCGGCGAGGGCAATCGCCCTTTCCCGCCTGTCCCGGACGCGGCCGGGGAAACCTGGACGGAAGTTGCCATGGGCATCAATGGGCGGCGGCTTTTTCCCGCGTGAAATTCGCTTCCGGCGCCGTCAGCGCCAGGAAACTCTGTTCCAGCGCGCCGTCCTGTCCGCTTTGCCGGCGCAACTCCTCGCGCGTCCCGACGGCGATCAACCGGCCCTGATGCATGATGCCGATGCGGTCGGCCATCTCCTCGGCGACGCTCAACTGATGCGTCGAGACAAAGACCGTGAGGCCTTGCCGCGATTTTTCCTTGAGAATGTCCTTGAGCACGCGCGCGTGATGCGGGTCGAGTCCGACCATCGGTTCGTCCAGCACGAACACTTCCGGGTCGTGCAGCAGCGCGGAGGCGATCGCGACGCGCTGGCGGGTGCCGTGCGAGAGGCCCTCGATCTGTTTTCCCAGATACGGTTCGAGGTTGAAACGGGCGATCAAATCCCTGGCGGCGGATTGGAGGCGGTCCTCCTCCATTTGAAAGAGCTGACCGGTGAAGCGCAGGAATTCCCAGGGCGTCAGTTTGTCGTAGAGGAAGGGAAAGTCAGGCACGTAGGCCAGCCGGCGGCGGGCATCCAGGGGTTGCGTCTGCACGTCGAATCCGGCCACGCGGGCCGAGCCGGAGGTCGGCTTGATGAGCCCGGCGATGATCCGTATGGTGGTGGTCTTGCCCGCGGCGTTGGGGCCAAGCACGGCGAAAAATTCGCCGCGCGGGACAGTCAGGCTGAGGTCCTCGACCGCCACGAGGTCGCCGAACCGTTTCACCAGGTGGACCAGTTCAATCATGCTCCCCCTCACAGGTTGGTCAACGCCTCGTTCATCAGCCGCAATCCATTGGGCAATTCCACGCGCAGGATTTCGCCCACGCGGCTGACGATGACGACGATCCGGTAACGGTCCAGCAGGTGCGCCTGCAGCCGATAGACGCGCACCTGCGAATGGCCGATCTTCAGCCAGTCATTGCGCGCCTCCCACTGCAATCCCAGCGAAAGGTTCTTCGGCTGCTCGAATCCCGAAAGCGGGCCCAGCAACGCCAGCGGCAGCGGGCCGGCGAATTCCTCGGCCAGCTTGCTGGGGTCGCGCAATTCCTCAAAAGCAAAGGTGCGGGACCATCGGCCGGTCTCGTCTTCGTATTTCAAATCCAGCGTTTGGTCCGCCGCCATCGTGTGGAGGGTCCACACGGTCGGACGCGTGGCGACGCGCACCGACAGTTCGCGCCAGACGTGATTGGTCGTCAGCTCCAGGTGCAAATTGAACCGGACGCGCGTGGCCGGCTGGCCGGGCAGAACGTTGCCCTCAAGATCAATCGTGTAGCGGCTCAATCGTTTGACCATCCCCTCGGGCGGATAATCGTCGCGCGCGACTTTGCCCGCGGCCAGTTCCTCGCCGGCGCTCGCGCCCCAGCGGCAATAGCCGATTCGCTTTCCCTCCAGACTGATTTCCAGCGTGGAATCGTCCGGTGCGGTGAGGATTCTCTGCCAGACAATTTCCGTCGGGACCGCGCTGCCAAACTCCCGTCCGCCGCCGAACTCCGCGCGCCAGAGCAGCACGTTCATCACGATCCAGAACAGGGCGATGAGCGGAAAATAAAGGCGATTGAACATGGCGACTACTGCAAGGGGATCACGAGCGTCTGGCCGGGCCGCAGCCGCCGCGGGTCCAGGCCGGGATTGGCGCTCAACAGGCTGGCCAGCCGCACGCCGTAATTGCGCGCGATCGAATAAGGCGTGTCGCCCGACTTGACGACGTGGGATTTTGAAGCCGCGCCGGTCGGCGCCGATTCATTGGGCGGAGGCGATCCGGTCGGGCGTTCGACGGCCCTGGCGTACTGGGGCGCAGGATCGGAGAAAGCCTGGCTGGCCGCGAGCGATCGCGTATTGGAGGCATTGCCCGAATTGAAGAGCGCAGCGCCGTTCGTCGCGGTCGCCGGTCGCAGCGCCAGTTGCGCCTTCAGTTGTTCGGCCTGCTGTCGCAAGTCGGCGTTATCGCGCGCCAGACGCTCGATCTCTCTTCGGACCAGGTCATTATTCGGCGTGTAGGGCACCTCT
>DASPXS010000318.1:0-2563 GCA_035637175.1 Haliangiales bacterium | reverse complement strand
AAGTCTTCTTCGGCAATCCGGAAACCATCGGTGGAAGCCGCCAGCACCTTGAGCCGTTGCCGCGCTTCGTCGGTCGCGCGTTCTGTCATCAGGATGCAATAGGACTCATGCGCCCCCCGACCAATGCGGCCGCGCAGTTGGTGCAATTGCGCCAGGCCGAATTGATCGGCGTTCTCGATCAGCATCACCGTGGCATTGGGCACATCGACACCGACTTCGATGACCGAGGTTGCCACCAGGAGCTGCAGGCGATTGGCGCGAAAAGCCGCCATCACGCGCTCCTTTTCCTCCGGCTTGAGCCGGCCGTGAAGCAGACCGACCGGGTAAGGCGCGAAGTCCTTTTGCAGTTTCTCCCATTCTTTCGTGACGGCTTTGATCGCGCTCCGATCGGATTCCTCGACGCGAGGATAGACGACGTAAACCTGGCGGCCTTCCCTGAGTTTGCCACGGATGAAATCGAAGACCTTCGGCAACTTGTCGGCGGCGCGCACAAAAGTTTTGATGCGCCCGCGACCGGCGGGCGGCCATTCCAGCACCGAGCTGTCGAGGTCGCCGTACAACGTGAGTCCCAGCGTGCGCGGGATCGGCGTCGCCGTCATCACGAGCAGATGCGGGTAACGCCCCTTGCGCACGAGTCGCTCGCGTTGCGCCACGCCGAACTTGTGCTGCTCATCGATGATGACCAGGCCGAGGTTGTCGGGAACAAACGCGCTTTCAATGAGCGCGTGGGTCCCGACGGTCAGAATTGCGGGTGGCGGGTTGCCGGTTGGGGGTTGGGGGTTGCGGGTTGCGGGTTGGGTGGCAGCGTCTGCTTCGAGGTTCGAAATTCGAGGTTCGAGCTTTGAGGTTTTCCGGCTCCCGGTGCGCAGGTCCACCGGAACGCCCAGCGACCCGAACCAGCCGCTGAAAGTCTGAAAGTGCTGTTCGGCCAGGATTTCGGTCGGCGCCATGAGCGCCACGGTGAAGCCGCTTTCCAGCGCCATCAACGCGGCGCAGGCGGCGACGACCGTTTTGCCCGCGCCCACGTCGCCCTGGAGCAGACGGCGCATCGGCTGCGGTCCGCCCAGGTCGCGGCGGATTTCGCGCAGGACCTTCGTTTGAGATTCCGTCAGGGCGAAGCCGAGCTGTTTGAGAAACGGTTTGATCAAGTGGTTGTCGCCGGCGCACGGCAATCCGCGGGCGTTGGCCTGGAGTTTCCGGCGGCGCCGCTGAATGGCCAGTTGCAGTTCGAGAAACTCGTCCAGCGCCAGCCGTTGCCGCGCGGTTTCGACCTCGGCCGCCTCCGCCGGAAAGTGGAGCCTGCGGATGGCCTGGGCGCGCGCAGGGCAGGCATCCTTGCCTGCCGGCTCCAGCCGCATCCCTGCGGCCGGTGCGCTCCGGGCACGGTTGCCCGGAGAGCCGGGCGCCGGAGTTGGCTGTCCTGCCCGTGGGGCGGCTCCACCCGTCCGCCCGCAGATGAGCTTCTGCCACGGATCGGGGATGCGAGTCTCGTAGGCTTCCAGCGCGCGCCAGATCAACGTGCGCAACCACCGCTGGGGCAGACCTTCCGTCAGCGGATAAATCGGCACAATGCGGTTGAGGTGAATGAAGTTTTCCGCGCCGGTTTCGACGACTTCCGTCTCCGGATGGTCAATCGTGCGCGGTTTCAGCGAATCGAGTTTGCCGAAAACAAAAACCTCGTCGCCCGGTTGAAAATATTTCTCCATGAACGGGAGGTTCCACCAGCGGCAGTGCAGCCGCGCCGTGCCGTCGTCGAGGATGAACTCGAACACCGATCGGGTGCCGCCGCGCCAGCGTTTGACGCCTTGCGCGACGATTTTGCCGCGGGCGGTGCCCGCTTCGCCCACGCGCAATTCGGCAATCGGACGAAGGCGCCGGCGGTCTTCATGGCGCCGCGGGCGATGCAACAGCAGGTCGCCGATGGTGCGGAGTTTCAACCGCGCGAGTTGGGCCGCGCGTTCCGCGCCGACGCCGCCCAGCGCGGTCAGCGGGGCGTCGAGTGAATTGGCCGGCGGATTTGGCACGACCGGATTTATAGCGGACCAGGGCCAACCGGGCAAAGGCAGAACGCGACCAACTTTGCACTTTGAACTTTGCACTTTGCACTTAACCTTGGCCCGCGATGGCCATTGATCCGGAATCACCGCTCGACACGCTGTGGCAGGAATACGGCCGCGTGTTTCAGGACTTCGACGATCACACCCTCGCCCGGTGGCTGGCGCAGACCCTGGGGCAACTGGAAGGCCGCGCCTGGCGGCTGTCGCACCCGCTGCTGGGCGCGTACCGGCTGGCGGCGCAGATCGCGCACGACCGGCAAATCTGGCTGAAACGGCTGGCCACCCCGCCGGCAGCCTACGCCGAAGCGCCCTGCTGCCGCGCGCCCTTGTTGCCGCTGCTCACGCGCGACGTGCTGGAGTCCGGACTGGTGTGTCAGCATTGTTCCGGCACGGCCGTGCCGTTTGAAGAAATCCCGGCCGAACTGCAGTCGGCCGTCCAATCGTGGGCAGAAGAATACGCGCCGGTTCACGCCGTCGCGCATTGGGAAGACCGGCAGCGGAAGAGC
>DASPXS010000317.1:0-17229 GCA_035637175.1 Haliangiales bacterium | reverse complement strand
CTGGCCAGTTCCTTGCCTTATTGGCCGGTCAATCCGTCGCTTTCCAAAAGTCCCTGGTTCAATTTCCAGCTCGATCTCGTGCGTTGTTTTTGGGCAATCCTGCCAGCGACAATCTTGTGGGGAGCCAGTTTTCCGCTGGCTCTCGCGGCGCTCACCTCGCGCGGGCAGGACCCGGGACGATTGGTCGGTGGAGTCTATGCCGCCAACACAATCGGCGCGATCGTTGGCGCGGTCGGCTCCAGCATTTTTCTGATTGCCTGGGTGGGCACGCAGCAAGCCCAGCGGCTGCTGATCGGGTTGTCCGCTTTGGCCGCACTGTTGACGGTTGCACCACTGCTTCGGCGTTTGCCGGCGGACGCTGCGTCGAACGGTCAACGCGCGGGCCCGGTGTTCAGGACTGCGGGCGCGGTCTTGGTGATTGCCGCGGTGGGGTTCGCCGCGATGATGCTCGCCCGGATGGTGCCCAGGGTGCCGGGAGGATTGGTTGCCTATGGCCGTCATTTGACGACGCGAGCCGGCGAGGGGACGATCCTCTACGTGGGCGAAGGGATGAATGCCTCGGTGGCCGTTACGGAGCTGAGCAGCGGGGTGCGGAATTTCCACGTCAGTGGCAAGGTGGAGGCATCAAGCGAACCGCAGGACATGCGATTGCAACGGATGCTGGGACATCTCCCGGCATTGCTCCACCCCAAGCCCCGCTCCGCGCTGGTCGTCGGATGTGGCGCCGGCGTCACCGCCGGCTCGTTTGTCGTGCATCCCAGCATCGAGAAAATCGTCGTTTGCGAAATCGAGCCGTTGATTCCCCGCGTTGTGGCCCCGTACTTCGGAAAGGAGAATTACAACGTGGTAAACGATCCGCGCGTCAAAATGGTCTATGACGACGCCCGGCATCACCTTCTGACCACACCGGAGAAATTTGATATCATCACCTCCGACCCGATTCATCCGTGGGTCAAAGGCGCCGCCGCGCTCTACACGAAGGAGTACTTCGAACTGGTCAGGCAGCATTTAAATCCCGACGGATTGGTCACGCAGTGGGTGCCCCTCTACGAGAGCAATCTGGGCGTCGTCAAGAGCGAGCTCGCGACGTTCTTCAAAGTGTTTCCCGGGGGCACGATCTGGAGCAACGACCAGGACGGTGAAGGTTACGATATCGTTCTGCTGGGGCAGGCGGATGCCAAGCCGATCAACCTGGACGAAGTGCAGCAGCGAATGCAGCGGGACGGCCGTGTGGCGCAATCGCTCCAGGAGGTGGGATTCAAGTCGGTGGTCGGTTTGCTGGGGACTTATGCCGGGCAAGGGCCCGATCTGGAGCCCTGGTTGAAGCACGCGGAGATAAACCGGGACCGGAACCTGCGGCTGCAGTACCTGGCCGGCCTGGGCTTGAACCTCTCCCAGGGCGGACGGATCTACGACGAGATGTTGCACTACCGCCGATTTCCCGAGAGACTTTTCGTCGGATCGGAACAGCGCAAACAAATGTTGAGGCTGGTGATCGAACAATCGAAATCGGGCAAATGAGTTCAACCGGATCTGTGCGGCGCTCGCCGCGGTCTCCAACAGCCAAAAATCCGGGGCTTGACTCGCAACGACTTCATCAACGGCACATGGAAAATGGGTACAAATATTGTCATAGCTATAACAAATATTGTACCACGGTCCAGAGCGGAGTTGAGGCCTGAGGCGCGTCCGCGCTTGCTTCGAGTAGCCGGCCAAGTCAAGCTGAGCTTCGGGCCGACATCAAACTCATCCATTCGGATGCCGGACCACCGTGACAATCGGATATGTCGAATAACCGTTGGGCTCTCGCAGCCGCAGGGCTGTTGTTCTGTGACTCTTCGTCCGGCGTAAGTGCCGCCTCCAGCACGGTACCCCAGGTTGCCGCGCCCTATACCATTGACGTCTGGGAGACGGAAGACGGGCTGCCGCAGAATTCCGTGATTGCCATGACGCAGACCCGGGACGGCTACCTCTGGCTGGGGACGCTCAAAGGCCTGGTTCGTTTCGATGGCATTCGATTCACGGTGTTTGATGAGAGCAACACCCCCGGGCTTGAGAGCGGTCCGATTGTCAGTCTCTTTGAAGACAGTCAGGGCAACCTCTGGATGGGAACGGAGACGGCCGGCGTGGCGCTGCTCAACAATGGCCGGGTCAAAAGCCTGGGTATTGGGCGAGGGACCCGGGAGGGGCGCCTGATGGCCGTCTGTGAAGACCCGGATCGCGCGGTATGGCTTTACACTGCCAACGGTCAACTGTGCCGGCACCACAATGGGGGGGATGACGTTTGGAATTTTGGCGCGGACAATTTCAGCAACTGCCGCGCGCTCATCGCAGAACGATCCGGGCCGCTGTGGGTCGGCGTGGACTGGGGTCTGTTCGCCATAAACCCCGCGGCGGCTCTCGATCCGCGCAAGCCGTTCCCCGTGGAACAAAGCGTGCCGGTCACAAAGCTCGATTTTCTGCTCGCCAGTCAGCAGGGCGGATATTGGCGCCTGGCCAATGGACGCGTTCAGAAATGTCGGGCCAACCGCGTCGAGCGCGATCTGGGACCGTATCCCTGGAGCAGCAGCGCGCGCGTCTCCGCCGCCTGCGAGGATCTCGAGGGCAACCTGGTCGTCGGCACCCTGGGCGGCGGGGTTTGGTGGTTTGACGCCGAAGGCAAGGCCGCTTGTCTTTCAATGGCTCAAGGGTTGTCCCACAACTACATCCTCTCTTTGCACATGGATCGTGATGGGGCTCTTTGGGTGGGGACCGACGGCGGGGGCTTGAACCGGGTGAAACGGCAGGTGTTTGACGTGCTGGAGGAAACCCGCGGTTTGACGGTGCGATCGGTCTGCGAAGATGATCAGGGAGGGTTGTGGGTCGGCTTCAACGCCATTGGCTTGAACACCAATGGGGCGGGTTTTTGGAAAGGCGGCGTCCTGCAACGTTTTGGCACCGGTCAGGGTTTGATGAACCCGTCTGTCTGGGCCGTGTTTGTGGATCGGAAGCAGCGCATCTGGGCCGGCACGTGGGACGGTCTCTACCAGTTACAGAACGGCCGGTTTCAGCGGGCGCCAGGGATGGACACGATCCGCCCGGTGGTTCTCGCCGTGCACCAGGACCGCAGTGGCCGGTTGTGGCTGGGCACGCGGAGCGGCCTGGTGCGCTGGGATGAAGGGGAGTGGAAAACCTTTACGACTCGCGAGGGGCTGTCGGGAGACGAAGTCCAGGCCATCGCCGATGACTCCGAAGGAAATCTGTGGGTGGGGACCCGCGGGGGCGGCTTGAATCGGCTGCGAGACGGCCTGGTTACAGCATTCCACAGGACAGAAGGGCTGCCCAGCGAATATGTTTCCTCGCTCTATGTGGATGAGGAAGGAATTTTATGGATCGGCACCGACGGCGGCGGTCTGGGCCGGCTGCAGGGAGGAAGCTGGACGCGTTACACGACTCGTGAGGGCCTCATCAGCAACCGCGTCGGCTACCTGGTTGAAGATAGCCAGGGCTACCTGTGGATGGGTTCGATCGCCGGCCTCATGCGGGTGCCAAAGAAAGCGCTGAACGATTTCGCCCTCGGCAAGACCAACCTGATTCCTTGTCGTGCCTACGGCAAGCCCGACGGCCTGCCGACGAGTGAATGCACGCTCGGTTCTCAGCCGGGAGCGTGCCGCACCCGCGACGGCAGACTGTGGTTTGCCACGATCAAGGGCCTGGTCTCGGTCAATCCAAGCCACCTTCACCCGAATACAAATCCGCCTCCGGTGATGATTGAGTCGGTGCTGATCGAAGGCCGCGAGCAGAACACCAACAATTTGCGCGCGGGATGGCTGCGAACGGTGACGGTCCCGGCGGACAAGGAACGGCTGGAAATCTATTACACCAGTCTTAATCTGGCGGCTCCGGACCGGGCGCGCTTCAAATACCGGTTGGAAGGACACGAGAAGGAATGGACCGAAGCCGGCAACACTCGCGTGGTACGCTTCAGCAAGCTCCCGCCCGGTCGTTACCGTTTTCACGTAACGGCGTGCAACGAGGATGGGGTGTGGAACTCTACGGGCAGCGCCCTGGCGCTCATCGTTGAGCCGCCGTTTTGGCGGACCTGGTGGTTCCTCACCGCAACAGCCGTTGGATTGTTGGGAGGAATCGTGGCCCTGGTTCATTACGTCTCCACGCAACAATTGCAACGCCAACTGGAAAGTTTGCGACAACAGGAGGCGCTCGAGAAGGAACGCTCCCGGATCGCGCGCGACATCCACGATCAACTGGGCGCCAGCCTCACCCAGGTCGCCCTGTTGAGCGAGTTGGTGGAGGGCGACAAAGAATCTCCGGCAGAAGTCGAGGCCCATGCCCGGCAGATCTCGCAAACGGCGCGTGACACCACGCGAGTCCTCGATGAGATCGTCTGGACGGTCAACCCTTCGAACGACACACTGGACGGTTTGATCACTTATGTCTGCCAGAACGCCCAGGAATATCTCGGCGTGGCCGGGTTGCGCTACCGGCTGGACGTCCCCGCGCAGTTGCCCGGCGCAGCCGTTTCTCCGGAGGTCCGGCACAACGTGTTCCTCGCCTCCAAGGAAGCCATTACCAACGTCGTCCGGCACGCGCAGGCCTCGGCGGTCTGGATCCGGCTGCGTTTGGACGCCACCACTATCATCCTGGAAATCGAAGACAACGGCCGCGGTGTGGCGGGACAGGTTGATCCGACGGCCCCGGCCCGAAATGGATTGCGCAATATGCGCAAGCGGATGGAGGGCATCGGCGGCAGTTTTGCCCTCGGCCCGGCGCCGGGCGGAGGCACGCTGGTTCGCTTGATTGCTCCCATCGGCAACCACTGACATGGGCAACCACTAAACAAGCCATGGCCATCACCGTTTCAATCGTGGAAGACAACGATCAGGTTCGAGGCACCCTGGCCCGGGTGATCAGCCGGGCGGAGGGATTTCGCTGCCTGAGCCAATACCCGAACGCGGAGGCGGCCCTGGAAGCATTGCCGCGCGATCGCCCGAACGTCGTTCTGATGGATATCAATCTGCCGGGCATGAACGGCGTGGAATGCGTCCGGCGATTGAAACAGGTGGCGCCCGACACCCAGGTGGTCATGCTTACCGTTTACGAAGACACGGAGAATATCTTCAACGCGCTGGCGGCGGGCGCGTCCGGCTACCTGCTCAAGCGCACCTCGCGCGCCGAGTTGCTGGATGCCCTCCGCGAAGTGCATCGCGGCGGGTCCCCGATGACGACTCATATCGCCCGAAAAGTGGTGCAGTCATTTCAAAAGGCCGGCAGTTCCTCCCGACCCACCGAGAACTTGTCTCAACGCGAACAGGAAGTGTTGGATTGCCTGAGCCAGGGTTTTCTTTACAAGGAGATCGCGGAGAAGCTCGGCATCAGCTATGAAACCGTGCACACCTACATCCGCCGCATCTATGAAAAGCTCCAGGTCCGAACCCGGACCGAAGCGGTCGCCAAGTTCCTGCGGCGTTCATGAGCGGCGGTTTCCCGTCGAATCGGGCGGTGAAGCCGTTCGACCTTCGTGATTCACACCTCCTTGCGAACTCGGGCTGGCATGTTTCACAAACCCAACTGGATAAGCCCGCGCGACCTTGTCCCCCGAACTGGTGACTGGCGGGGGACACGGCATAGGGTATTGTCAGTGCGTGTTAGCGATGCAATCACGCAGTAGCCAGATATCGTGTGTGTGACTGGCAGGCGCATTTCTGCGGCGCCGCATTGCTGAAGGGATGTTCGTAGCGGGCGCGGCTACAGGATAAGAAAGTAAGCGCTTTGTTCTCATTGTGTGTGGGAAAGGCCGGGTGAAAGCCCGGCCTTTCTTTTTTTACCGCGGGGAGTGTTTGTTTGCCGCGCCACCCGGCCAATTCTCCGCTCGGCCTTGCAGGCTCAAATGTCGCCAATGGAAAATGTTTCCCCGCGGGCGGCATGATCAGATGTGCCAGCCCTTGCGATACTCGCGTTTCACCCACTGATTGAGGTCGGGGAGGTTGGTGACTTTCATGTTGGGGCCGTCCCATTCCACCTTTTTCCCCTCACCCACGTGCTGGGCCAGGTTGCCGAGGATGGCGAACTCGGTCAGCCGCGTGCCATATTCAAAACTCACCGCGGTGTCCGTCTTGCCTCCACGACAGGCCTCGACGAAGTCGGTGAAAATGTTCTTCGGTCGCGGCAACGTCTTGGGCGGCTGGGTGACTTCGCGCATCTTTTCGATGGGCAGGATGTGCATTCGGTCGCCATAGGTGCCGGTGTAGATGACACCCTTCTCTCCGACGTAAAGCGTGCCGCTGTCTCCGCGGTCCAGTTCTTCGTCGGGATATTTCTCTCGCAACTCGAGCAGGAGCGGTGGGAGGTTGCGGGCGTCGCCCCGGGCGGCCTTCAGATTACCCGTGGGCTCGGCGGTGGTGGTTTTATTGAGGCCCTCGTACCAATAGACTTTCACCGGAGGCATGTCGCCGCGCGCGGGAACATCCCAGCGGATGCGGCTGCCGGTGGGGTAGCGTTCGTTGCTGCCGCCCCTGAGGTACTCCACTTCAATGCTCGTGGGATGTTCGATCTTGAGCGCCCAATAGACGCCGTCCAGCACGTGACAACCCATGTTGCCGATGGAACCGTTGCCGAAGTCATACCAACCGTGCCATTCATGCGGATGCAGGTCGGTGTGGTAATCACGGTAGGGCGCCGGGCCGATCCACTGGTCCCAGTTCAATCCGGCGGGAACCGGTTGAGTCGGCGGACGCGGGCCGACGCCGCCGTTGGCGCGGTCGGTCCAGCTATGGGTCTCGGTGACTTTGCCGATGACGCCGGCCCAGATAAACTCGCATAAACGGCGATAACCCTCCTCGCAGTGGCCCTGGTTGCCCATTTGCGTGGCCACCTTGGATTTGATTGCCATATCGCGCAACTGGCGGGCTTCGCCGATGTCGTGGCACACCGGCTTTTCACAATACACGTTTTTCCCAAGTTGCATGGCGATGATCGCCGCCAACGCGTGGTGATGGTTCGGGGTGGCGATGAACACGGCGTCAATCTGTTTGCCGATCTTGTCGAACATGACGCGGTAATCCGTGAAGACCTGGAGTTTGCCCGCGTCCAGGTTTCGCCTCTGCAGCCAGCTTTTGACGGTGGAATGCCTTTTTTCGTCCGGCTCCACCATGGCGTAAAGGTTTTGCTGGTTGTTGCCGATCACCGAATCCAGGTGAGTCATGCCGCGTCCGCCGCAGCCGATCTGCACGCAGTTCAGTTTGTCGATCGTGCCCGACGCCGCGAGGAGATTGCGGCCGGGAAGAATGCGCGCGGCGGAGAGGGCGCCCGCGGCCAGCGCGCTGCGCTTAAGAAACGAACGGCGATTCAAACTGGATTTCATATTTTCCTTTCAATTCAACGGGGTGATTTTGAGATGGCGAAACGCCACCGGGCCGTGGTCGCCCTGGAGATAAATCGGCCCGGTCGGATGTTCCTTGGCGTTGCGGCCGACGTTCGTGCCATGGGCGATCTCCACGTTTTCCTGCACGATCTGCCCGTTGAGAGTCACCTTCGCAAACCGGGCATTGGCGGTCTTGTTTCCGGAGAGATCGAAGCGCGGCGCGCGGAATTCAATGATCATCGTCTGCCATTCACCGGGTTTTTTGGCGGCATTCACGTTGGGGGCAATCTCGCTGTACACCGCGCCGGAATCCTGCTTGTCCAGGGTTGCCCTGCCGTAACTGTCGAAGATCTGGATTTCGTAAATGTTCATCATCTTCACGCCGGAATTGGAGTTTTTCGCCACCATGAACTCCAACTCCAGCAGGCAGTCTCCGAAGCTCGTCTCGGACGACAAATTCACACCGCGCTCGGCGCTGATCAGTTCGTCACCCGGACCGTTCACTTTCAATTTCGTCTCGTCGCTCGGGTCGAGCGCCGCCTTGCCGACTTTCCATTGGACGGTTCCTTTGCCGCCCACGGTTTTCCAGCCGGACAAATCCTTTCCATTGAAGAGGGAAATTGTCCTGGTGTTGTCCGCCGTCAGCGCGGCTGTGGCGGCAATCGCCAGGGCAGCGACGGCGATGGGTCGAAAGTTCAAATTCATTTTAAGGAGATTTGCCGGCACATTTTTAGCGTCTCACCGCCGGGAGCGCAAGCCGGCGCTGCGCAGCGGGGTGCCAGAATTCATTTTGAATACGGGGGTCTGTTCCGTTATCCTATTGGCAGCCAAATGAAGCTTATACACTTTTTCAAAGCCGGCCCGACCACCGCCCTCGCAGGTCTGCTGCTTTGCCTGCCGCTGCTATGCGCCGAGGCTCCGGCCAAAGAGGCGCTGGCCTTGCAATTGCCGGCCCCGACGTTGAAAGGCACGCCGGAAGACCTGCCCAAGGGGCCGAACATCGAACCGCTGACCGACAAGCCGCGGCCGCCGTTCATGGTGCCCAGGGGTGTCACGAACGTCGCCCTCGGCAAACCGGTCACCAGCAGTGTCGCGCCCTTCAGCGGCGAACTGAACCAGATCACCGACGGTAAGAAGGAAGCGTTTGATTACGACGCGGTCGAATTCAAAAAGGGCACGCAATGGGTGCAGGTGGACCTGGGCGACGCCTATTCCATTTACGCCATCGCCCTGTGGCATGATCATCGTTACATCCAGGTGATGCACGACGTGATCGTGCAGGTTTCCGACGATCCCGCTTTCAAAACCAACGTGCAGACGCTCTTCAACAATGACGTGGACAACTCGGCCGCTCTGGGCGCGGGCACCGACCGCGAATATTTCGAAACTCACCAGGGAAAAGTCATCGACGCCAAAGGCGTGAAGGCCCGGTACCTGCGCGGATACACCAAAGGAAGCACTTCGAGCGCGCTGAACTGCTGGCAGGAAATTGAAGTTTACGCGTTGCCGGCGAAATGAACCGGCCTTGCTGGTCCCGGGACCCGATCAACTCCCGCTGGATTCACACCTTGAGCAAGGCGCGCGCTTCGGCCATGCCGGCGGCCGGCCGGCCGAACTCGCTGGCGGTTACTCGCGCCAGCCCCACCACATGACGCCAGCGGTGAGCAGCCCGGCTCGCGGCGAACTCCTCCGAGACGGTGCGATAGAATTTTTCCGCGTGCAGCGCCCCCTCTTCGCTGACCGCGTAACGCAGGAGCAGATCGAACACCGGGCGCGGGGGGTGACCCAATTCGCCGTAGCGATGAATCAACGCGCCGGCTTTGGCCTGGAGATTTTCGCGAATCGCCCCGTCGGCCTCGCGCAGCAACGCGTCGGAGTCGGTGGTTTTGATCTCGTCGAGGTGTCGGGCCAGCGGCAGCGGTTGCCAGTTAAGGAAATCTCCACCGCGCGCGGTGCGGTCCAGCGCCACCTGGTACGCCCCGAGAATCAGGCTTGCAAAACAGTTCCGGGCATTGCTGACGCGCGCGATGTTCCGCCAGGCGTTGGCCGAGTCGCAGGCGTGGACGCCGATGGAATCGCCGTGCACGCTTCCCAGCGGTTTGCCGGGTTGTTCGTCGCGCGGCGTCCGGCCCGGATCGCGCAGGATGAGTTGGTTGGCCGCCAGGGTAATGGCCTCGCCAACGTCCGACGGTGACATCCCTTCCGCGAGCGCGGCGGCGGCGGCGGCGGCCGCTTGTGCGGGCGTTGATCGAAAAATCGTCCGGCTCATTTGCTCGACCCAGGGGTCTTCAGCTTTCCGATCTCCGGGTGAACGGCCGAGCAACTTGTGTTCTTCGAGCATCTTCGGCAAGAGACTCCGCGGTTCGTCCCACGTCGAGGTGCGCTGCCACGATTCGGCTTTGACGCAGTAACGTACCGACTGCCGGAGCAACGTGTGCGCCTGTTCCTTTCCGATCAATCCCAGCAAGTCCCACGCGCGATAAGGCAGCACCACCCGATGCACTTCGGTGTTGTCCTGAACTGCAAACAACAGATCGTTGAACGCCTCGTCGGCGGAATGTTGGGCGAGCGCGGCAAAGGTCAGTTCCGCGGTGTCCACCTTTTTGCTTCGCACGGCCTCCCGCAAGGCCTCGCCGCCCGCAACCGTTTCGGAAAGCGCCGCCGGCTTGATCGCGTGCAACACTTCCTCTTTGCGTCCGCCGCGCTCCTGAATGCGATTCGTATTTCGATACAGCACCTTAAACACCGGCAGCGGCCGCAATTCGGGAGAAAGCTCCTGCGCCATGTGCAACGCGGGGGCCAAAGCCATCATCGTGTGGAAGCCAACGTAGTCCTCGCCGCCAAACGTCCGGGCATTGGCCAGCGCGGCGGCCGCGACCAACCGCCGCAAGTCCGCGCCGCCTCTCAGTTGTTCGAGCAATGCGGGAAACAAGCGATTGACCGGCGTTTCCTGCATCAGGCAGACGAGCGGTTCCATCGGACCAAAGGAAAGCGCGGCCTCCTGCGGCAGGGCGGAGGCCAGTCCCAATTCGCTGGCGATCTCATAACCGACCGTGGCAACCAGCATCCCTCGACCTACTTCAGCCAAAAACTCCCGGCGCGTGTGTAATGCGTTCATCAAACTCCTCTTCCATGAACTTTTGCGCAACGCTCAACTCTTACGCCAACCAAAGGCGTCGTCAAGGAAATTGCGGAACCATCGGGCGCGTTCGCGCGTTAAATGATTTCTTGGTGCAGACGAGGAGACAGGATTGAATGGCGGCGATGATCGATTTATTGCCGGACGATTTGGCATCGGCTTTGAAGCAGACTCCGGAGCTGCGGGAGTCCTATCTCGTCGGCGGTTGCGTGCGCGACTGGCTGTTGGGCCGGCCTTGCAAGGATTTCGATGTCGAGGTGTTCGGTGTCGGTTACGATCAACTGGTGGACGCGTTGTCGCGCCGGGGGAGGACCGACCTGGTGGGACGCTCGTTCGGCGTGGTCAAGCTGACGACACCACGCGGGGCCACTCACGATTTTACGATTCCGCGCCGCGATTCCAAAGTCGCGCCCGGGCACAGGGGATTCGACATCACGTTCGATCCCGCGATCACGCCCCGGGAAGCCGCCGCGCGCCGCGATTTTACGATCAACGCGCTCATGTTCGATCCGCGCCGGGGGGAGTTGCTCGATTTTTTCGGCGGGGCGCAAGACTTGAAAGACCGCGTCCTGCGCCATACCAGTCCGGCGTTTGCCGAGGACCCTCTGCGGGTCCTGCGGGGAATGCAGTTCGCGGCGCGTTTCGATCTGCGGGCCGCCGCGGAAACCGTGGCGCTCTGTCGCCGCATGAAATCGGCTTATCGCGAACTGGCCGGAGAACGCGTGCGGGAGGAATGGTTCAAGTGGGCCGCGAAGAGCAGCGTGCCTTCGGGCGGATTGAAGTTACTCCGGCAAACGGAATGGCTGGAACATTTCCCGGAAGTGAATGCGTTGGTGGGCACGCCGCAGGACCCGGACTGGCATCCGGAGGGCGACGTGTTCGTGCACACGTGCCTGTGCTGCGACGCGATGGCCACTCTGCCCGAATGGCAGGAGGCGGACCCGGAATCGCGCAGCGTTTACATGCTGGCAATTCTGGCCCACGACTTCGGCAAGGCATCCACGACACAGGAGGCCGAGCGCGACGGCCGCAAACGCATCGTCTCGCCGGGACACGAAGAAGCCGGAGGTCCGCTCGCAGCCGCGTTCCTGGAACGGATCAACGCGCCGTTGGCGATCCGTGATCGGGTGTTGCCGCTGGTGATCAATCACCTGGCCCATTTGCAACCGGTCACGGAGCGTTCCGTCCGACGGTTGGCGAAACGGCTCGAACCGGAAAACATCCGCGGCTTGTCGCTGGTCATCACGGCGGATCATTTCGGTCGCCCACCCCGGCCGCGGACTGTTCCCGAAGCTCTGGAAGCGTTGCAAGCCAAGGCCGCGGAACTGCAGGTGCAGGCGTCGGCGCCAAAAGCGATCCTGCTGGGCCGGCACCTGATCGAACTCGGGCTGCAGCCGGGCAAAGAGTTCGGAGTGATACTCGAGGCCGCCTACGACGCCCAACTGGAAGGGAGATTCTTCAACCTGACACAGGCGCTGCGTTGGCTGGCTGCGGAGAGTGGACTTGATTTGCCGGCCGGAATCAAAGAAACTGCACTTCTGCGGGCCGAAAACTGATCCGCCGTGAATTTACGGCCGAAGGTGTGGCCCGAAAGTCGCCCCGCGTTGCAACCCCGGGCGCTCCAATTCATTCAGCGGGCGAATCGACTGCCGACCAATGGATTCGCGTCAGTCGCGCCCCTGCGTTTTTACGCCGATTATTTTGACTCCGTTGTTTTACTGACTTAGTTTTAAGTTCGTGCGCTGGTTGAGGAATGCTTTATGGATTCTCAGTCATCCGGTCTTAGTCAATCGCCCGGTCCGGTCCTGCGGATTCTTCATCTGGAAGACGATCCCGCTGATGCGGAACTGATCCGGGTAAAGCTCAAGGCCATGGACATCGCCTGCGCCATCGAGCGGGTGGAAACCAAGGCCGATTTTCTGGCTCGGTTGGAGCAACAATGTTTTGATCTGATTATCTCCGACTATACGCTGCCCGGCTTCGACGGGAGGTCCGCGTTGAAAATCGCCCGGCAAAAATGTCCGGAGGTGCCGTTCATCTTTGTTTCCGGCACCATCGGCGAGGAGGTGGCGGTGGACTCGCTCAAACAAGGGGCGACGGATTACGTTCTGAAAGACCGGCTGTCCCGATTGGTGGCCTCAGTCCAGCGGGCCATGCGCGAAGCGCAGGAACGGGCCGAGCGGAGGCAGGCGGAAATGAAAGTCCGGGAGCAGGCCGCGCTGCTCGACCAGGCCACGGACGCTATTTTCGTGCGCGACCTGGAACAACGCATCACTTACTGGAATAAAGGGGCCGAACGCGTCTATGGCTGGACGGCACACGAGGCGTTGGGCAGGCGGGCCGCTGAATTGCTTTACAAGGAGGATTCGCCCCAGCGCCAGGAAATCTGGAAGACCGTTCTCGAGAAAGGCGAATGGGTCGGGGAATTGCGCCAGGTGACCAGGACCGGCAAGGAGATCATCATGGAGAGCCGCCGCACCCTGTTGCGGGACGTTGAAGGAAAGCCCGCGGCGATTCTCAATATCAACACGGACATTACCGAGAAGAAGGAGATGGAGGCGCAGTTATTGCGCTCCCAGCGGATGGAAAATCTCGGCGCGCTGGCCGGAGGCATCGCGCACGATCTGAATAATGTCCTGGGCCCCATCCTGTTCATGGGCCATCTGCTTCGCGACAAGTTGCCCGGTCCGGAAGACCGGAAGATTCTGGACACCGCCACGGCCAGCGCGCAGCGCGGTGCGGAAATGGTGAAACAAATCCTCTCCTTTGCCCGCGGTGTTTCGGGTGAACCCGTACTGCTTCAGGTCAACCACCTGGTGAGCGAATTGGTCAGGCTGGCCGAAGACACCTTTCCCCGTTCGATCCACATCAAAATCGGAACCGCGCAGGAGCTTCGTCCGATCATGGGCGATGCCACCCAACTGCATCAGGTGTTGCTCAATCTGTGCGTCAACGCGCGTGATGCGATGCCGGAGGGCGGCACTCTGACGATTGAAGCGGAGAATATTGTTCTGAAGGAAAAACGCACGCCGATGCAGGAGCTGCCGCTCTGCGGCCCGTTCGTTGTCCTGGCCGTTTCGGACACCGGCAGCGGCATACCGCCGGACTTGTTGGACAAGATGTTTGAACCGTTTTTCACGACCAAAGAAACCGGGAAAGGGACCGGTTTGGGGCTCTCCACGGTCAGGAGCATCGTCAAGAACCACGGCGGATTCCTGGAAGTGTTCAGTCAAGTCGGCCGGGGAACAACATTCAAAATTTACCTCCCGGCCGCGGCTTCAACCGAAACCGAAATAGCGCGACGCAAACGCTCCGCTCCTCCGGTGGGACAGGGCGAACTGATCCTCCTGGTCGATGACGAGCAGGCGCTTCTGGAAATCACCAAGGAGTTGTTGGAATCATTCAATTACCGGGTATTGACGGCGACCGATGGAGCGGAAGCCGTTACCCTCTTTCGGCGGCGCAAAGGGAGAATCAACCTGGTGCTCACCGATTTGATGATGCCCATCATGGACGGGCCGGCCCTGATCCGGGCACTGCGACAGCTCGATCCCGAGGCGAAGGTCATCGCCGTCAGCGGCCTGGCTTCCCAGGCCAGGCTTGCCGAGGTCGATAACCTGAACCTGCAGGCCTTCTTGACCAAGCCGTACACGACGGAGGAATTGCTGGGCACCTTGCGGCAGGCGCTGACCGCCCGCTGATCGCAAGGTGGATTCCAGACTTTTTTCTTCGGCTCGGGATGATTTCCCATTCCCGGTTCTTGAGCACGAGCGCGCCTTCGTTGCCGGTTAAGAAATTGCCTCAGACGCTCCTCGATGGAGAAAGCAGGAACGCGAATGGGGGGGTGCAACGAGCGGACATTCCATTGACCTCCCCCCAAATGGGAAATTTGAAGGTTGTGGATATCGGCCGGGTCGGCTAATCGTTATGATGTTCCCAGGCACCCGAGACTGCGTTCGTGCGACGACAGTCCCGGCGGTCCGCGTAAAGGCGCTTGAAACTCGATCCGCTCGAACAGTTGTCAGCCTATGAAAAACAATGCGACCAGCACCGAAGGAACTCAATCGGGGGCGTCCCCCGCGGCATCCCGAAGGGCGCGGCAGTCCAAAATTCATCCCGTCGTCATTTATCCCTTCCGGCAACCGGGCCATTACTCCGATCTGGAGGAGCTTTACCGGTTGATCGCGCGCCTCGACGCGGACAAGGACACCTACGCGCGCCCCATCACAGTCGTCGATCGCAAGACACACCTTGCCATGGAAGGAGACGATGCCTTCCTCAATTTCAGGAAAAACACCGTCGCCCGGCATTCCGATATTCTGGACGAGTGGTGTGTGGACACCTGCCAGATGTGGTACTCGGGATTGGGGAAGGCTTTTGAAAAAGGCGGACCGGAGGATGTCTATTGGCTGATTCCCGGCGACTTCAATTACGGCACCGCGGTCGGCAAGGAAGTGCTGGGCCGGTTGCACGACCTGCCGGAAATCTGCCTCGAGCTCAAGCAGGACTTTTGCGTCGGCGAGATTGCGACCGATCACAACAACTCGAAGCAACTGATTGACACCTATGGAACCTTTGGCCTGCTCTACAACTGGTTTCCGGCAGAAGCGCAGGAAATCCGCCAGTACACCGAGCGGCCCCGTTCCGAGTTCTTCGCCCTCCGGCACGGCTTTTTGCGCGAGGTGCTGCGGCACCGTTGGTATGCCTACGAGCAGACCGTGGTCATGTTGTTGCATGCCGTGTTCACCCACCAACACATCAGCCGCTTTTTCGTCGGCAATATTTCCGACCTGCCCGAAGGACGCGAATCCTTCGCCTCGGCCCTGCAGCAGGTGGAGCGAACGGAGCGCGTCCTCAGATCACTCTGGCGCGAACGCAACCAGCCCAAGGCCGGTTGGCCCGCGCAATACCAGGTTCTCGACGCCCAATCGGAACAGGTTCGCCGAACAGCGATGATCATTCTTAAGAGCCTGTTGGGTTGACAGCGTCGTCGGCCGGGTTCCACACATGGATCGCACAATCCGATTGAGCGGAAGGGCAAAATCGCAATTCAGCCAGTTACGCAAATCACCATGAGTTCCTTCGTCGTCAGAAAAACCTTGCGCGGTGTCAATTTCATCTGCAACGCGCCCCAGGCTCAATCCGTCAGCCTGGTTGGAGACTTCAACCACTGGAATCCGGCCTCTCATTCGATGAAACGGATGCCCGACGGGGCATGGTTGCTCCTGGTGGAACTGCCCCACGGACATCATCGCTACGCCTTCCTGGTGGATGGCAGTCTGACGCTGGACCCCCGCGCGCAAGGAATCACCCGCAACGAGCAGGGGGAGCGCGTCTCGTTATTGCCAGTCAGTTGAACCGACGATGAAATCTCTCCCTGCCCTCGCCGGATCTTTGCTTGTGTTCCACGCCGTGCTTGCGGTGGACGCGGCTGAGATCGAGTGGAAGGTCGGCCTCGCCACGGTCAGGATCACCCCGGAAAAACCGCTGCCGATGGCCGGCTACGCCTCACGAACGAAACCTTTCGAGAAAGTGGAACAGGACATCTGCGCCAAGGCCCTGGCGCTGGAAGATCGGCAAGGTCATCGCGCGGTTCTTGTGACCACCGATCTGATCGGCCTGTCACGGGCGGTTGCCGAACCCGTTTGCGAACGCATTGAGGAAAAAACAAAGATTGGGCGGAGCCGTATTCTATTGAGTTCATCGCATACCCACTCCGCTCCCCTGCTGAGCCTGGAAGAACGTTCCGAGTCGGGCGTGACGCCGGAGGATGCCCGGAACCTCGTCGCCTATACCCACAGCCTGCAGGACAAACTGGCCGAAGTGGCCGCGCGGGCGTTGGCGCGGCTTGAGCCGGCCCGGCTTTCCTGGGGCTCGGGCGTGACGCACTTTGTCATGAACCGGCGCGAGTTCACTCCGCGAGGCGTTATTCTCGGCGTGAACCCGCGCGGGTTGGTGGACCGCAGTGTACCCGTGCTGCGGGTCGATTCCGACGACGGCAAATTGCGCGCGGTCCTTTTCGGTTATGCCTGTCACAACACCACCTTGACCCAAACCAATTACAACCTGTGCGGCGACTACGCCGGTTTCGCTCAGGCTTACATTCAAGAGCGGCATCCGGGAACGCAGGCCATGTTCATGATCGGGTGTGGCGGCGATGCTAACCCGTATCCACGCGGCACGATGGCAAACGCGCGGGAGCACGGCGCGACACTGGGCCAGGAGGTCTGCCGGATATTGGATGTTCCGTTGCGGTCGGTGGGCGGTCCGCTGACTTGTGTGTTCGATCGAGCCAGACTCCCTTTGCAGCCGTTTTCCCGGGCGGACCTGATGCAGATGACCAATGGCCCGTCGTGGCAAAGCGGCAACGCCAAAGCCATGCTGGCCAGGCTGGAGCGCGGTGAAAAACTCGCGGCGTCTTACGACGCCCCGGTGGCCGTCTGGCAGTTCGGCGGCGACCTGTCTCTCGTGGCTTTGTCCGGAGAGGTGGTCGTGGACTATGTGCCGTTGGTGGAACAGGCTATCGGACCGCTTCAACTCTGGACGGCCGCCTATTGCAACGACGTTTTTGGATACTTCCCTTCCGCCCGCGTGCTCCAGGAAGGCGGTTACGAATGCCGCGGCCTCTACAACGCGACCGCGGGGTTCTTTGCGCCAACCGCACAGGACGCGCTGGTCACCAAAGTGCGCGAGCTGGCTCAACGCGCCGGCCGTAAACTTTCGCAATAGG
>DASPXS010000316.1:0-2342 GCA_035637175.1 Haliangiales bacterium | reverse complement strand
CTACGGCAATGAGTCGGTGGTGAACCTCGCGAGAACCCATCCAAAGGAGTTCCTGTATTTTGCCAACGAAGTGCCCGACCTGCCGGAGGCGCCGGCGGTGTTGGAAAAGTATTTGAAGCTCGGCGCCCGCGGCATCGGCGAGCAGAAGTTCGGCGTCGATTGCGATTCGGTCGCCATCGAACGCGTCGCGCAAGTGGCGCAGGACCACGGTGTGCCGGCGCTGTTCCACTTTTGGGAAGCGGAATACAACCGCGGATTTGCGCAATTCCATAAAATCCTGGAAAAGTTTCCCAAAGTGAACTTCATCGGCCACGCGCAAACCTGGTGGGGCAACATCGACAAAAAACACGACCAAAACATCGCCTATCCGAAAGGCAAAGTGACGCCCGGCGGCATCACCGACCGCTTATTGGGCGATTACCCGAACATGTATGGCGATTGCTCCGCCGGCTCCGGTCTGAATGCACTGACTCGGGACGAGGATTTCACGCCCGGCTTTCTGGAGCGGCACCAGAGCAAGCTGCTGTTCGGCAGCGATTGCGAGGACACCGTCGGTGCCGGTCCCAAATGTCAGGGCGCGCAAATCATCGCCGCGATTCGCCGCTTCGCGCCGAACAAAGCAATCGAAAGGAGAATTTTGTACGAGAACGCGAAGAAACTGCTCAAATTGTAGAAATGTCAGTTCAAACTGCAGTTTGAGCGGATGATTTATCGAAGCCGTACTCGCGCTCGACCTTGCAAATCCTGATGGTGAATTTCTGGTACCAGTGATTCCTTCCCTTCGCCTGCGCTGCCAGGTGTTCCTCGTTGCGCTTCCAGTTTTTGATGGCCTCGAGGCTCGACCAATAGGAAACGGTAATGCCGACGCCATCGGCATCGCGCACCGATTCGGCACCGAGGAAACCGGGCTGCCGCGACGCCAGCGCGAACATTTTCTCGGCCATTTCGCCGTAGCCATTTTCGCCCGCGGTGCGTTGCGAGGTGAATACCACGGCGTAATAGGGCGGTTCGGGTGTGGCGGCGATCCGGTCCATAACAGCAGCATCAGGCGGTCATCTGCCACACATTCGGGAAGTCCGGGCTGCGCTTGCGCTGGCGGTGCGGGTCGTCCTGGGCAAGGCCCGCAATGCCGAGACGAATGTCCTGGTTCACCCAGCCATCCAGGTAATAGCTGTGTTCCACGAATCCCTTCACCACCGGCGTGCAATCGATCTGGCTCACTTTGTTGTGGAGTGCGGCGGGCCGCGCGGCGCCGGCGGTGCCCAGGCGGTCGGGGTTACCCTTCGTGTAATCGGAAACGTGCATCGCCAGATCGCCGCGATTGTGATAGACGCTGACGCTCCGCGCCAGTTCGTGGAGGTTGCCCATCGGTTGGCCCGGTTCGAGCACGTTGTCATCCACGTCGGGCGCGCAGAGGAAAACGTGCTCGAAAACGCGCGGCAAGGCGGTGCCGGGTGTGAACTGGTCGATCCGCGGCAGCGCGTTTTGCAAAACATAGTTGCCCATCGAATGGCAGAGCAGGTGAATGTCCTGTTCGCACGCCGGGGCGGCGCTTCTCTTTCGCGCCCGCGACTGCACCGTTTGCAAAAAATCCCGCAGCTTGAGGATGCCCCGACCGACGGCGCTGCCGGAAGCGGACGCCTCCGTGCGATCCGACTTGTAGGACACGAACGGCAGAGCGAGTCCGTCGGAAGGCCAGGTGAAAAGGACCACCAACACCTGCTGCGCAGGCTCGCTCGGGTAGGGATGATTCAGCATTTCCTGGAGCGCCAGCCCGCCGCCGACGGCGTCATTCCACGAGACGTTGAACCCGTGGATGTAAATCAGCACGTCGCAACTTTTGAGCATCATCGCCTGCAAGTCGGCAAACATGGCGAGCGAACCCAGCCTGGCGTTCTTCTGCACCTTGTCCGAGACGTCCGGATTGAGCTTTTCCTCGTAGGGACGGATATCGGCCCTGGGCGCGAGGTCTTTGAAGTAGCCGGACAACCCTTCGCCGCCGCCGTTGCCGAAACCAACGTCCTTGGCGAGGAACTCGTCGATCTTTTTTTCGTCCGCCGACAAGGTGACCTTGCCGAAGCGCAGGTTCTCGGCGCCGTCGTCGCTGAATTTGGTGCCGTAGCCTTTGGGATGCCACCGATCGGTGCCAAGGTGATTTCGGTTGGTCGCGTAAAACAGAGTCAGATCTTTCATGGATGCCTTGTCTCAATGATTTCCCCGCCGCAAATGTCCCGGCCAGGGAAGTTAAAACCCGGCGCGGCGGACAATCAAGCGCCCAGAGTCGGAATGTCGGACCCTGACTTGCATCGGCGACCCGCCAATGCTCTCTTTCGCCCGAACCA
>DASPXS010000315.1:0-4488 GCA_035637175.1 Haliangiales bacterium | reverse complement strand
CAGTTTGGCAAAGGCTCTGTCAGTCTGTTTGGCGGCGGCCAGTTCGACAATCTGCCGGAAGGCTTGGGGCTTTTGGCGTCGGATGGTGGTCAGTTCGCTGAAACGGTAGGACGAATACTGTTCGAGAATCCTCAGCGCATCGCCGCGGGCGACGCTGGCGTGCTGGCCGGTGTCGCCGGAAAGGACGACGCGGCAACCGGTGAGGCGGGCCGCTTCAAAGAGTTTGGTCATGTCGTCCAGGCCGACGGCGCCGGCTTCATCCAGGACGATGACCGAGCGGGGCGAGAGCATGGCCCGGGCGTTGGGGTCGCTGAGCAACTTTGGCAACGTCATGGCGTCCAGACCGTCCTTGCGGAGCGTATCGGCTGCGGAAGCCGTGGGCGCGCAAAAGATCGGCTCGAAACCTTCCCTGTGTAGTACGCGGGCCATTTCAACGAGGACGGTGCTTTTGCCGGAACCGGCCAAGCCACGGAATCCGGTGAAACGGTCCGGACTGGTGAGGACGTGGGCCAACGCCTTGCGCTGGTCCGGGCCGAGCCGTACGGGAGGCTCGTAAAAGCGGTTGACGGGGGCGACGCTCTCGATAGCGGCATTGACGCTGCGAATCAGGTAAAGCTCGCGGTTCAGAATCTGCCGTGTGGAATACTCCGAGCCGACCCGGACAAGGCTGTCATCGTTCGCCAGCGTCTCCTTTAGCTGTGCCAGGTCAAGCTGGCCGCAGCCTCTGACTAATGCGGCCTCAAGAATCCTCTGCTGTGGCACGACCGAGTTGCGCTCGAAGACATGGTCCAGACCGTGCCGGACGGCATCAGACTCCGTGACCGTCTCTGCTGGTATGACCGGCAGACCGTTGGCGCGCTCGACCGCTTTGCGCAACGCACGCTTCTCGAAAAATCCGATCTCGCCGAGCTGTTGTCTGCGCACCTGTTCATCCGAAGCGCCCTTCAATTTTTTGGGACGCGACTGGTGGACGACGTGGGAGACTTCCTGTTTGGTGAGCTTGCGCCCCAGCTTTTGTTCCCGGACTTCGACGGCCATGTCCCGTTGCTGCGAGCGCTTCGAGAATCGTTCGAGCAACTCAGGCTCGACACCCGCGATCTCGAACGCCGTGCCGGTGCGCCGGATGGAGTAACCAAGCTGGTGCAACCGCCTGGCCAGTTCGTTGCGATAGACCGCCGTGCCGTAGTTGAGCGCGCCGAACATATCGCCGGTCTGGAGCGCCTTCCAACGGTTCTCTTTGCGGTCCCAAGTGGCGTTGAACAGGACAAAATGAGTGTGCAACTGCGGGTCGAGGGCGCGTGACGTGGTATGCACAAAGGCGGCGCCGACAAGGTTGCCGGTGATGCGATCCCGGTCCTCGATGCCGCCTTTGCGGATGCGAGCGGCGGCGAACTGTTCCAGTTCCCGAAGCGCGAACAGGGAGGCTTCCTTGTGCGCCTCGATGATGCGGCGGTCGTTCATCGTGACGGCGAGAATCGAAACGGACTTGGGCGGCGAGCAAACGAAGTCGAAGTAAATCCGCCGCGCCCGAAACTGTTGCGGCGTCAGTTGCTCTCTTGTGTGTGGATGCTGGTTATCGCACAGGCACAGGAACGCTTCACGCGTGACAACCTCGCCTTGCTGCAGCCCCAACTTCTCAGCGGCGCTGCCAATCCAGTGCCCGGCCTGCTTCTCGCCCTGGGTGTAATAATCGTTGTGGGACAGGTGCTCGTCGAAATAGGACTCCGCCACCGCCCGGTTCTTCTGTGGAATGCCGCTAAACATACGCTCCCATTTTTACCGCAGTCCCCTGAGCCAGGTTGTTCCAAGAACTGAACAACCTAATTGGGCGTTCTCCGATAGCGTTGGTCTCATGGTTCACACGATAGGCCGGAAGGACACAGCACTTTGTCCAGAATCCCGGACAAGTTGTCGCCGCGATCTGCGGCACGGTAACGCAATTCATACGGGTGGAACTCTGCCCGAATCGCCGCCGTCTTTTGTGTAACAGCTACACAAAATGCGCGGCATTCGGGCCATACTGGTCACGATGAAACGGACGTTCATGCGGACGGAGCCTGGCACAAAAGCCGGAGTCAGAAGGTGCCAATACGCACCATCTTCACACATGATCCCGTTAAGAATGGAACCGATGAAGGCGCGTCTCATGCAATGGAGGCTGCCAGAAAAACTGAGGCCAGATTGTGAACCACAGTCACAATCTTTGTCCCGGCCCTGGGTTAAGAACAGGCCGATGAAAACGCGCGTCACGCCCTGGAATGTATCCCGGAAGGCGGACTCAAGTGGTGTCCCTGGGACACCACTTGAAGCTGCCGGGCGTGGTAAGAAAAGAGCAGGAAGTGGGTATGACACTTACCCCGCCTTGAGCCGGGCAGCGTCACGCTGCACCCCAATGCGCTGGCGCGCTCGCCGCCAAGCGCAAGGGCTGCTCGACGAACAACCGAAGGCGAGCCGAAAGAGAAAGTGAAGTGAAGTTGTATGAGCACACGCATTGATTACGCGCAGATCGCCGCGAAGCTGGATTACACGGCGCTGGACAAAAAGCTGGAGCAGTTGAGCCAGCGCAAACCGCCGCGGGCACACAAGACCGCCGCCGACGTGTTGGAACCGTTGTGCGAAAAGTTGCTGGCCTTGCATGGCAAGGGCTGGAGCAGCGGCCAACTGGCCGCCGAGTTGAAAACTGCCGGAGTGCCGGTGAGTCCGGCGCGACTGCGCGAATGCCTGAGCCGCTGGATGGGCAGCGGCAACAAAGCCGGAAGGCAACGCATCCGCCGCTTTAACAAACGCCCCACCGCGAGCAGCAAGCCGACCGTTCCAGCGAGCCAGCCGACGCGGGTCAAGAGTGGTCATGATGACGGCCAGCCAGGATTAAAGCTGACGGAACGTTGAACGCACCCGCATTACCATTATGAAACCGCAATTGCTTGCCAACGCTCGCAGGCCCGTGCCGTCAGCCCCCGCTGCTAAATTCGCGCGTGTCCTGCCAGCACGCGCCTGCTTTGCTCGAACGGGAGCACCTAAACGGCTCGCTGTCCGTGGCTCCTCGTTGCCGGGACGAGATGCCCGGCACTGCTCGCCACCGACAGCAGCAGCGGGCGAAATTGTAAGCATTCCCATGCTCATTGCGCGGAAATCAATTCGCCGAAGCAGCCTCGGTAGTTGCGGCGATGAAAGTGACTTTCACACTCTCAGAACGAGAGTTTTACTCGCTCATCGCTGTGATCGCTTTGGCGCTGTTGCGTGTAACCAAGCGAGTTCTGAACCATTTGAGGTAACCGCATCAAAGTTTGGCCGAACGACGAACCGACGAATGTCGCTCGATAATTCGCCGCATGAGTGGGTGAAATGCACCGCGATCGAACTAGCCGGAACCGCCGCCTTGTGCTGTCAAGGTAGTGCTCCTGCGTCGCCTCCACCGTTGACAGCGGCGGCGTTCCGGCTCGCCTTGCGCTTAGGTTCCGGCTTTGGAAAAATCAAAGCCGAGGCTTTGTTTTTTCACACGGAGAACCAGACATCGGCCATGCAACAAACGGCATTTGCCGGAAATGCGCCCACGCAGTTGCTTCGCCAGCGGCCGGTCTGGGTTCACCGGCTGTCCAAGTCGCGGTGTGGCCGTTCCGCTTGGCGCGCCAACAGCGAACTGATCCAATTCCTGGCCGACCGCCGACCAGATTAACGATCAAAAATAGAAATGGAGTGATTATGGAAACGGTTCCAAAAATTGACCCACCACCGACTGCCGCGCCGGAACGGCTCGCGTATTCCGTCCAGGAGGCCGCTGATCTCCTGGGCGTCAATTATTTCAGCGTTTACCGCCTCATCCAACGGGGTAAACTCAAAGTGTGTCGGGCACTGCGCGGTAAACTGCTCGTGCCGCGCGACGAATTGCTTAAACTGTTGAAATCCGAATGAGGTCGCTATGAATGACAATCTTTTCGATAACCGGCGTCCAACGGAAATCGAGGATCAAGCTCATGTGGAAGCCGTGCGCCACTTCGCTGAACCGCTCAAACAGTTTCCAACCAGCCGCGACGCGGTTAAACACC
Organism: Haliangiales bacterium; assembly: GCA_035637175.1. Lineage (GTDB taxonomy): Bacteria > Verrucomicrobiota > Verrucomicrobiia > Limisphaerales > AV2 > AV2. The sequence continues at coordinate 442 of DASPXS010000315.1, read as the reverse complement.
TTGAACGCGACGTTGCAAAGACCGCCTTGGCTATCCTGGCGGCTTCACAGAGACCGCCGCAGGGAAATCCGCTTCTGACTGACGACGGCTCACAGTGGCACAAGAGCGTTGGTCTTTTCGGCAACATTTTTGTTTGCCACCGGCCTATAGCCAACGGGAAGGAATACGCGGTTGTGGAGCATTTCCCAGTCAACGACAGGAATGAAATCTGCAACCGAGGACGGAATGCAGTGGAAGTCCTAAAAGCATTCACCCTCGATCAGCGGCAAGCATTGCAGATTTGGACGGAGGACATGACCGCGCAGGTCAAAGAGTTTCTCGCGGTGAAGTATCCGGGCCAGGACATGAGCCGCGTCGCCGATTCATTCATCCATAAATTCACAACGCAAGCAGTCGCTCAAAAGGAATCCCGCAGCCAGCAGCAAAAGCACAGTCGCAGGAT
>DASPXS010000314.1:0-2294 GCA_035637175.1 Haliangiales bacterium | reverse complement strand
GCGAGCGAAGATCAGCAAGGAAGACAAGGAAAAGATGGAAAAAGCCGGCCTCGGTCGTCGGCAAAAGAAGGGCGAAGACAAGAAGGAGTCGGCCAAGTAAATTTGATCGGCTCGGAGCGGCCGGAGCCTCAAGGCTCCGGCTTTTCTTTTGTGAGTCTTGCGAAGCGGGCGCGCCGTCGCAATTGCGTCTTGGACTGCGGCAGTCCTCTGCCGCTTTTTGCACCCCGAAACCAGATCGAAAAGCGCCAGAGGACTGGCGCAGTCCAAAACCTGGCGGCACTTTAATCGGTTCCGGGAGGCGGCACATGCGCTCTGCCTTCAGGTTCAGGGACAGTTGGGGCCGCCGCTTGCCTTTCCGGATTCCCTGCGGGATACTGCTTGGCGTGAACAACGTGACGGTGACCCAACTGACCGACCAACTCCTGGCCTCCTACGCCCGCGTCGGCGGGATCAACCATCTCGACGGAAAAAACCTGCCTTCCAAAAGCGCGATCGCCGCCATTACCGCGGACCTGTTGCGCCTGCTGTTTCCGGGCTTCTTCGACGACAAGGTGATTCACTCGTCCGAGTTGAAAGTCGAAACCGCGACCCGGATGGATTCAGTCTGGGAACATCTCGAGGATGAAATTTACAAGAGCCTCGAATATGCGCCTCCCCCGGACGTGAAGAAAAAGGAATTGCGCGCGATGGCGCGGAGCTTCACGGGCGATTTTCTGGCGAGCCTTCCCCGGCTGCGCGAACTTCTCCAGACGGACGTGGAAGCGGCCTACAACGGCGATCCGGCCGCGTTGAGCCGGGAAGAGGTCATTGTGGCCTATCCGTTCATCGAGGCGATCGCGGTCCAGCGGCTGGCCCATGAACTTTACCGCAAACGCGTCACGCTGATCCCGCGGATCATGACCGAATGGGCGCACAGCCGCACCGGGATGGACCTGCACCCCGGCGCGCAAATCGGCACGCATTTTTTTGTCGATCACTGCACCGGAACGGTCGTCGGTGAAACCACGGCCATCGGCAACCACGTGAAGATGTACCAGGGCGTCGGTCTGGTCGCGCGTTCGCTCGCCGGCGGCCAGATGTTGCGCGGCCAGAAACGTCATCCGACCATTGAAGACCACGTGACGATTTACGCCGGCGCGACCATCATGGGCGGCGACACCGTGGTGGGCGAAGGCAGCACCATCGGCGCCAACGTGTTTTTGACCCACAGCATCCCGGCCAACTCACTGGTGATCTACGAGGACGTGCAAATCAAAGTGCTGAACAAGCTCGCCCGTCCGGTGGATTTTCAGATTTAGCGTGAGGTTGTTGGGCAGGATTATCGTTTCAGCCGCGTGCACCGCTCCTGGAGCCACATGACATCGCGGTTGTTGGCCGACGAAATGTTCAACTGCAGGTCTGCGTTGTATGGTGGAGTGGTGCGTCCGTCCTGCCATTTCTTGATTTCACTATGGCCATCGGCAAATGAAAAGCCGCCTGCGAAGTTGTGGTAACTCGCCGGATAATCCACGATTTTAAGCTGGGCCGGCTGGTCCGGATATCCGAGCATGTAGGTGACCCAGTAACCGTCGTTGATGCTGTCTTCCCGCTCGTCCAGAAAGACGAACGTCAGTGTGGGACCTGGATCCGTCATGTCGGTGAGTTTGGTGTAAACTTTCCAGGGCCCACCGGCGTCCCAGAATCCGGCCAGGTTGTTGAGATTGTCGCCATTGCCGCCCACCCAGTTGTTCATGGACATGCTTCGCACGCGCGGCTTTCTGCTGACCGGGTCGAGGCTCTTGTCGGCGGGACATTTGAAGATGCCCGGGCATTTCCCGGCGTAAGGCGCCAAAGGAGAATATTCGGTTAAGTAAGCGAGATTGGTGTTGGCCCCGGCGGGACTACCTGAAGTCTGCAAATCCATCTGTCCCTGAATCCAGGCCTCATATTGCCGAGCACTTCCAGGACTGATATACGCGTAGGGGATACGGTCGTTATTGTCGTCCGCATACATCCGCCAGGCGAGCGCGAGTTGCTTGTGATTGTTCATGCACATGATGCCCTGGGCCTTGGATTTGGACTTGGCCAGCGCCGGCAGGAGCAAGCCCGCCAGTATGGCGATGATGGCAATGACGACGAGAAGTTCGATGAGGGTAAAAGCGCGATATCTCCCGGTCATCCTTCGACGGCATGCGAATGAAAGCGGCGTTTGCATGGCATTGTCCTTCCAATAACGTTCGGGCTTAGTCAAGTGACTACTACTCGAATTTTTTTGAAATACAAGCCCAGTTTCTTTCACTGTGGAACAGGCCGGA
>DASPXS010000313.1:0-8670 GCA_035637175.1 Haliangiales bacterium | reverse complement strand
ACTCGTCCTGTTGCCCTGAGGCCCGAAGCGCATGGACTGATTCGATTCCCCGGGCCGTAGCGCCCGGAAATTTTTGCTCCCACCGCGCAAAAGAGAAAGGGAACAAACGCGTGCGGTCGTGGCTCGCGGGAAGGTCCAATCGCGTTCCGACAACTGAATTTTTCCTGTGCAACGCGGCCTTTGACTTCTTGTTTGGCTTTCCCGCTGCTTGCGCTAGCCTCGCGTCGTGACGAAGAAGCTCTTCCTGCTGGATGGAATGGCGTTGGTCTATCGGGCGCATTTTGCGCTGGTCGGCCGGCCCATTTATTCATCCAAAGGCGCCAACACCTCCGCCCTGTTCGTGTTCACGAATACGCTGCTCGATATCCTGCAGAACCAGTTGCCCACGCACATCGCCGTCGCCTTCGACACGGAAGTGCCGACCCAGCGGCACCGTGAGTTTCCGGATTACAAGATCCAGCGCGAGGCCATGCCGGAGGACATTGCCTGGGCCCTGCCCAATGTCCGGCGGCTGCTCGAGGCTTTCAGCATCCCGGCGCTGATCTGCGACGGTTACGAGGCCGACGACATCATCGGCACTCTCGTCCGCCGGGCCGAACAGCAAAGCTTCGAATCCTACATGGTCACGCCGGACAAGGATTTCGGCCAGCTCGTCTCGGAGAAGACCTTCATCTACAAACCGGGTCGCACGGGTGACGCCGCCGAAATCCTGGGTCTTCCCGAGGTGCGCCAGAAATGGGGCGTGGCCCGGCCGGAACAGGTGATCGACATCCTCGGACTGTGGGGTGACGCCTCGGACAACATTCCCGGCGTGCCGGGCATCGGTGAGAAGACCGCGAGCAAACTGATCGCGCAACACGGCAGCATCGAGAATCTGCTCGAACACACCGGCGAGCTCAAAGGCAAGCTGCGCGAAAACCTGGAGCAACACCGCGAACAGGCGCTGCTCTCCAAGCGACTGGCCACCATCAATTGCAACACGCCGATCCAGGTGGAGCTCGACAGCCTCAAACTTCGTCCGCCCAGGGAACAACAGCTCAAACAACTGTTCGTCGAGTTCGAATTCAACTCGATCGGCCGGCGGTTGTTCGGCGAGGACTTCAAAGCGGGCCGTGGCTTTGCCGCGGGCGCCCCGCCCGCCGGCACGCCGGCCGACGCCATTGCCCGTCCCGAACCTGACGACACCGATCAGCCGGAAGAGACCGAGGCACCCGCGAAACCGCCGGGCGGCGCCACCCTCAAGACCCTCATGGACACCGCACACGACTATCGACTGGTTTCGTCCGCGGCGGCGCGATCCGAGCTCCTCCAACTGTTGCGGCAACAGTCATCCTTCGCCTTTTCCGTGCGGTCAGTGGGCGCCGGCGAGACCCGCCCGGCCGGGCTCGCGTTTTCTTTCGCGCCGCATACCGGGTGGTTCGTGCCCATTCCTCGGGCGGCGGAGGAAGCCGCCGCAGTCCTTGCCGCGTTCCGTCCCGTGTTCGAAGACGAAGGCACCGAGAAGGTCGGCTGCGATCTCAAGCCCGACATCGCCCTGCTGAAAGGAAGCGGTGTTTCTGTGCGGGGAAAGCTTTTCGACGTGATGCTGGCGCATGCCCTCATCGAACCGGACATGCGGCACTCGCTCCGTCACTTGTCGGAGACCTTCCTGGGTTACACGCCGATGGACGCGGCGGCGTCGGGCGGGGAGCAGGCCGAATTGGGACTGAGTCCTGACCGGCCGGACCGCGCCGCGGAACAGGCGATGGAGGTCGCCGACCTTGCCCGGCAGATCCGTTCTCTGCTGGAACCGCTGCTGAAGGAGAAAGGGCAGGAACGGGTTTTCTACGACATCGAGGCGCCGCTGCTGCCGGTGCTGGCGGACATGGAGGTGGAAGGGGTGCGGGTGGACGCACCGGCGCTGGCCGAGTTCTCTCAACTGCTGAGCCGGGAGATGGCGGGCCACGAGCGCACGATTTACCAGCTCGCCGGCGCCGAATTTAATCTGAACTCACCCAAGCAACTCGGGGAGGTCCTGTTCGAGCGGCTGCGGATTGCCGACGGGCCGAAAAAGACGCGCACCGGCCAGTACGCCACTGACGAACAGACGCTCATCGCGCTGGCCACCGATCACCCCATCGTGCGGCACCTGCTCGAATACCGCGAGTGCGCCAAGCTCAAGTCCACTTACGCGGATGCGCTGCCCGCCGCGATACGGACGGCGACTGGCCGTGTGCACACCACCTTTCAACAACTCGCCACGGCAACCGGCCGGTTGAACTCCGGAAACCCGAACCTGCAAAACATCCCGATCCGGTCCCGGCTCGGACAGGAGATTCGCAAGGCGTTTGTTCCACGAGGCGACGGCTATCTGATTTTGTCCGCCGACTATTCGCAAATCGAACTGCGCGTGATCGCCGCGTTGAGCCGCGAGGCGACGATGATCGAAGCGCTCAAGAGCGGCGCGGACATCCACGTGACCACGGCGGCCCGCGTGTTCGGCGTGCCGCCAGGCGAGGTGACACCCGAGATGCGCGAGCGGTGCAAGATGGTCAATTATGGCATCGCCTACGGTATGTCCGCTTTTGGCCTCCACCAGCGGCTCGGCATCCCGCGCCGTGAAGCGGCCGAAATCATCCAGCATTATTTCACCCAGTTCCCCGGCATCCGCAAATACATGACCGACATCGTCGAGTCCGCGCGCCAGCGCGGTTACGTCGAGACCATCACCGGCCGGCGCCGTTACCTGCGAGATATCCGCTCCTCCAACGCCACTGTGCGCGGCGCCGCCGAGCGCAATGCCATCAACACGCCGATTCAGGGCAGCGCGGCCGACATGATCAAACTCGCGATGGTCCAGATTCATCGCGAACTGACGGCGCGCAGGCTCAACACCAGAATGATTCTCCAGGTGCACGACGAACTGGTTTTCGACCTCTACCAACCCGAGCAGGAAGAGGTCGCCGGATTCGTGGAAGAGAAGATGAAAACCGCCATTTCGCTGGACGTGCCCATTGTGGTCGAAATAGGCGTGGGAAGGAACTGGCTCGAGGCCCATTGAACCCCGGCGTCAACTGCGAATGAACCCGGCGCGACGTAGCCGCCGCCAGAAGGTGGGGCCGGCGTAATTGGTGTCGCGGAATTAGGTGGCTTTTGCCGCGGGTTTAATTATCCTGACCGTCGGAACAGGATCCCCCCTATGAATACTCATCCCGAATTTCATCCGGCCTCATCTCGACTTTTGCTCGCGGCAGCTCTGCTCCTGCTGGCCGCGGGGAACGGATGCGGCAAGAAGGAAGCCCCGAGCGCCACTAATCCGCCCCCGGCCAGGCCGGCGATTGTCTCCGCCGAAAAAACCAGTTTCCACGAAGTCACCGATCAGCTCGATCCGGGCGGCAGCCTCTACGGTTACCTCAGCACGAGCCAGTGGCTTGACGGACTGTCCGACCGCGTCAACGGCTGGCGTGAGGCCGTCCTCTCATTGCCGAACCTCGGCCCGGCGGAAAAATCCAACGTCACCCAAGCCTTCGATCTCGTCACGCACCTGATCAGGAACAGCGGCGTCGAATCCATCAGCGGCGTGGGCGCCAGCGGCATCGCGCTGGAAAAGGGTTTCTATCAGACAAAGTTCATGATCGGCCGCGACACCAACAGCGCACCGAAAGGCATCTGGACGGTCTTCGGCCGCGCGCCGAGGTCCCTGCAGGAACTGGACTGGCTGCCGGCGGAGACCGTCTGGGCCGGTTTCGCCGACGTCGATGTCGGCACCCTCTGGAACGGTCTCATCAAAGAATTGTCCGCATTCGCCGAGGCGAAGGGCGGACTCGAGCGGCTGGACAACGTCGTCCGGCAGGCGACCGGGAAGAGACTCGATGAGTTGCTCGCCTCTTTGGGCGGTCAATGCGGCGCGGTTCTCACGCTCAAGGAAGCCAGCAAGATCCAGATTCCCCTGCCGGATGGTCGAACGCTCGATCTTGCCGAACCGGGTTTGGTGATTGTCCTCAAGGTGAAAGACGACACCATTTTCGACTGGATCGACCGCGCGCTTAAGGATAATCCGCAGGTGATCCGCAGCGAGGAAGGCGGATTGCGGATGCGGACCATGCCGATCCCATTGCCATTGCCCATCGCGCTGCGGCCCACGGTTGGCCGGCAGGGCGAACATCTCTTCATCGCGTCCAGCGATGAGCTGTTGAAAAACATGATGGCCGTGAAGGCGGGCAAACTCGCCGGCCTTAAGACCACCGCCGAATTCAAACGGCTGGCCCAGGGCATGCCGCTCGAGGGCAATTCGTTCGGCTTCGTCAGCCAGCGGTTGGGAGACACCCTGCAACAGATTCAAAAGTCGGTCTTGAGCCAGATGCCGGGGCAGGGGAAAGAATTGCCCGCCATGCTGATGGAGAAGATCTACTCGGTCAACCGGCCGGTCTCCTCATTCGTGGTCAGCCGGAGCATCGCCGGAGGTTGGCTCACGGTGGGCCATGGCACACAACAGCCTGCCAACGCCATTATCCTTCCGCTCGTTGTCGCGCCGTCCGCCATCATGGCTGGCATGCTGCTGCCCGCTCTGGCCAAGGCCAAGGAGAAGGCCCAATCCGTTAACTGCGTGAACAACCTGAAGCAACTGGGCCTGGCGGCGCTAATTTATGCGACGGACCACAACGACGTGTATCCGCCCGATATCCTGTCGATGAAGGACCAACTCGTCACTCCCAAGGTACTGATCTGTCCGACGGCTCCGAACCATGCGATCAGCGCGACATTGACGTGGGACAACTATGATCCGTCACAGTCCAGTTATGAGTACGTGACACACGGCTTGAATAATTCGACTCCTGGAATTGAAAATAAGGTCATTTTCCGCTGCCGGTTTCACGGGCACGAGTGCATGGGCGACGGCCACGTCGTTCTGAAGAATGCCGGTATGCACTAAATTACCCGCCACAACGGTTTTCGCGCGCCGCGCAGATTTTCCGAACCGCGGCCTTTTAGTTCCAGGGAAAAAAGGTTCATGAACCTTGCTACGCCGCGCATGTAATCGACGACGCGCGTTCCGCCAATCACGGCTTCGACAGGAAACCGCTGTCGCCGAGCCATTCCTCGAACCGCGCCAGCCAGACTCCGACCGGTTTGTGATTGCCTGCCCGCACGCCGAAGCCATGTCCGCCGCTGCCGTAGATGTGCAGTTCCGCCGGCACACCGGCACGCTTGAACCGGAGATACACCTCGGCGAGACCCTCGGCGATGTCTTGCCGGTCGTTGTACGCGCAGGCGAGGAACGCCGGCGGCGACTCCTTCGTCGGCTCAATCTTGCGCGAGCTGCCCGGATAGATCAGCGCCTGGAATGCGGGTTTGGAATTCTGGCGGTCCACGGCGTCGGTTGCGCCTTCCCCGCCGTTGTCGAAGCGCATGCTGGCGAAGGCGGCCAGTTCACCACCCGCCGAAAAACCCATCACCCCGACGCGCGCCGGGTCAATGGTCCATTCCTGCGCCCGGCTCCGGACCAGGCGCAGAGCGCGCTGCGTGTCGGCGAGCGCTTCGACTTCGACCTTGTAAGTTGAATTGGTCTCGCGGGCGAGGCGATACTTGAGTACGAACGCCGCGATGCCGCGTTCGCTCAGCCATTCCGCGACGTTGTAGCCTTCATGATCGATCGCCAGCACCCGGTGCCCGCCACCGGGAATGACGATGACCGCCGCGCCAGTGGCTTTGTCCTTCGGCGGCAGGTAAGGGGTCAGGCTCGGATGGTGAATGCGATAAACGCTCCGCTCGCCGTTCGTGCCGCGTTGGACGATTTCCTGGTCGGTCTTGCCTTCCGAGCCGGGCGCGCCATTCGGCCAAAGCGGGATTGGTTCGCCGGCCGCAAAGACCGCGGCAGGGAGGAGCAGCGACGCAACGAGGGAATTTCGCAGCAGGGATAGGTCGGTCATAAGTGGCTTGAGAGAGTTTTTAAAGGTGAGCTGAAAGAAATTGGCACGAACACGACCGGCGTGTCCTCCAGACAGAGGGTCGGGAAAACCTCGCAGCCAAATCTTTCCGCCATGGCCGGATGCTATGGCCGGCAATTTTTCAAGCAAGCCATTCCTGAAGGGGCACGGGCGTCCCGCCTGTGTGGTGGTTGCCCAGGCGCGCACGGGCGAGACGCTCGTGCCACTCCGCCCCGCGTGACCCCGCGTTCAGGGCGCTCTCAGGTCCAGGATGAATCTTTCCCACTTTTTCCCGAAGGCGGACATGTCGTCTTCACCCAGCACGCGCTTCAGGGAATCGTATCCGGTCGGGTCATTTTTGGCGTTGGCGACAAACTCGCGGTAGAACTTCACAAGCAGGCCCTTTTCCTGCAGATAATAGCAGAGATACCGGGCCTGGGCGTAATACTGGTTGTAACGGGTGCTGTCATTGAGGCCATAAAACTCGCCGTCGGTCATAGAAGTGAGTCGTCGGAATGAAATCGTTTTCCCTTCCCGGATGGCTTGTTCCAGTCCTTTGAAGCGCCAGTTGATCAACCCGCGGATATGGCCATCCTTTTCACTGGCGGCTTCGTAAAGCGAGGCCAACCCTTCATTGAACCACGCCGGGCAGTCGGGGAAATTCGCGCGCATGAACGGATGCACAATCTCGTGCACCAGCGTGCCGCCGCCGGTCGAGATATTCATGAGGAGCGCGTGATTCCGGGCGGAATAATAGCCGAACGGCGTGGTCGGGGTGTCGTCGAACAAAAGGCGCGCGTGATTTGTATAGCTTGTCCCGTTTTTGAAAAGCCAGATGTCGATGATCTCCTGCGGATCGCGTTGAAAGTAATCCTGTTTCAGTTTGTCCACGGCCCATTTCACGGTATCGGTCGCGCGCCGGCGGACCCTCTCCGGTGGTTCGTCGCCGATCACCACAAACGGCGGCTGCACGACCACCGTAAAATCCCTGGGAACCTTCTTCTCCAACTGCGCCAGGTGCTCGACCATCGCACCGTTGGCGGTTGCAACATCGCCGGCGCGTGCTCGAAGGCCGCGGGTGAATGGCGAACAGACGAACGCCACCATCGGCGCGACCAAAAGCACCACCCGGAGAGCAAATCGGCAGTTCATTGCTCGCTTTATAACAGCCGCCAGAAGCGAGGCCAGAGACCAATTTCAGTCTCTCCCCATCCGATCGCGATTACTCGCTTCACACAAGACGGGGGACGACTCGCCGAATAGTTGCCAATACCAAGAACAAGAACTGGCAAACATTTCCATGAGCCAAGTCCTACTGGCTTCACCGCCCTCATTCCGGTGAGCGAAGATTACCCGGAGGGCTAGCGATTTTCCTGAAAACCCGTGTTGCCAATTCTCGTACGCGCTCATCCGAGTCATTCGTCAACCGGCGCACGTCGTCTGTAGCGGCGACCATATGTCTCGTTGCAACGACCTGAAGTGCAGCCATTCTTACATAAGGATCCGCGTCTTGGAGGCGCGGCAGAATTAAGGTTAGCTCAGAGTCATCAGCTACATGTCCGTAGCAAGTCGTCGCATATTCCCGAGCCACTGGATCCTCGATTCCCAAGAACTTCGAAAGCAAGATCGCGTCTGAAGGCTTCCCCAGCTCAATCATTGAGAGTAGTGCCAGGTTAACCGGTGAAATCACTATCGAGCCGCGTCGGCTATGTGAAAGGAGTCCAACTTGGTAATCGGGGGGAATTTCGGCCCCATTTGTGCTCAAAAGGAAACTGGCCCGTGTCTCAGAATACTCTTCGAGAACTCGCAGGCAGCGCTTATATCGCTCGGCCTTACTGCCAGCGTCTTCCATTAAGCCGGTCTCTTCCTTGTGCGCAGAGACGCAACCTGGCTGAGCCAATAAAAGGAAAAGCAGCGCCAGACTTGGCGTGATCATTCCGACGGCTTGCATTCGGTTTTTCTCATACGGTTGCCCAGCGTTCCCGCAAGCGCCAAGTGTTAAGCAAACTTCGTTGTGCCCGCCGCGTCAATCATGTTTGTCAGCCGGTCAAGGCCGTCGTATCCCACGGCGACTCCACAAGTCAGACGCTTTCGACACACGCCGACACGGACACCTTTTCTATTCTGGCAAAAGGAAATTCACCGAGGGGCAATCGCGTAATACTTCTCCGTCGGAATGACTTTTTCCGTGACTCGGCGGCGAGATCGATGATTGCCAGGCTTGGGGACAGACCCGACGAAAAAAGCAGGACTGGCGCGTGACCAACGGTTGCGCGATGAGGTTGGCCGGGATCATGCAGCCGTTTGGCGATCGGCACAGCCGATGGCGTCGCGAACCAGCTAACCCGGTTTGTTTAAATAAGGATTGGGGTTTTTCAGCGCAATCAATAGCCGGGACTGACCCTGACCCGTACTGACCCGTTTACGTTTATGTCCCAAGTGTAGCCGTTGGTCCACGTGCCATTCGGTTTCTGGAGGCTCAGACTGGCGCGCATCGGGTTGTTGTATGTGTAGGTCACCGTGTCACTGGCCCACGGCCCGGCTGCCTCGCAGAAGTTTTAGCGGAGGCAGGTCTTCGGTGTTCAGCAGAGCGCCCGCGTGGTAAGGCAACATCGTCGTCCCCGCCGCGTCAACCATTGTTGAAAAGTCTGGAGGCGCCACACCAAGTAGCAATTGTCGATACTCCCCAGAATTCTACAATAGCCGGGACACCTTTTCTTTCCTATTCGGCCTCCTTCATAGTCTGAAGAGCGCCTTGCCGAAG
>DASPXS010000312.1:0-9991 GCA_035637175.1 Haliangiales bacterium | reverse complement strand
GCAAGTCATCCGAGTCGAGATAGAGACTGTGCACCCCATAGGAGAAATTGGGCAGCGTGGCGCCGTATTCATCAATCTCCAGATAGCCGTTGACAAAATCCCGCACTGCCAGCGCGACACCCTCTTTGATCACGTACTTCAACTCAAACCGCTGTTGCTGCATTTTGTCTTCCGCCATACAAAAAAAGTCGTTCTTGCGACCTTGCTGGGACGCGGCATCGTCACGCACTTGTCACACCGTTGTCAAGTTCCACTGCCAGCCACCTCGCCGCTGGGACTGATTGCCGAACCTGTTGTGGTTGCCAGTGGTGCGCGGTATTCTGTCGCGTCACCCTCTTGGTCAGCCGCGCGAACCAATCACGTTGCGGTTCGGCGGCCCGACGGCAGATTGGATGCCAGTCGCGCAAGTGTGATTTTAGCAAGATCGGTGCCACGAAAGACTTGGAACGGGCCGACCGCTTCGCCGTGGAAGAACCCTGCATCTGAAAGGCGGAAACGGCGCCTGCCGGCGGGTAAGCGTCAGGCGACGCTCCACGGCTAAATCCGCGATCAACGGTTCACCAGGTTTACAAACCGCTGCGCGCGTTCGCGAATGACCCGGGAGAGACGCGACGGATCGAACCCTTTGCCGGCATAATATCCGAAGCGGGTGTTCCACATCACGTACATGTCGAATGGAGTTGGCTCACGTCCCGCTTTGTCGCGAAAATAACCGGACAGATAATTCCAATGGCGGCGCGCCACCTGCAGTGAGACCTCGGGATTCTGATAATCGCGGGACTCCGAATAACCTTTCCAGACCGCGGGATGGATCTGATAGCGGCTCACTTCGCCGGCGCTGCCGATGCCCCGATCGTCATTGCCGCTTTCAATCATTCCCAGCGCGAAGAAAAGTTTTTCGTCCAGAGACGACGAATTGATAACAACGTTTTGCTCCGTCGGATTCGCTTGCGTCAAACAGGAGCTTTCCCCCGCCAGCCAAGCCATCAGGGAAACGCAACAAGAGCGCAAAAGACTGTGGCTGGATCTGAAGTAGAACATTTTCCGCCCCGAGTTTAATCGCCGGCACGCAGGCTGATTCTGGCGGAACAATCGCTTAAAATCAACCCACCAGATATGGTAGGCCATCCTGGCGCCCACTCCAGATATAGCGCTCCTCAGAGGCGATGACGCATCCAACCTGGACGGCGGCCGAAGGCACTCGTGACTTTGGTCGGCGAAACAGTCGGCGAAGAATTGGAAGCCAACGTGAACAGTCGGCGCGGACCGGCGCGCCGGGAAGCGGGCCGACCACCCGGCAGATCCGTAACGTTATCTTGACGGGCGTTGTTCGGGGCTTCTTTTTTTGCTGCGGAGTTGACGCGAGTCGGTTCAGCAGGCGGGTAGTAAATTCTGTCGTTCACGGTCGGTTGGACGGCCGTTCCGGAAATAAATTCAAGCCCGGGCTTTGCATGTTGCATGCGTTCTCCGGCCCGCCCGACGGCGCCCGACAAGCGGACCTGACGGGCCCGGGGAAATCACCAGGTGACCATTGACTCTCTGACGATGGAGAACGAAGTTTTTACCTGATGATGCAAGTGAAAACATTAACCGGTATGGGCGGAATTCTGATGGCCCTGTCACTCACGGCGCTTGGCCAGGACAAAAAGGCCGATTTGACGACCACCGGGCAAAGCGCACCAACAGAAACGGTCAAACGCGACACGTTGTCGGCGGCCTCGCGGGAGAAGTTGGCAAAAATGGCGCTCTCGCGGAAGGCTTCGGAGAGAATCATCGGGGAACGGTTCGTATTCAGCGGCCCGCTGGTCACACTGATTAAAAGCGATGATCCGCTGCAAACCTTCAACCCGTTCTCGGTGTCAAACGCGAAGAGCCAAACGCAATGGGACAACCTGCGCCTCGAGCCATACCTGCCGCCGCCGCGCGGCATTACATTGTTCCGCCTTGGATTCTAGCGCCGTGAAATAACCCGCGCCGGCGCACATGCCGATTGGTTTGCCGGTCACTGCTCGCGGTGACCGCGCGAGGGGGGCAACGTATTTTACTTCACAAACCGCTTGCTGCGCTTTGGCTCACCGTTACTCTTCATCACCGGATTCATCTTCTCATGGGTGTGTTCGCTGAACTGAAGAAGAAACGCCCTGCGCCCGGAGTGCGCCAGGCCAAACGCGTCATCGTTTTCGCTCCTGACAAACATGAAATTGAAATATCTGTCGCTGAACGACCGGCTTTACCGCTACCTGTGCGGCTGCCGCAGCAACGCGCACGACCCGGTTCTTGAAGCGCTACGCCGGGAAACGGAAGCGCTGGGCGACGACATCAGTCGCATGCAAATCAGCCGCGAACAGGGAAGCCTCCTGACATTGCTCGTTGGGGCCATCGGCGCCAAATCAGCGGTTGAAGTGGGCACCTTCACCGGCTGCAGCGCCCTCTGCATCGCGCGCGGTCTTTCGGCCGGGGGACGTTTGCTTTGCCTTGATGCCAGCGTGGAATGGACGGCTATCGCGCGCAAATACTGGACGCAAGCGGGGGTTCGGGACAGGATCGAACTGCGCCTCGGCGCAGCCATTCCCCTGCTGAAGAAACTCGAGCGCGGCCTCACCTTCGACTTTGCTTTCATTGACGCCGCCAAAGAGGAATACAACGCCTATTACGAACTGGTCCTGCCCCGCGTGAGACGAAATGGTCTAGTCCTCTTCGACAATATGTTATGGGGCGGACGCCTGGGAACAAAACGCGTGACGCAAACCAGCGGCCGCGCCATTGACATGTTGAATCGCAAACTGGCCCGCGACAAACGCGTCGAATCTGTCCTCCTCCCGGTTGCCGATGGCCTTCAGCTCTGCAGAAAACTCTGACCTTCAATCGTCGTCGTTCAACCGGGCCAGCCACGCTCAGGGAGCAGGACGATTCAATTTTTCCTTTCGCCGGCCCCCGTTCTCCTTCATCCTTTCACACCATATGGGCACAAGACGTGAGGCGCGGGAGCGCGCGGTGCAATTTCTTTTTCAATACGATTTGAATCCGCCGGCCAACCTGGACGAGGCGCTCGATCAGTTCTGGGAATCGCAACGGTCCGCCGCGCTGGCCGGGGAAAAAGGCCCGGCCACCTGGGGAGAAAAAGTCGAGCTGCCGCCCCCGACTGCGGAAGAGTCCGCCGTGCGGCTCTTTGCCGAGCCGTTGATCCGCGGCACGCTCGAACATCAAAACGAAATCGATGGGCAAATCAAAACGCATGCCAAGAATTGGGAACTGCATCGCATAGCGGTGGTGGATCGGAACGTCCTCCGGCTCGCCATTTATGAAATGCTCCATCGCGAAGACATCCCGCCCGTGGTGAGCATCAACGAAGCCGTGGACATCGCCAAAAAATTTTCTACGCAGGACAGCGGCAAATTCGTCAACGGCATCCTCGATAAGATCAAAGGCGAACTGATGCGCCCGGCGCGCATTGTCAAATGAATTCCGCCGACCTTCACCTCCACACGAATTTCTCCGACGGCACGTACACGCCGGAGGAACTGACCGGACGCGCCCGTCAACTCGGCCTGGCGGCCGTTGCCTTGACCGATCACGACACCGTGGAAGGCTGCACCCGCATGGCCGCGGCTTGCGCGGCGGCCGGCCTGGAATTCATCCCCGCCACCGAGCTGACCGCGGAGTTCGACGACAATGAACTGCACTTGCTCGGTTACTTCGTCGATACCGGGAACCAGACGCTGTTGACTGAAATGGTCAGGTTTCAAAAGGTGCGGCAGGATCGTGTTCGCGAAATGGTCGCGCGCCTGAATCAGCTCAATATCCCGCTGGAGGCCGACGCCGTTTTCGCCCTCGCGAGCTGTCGCTCGCCTGGCCGCCCGCACGTGGCCCGCGCGCTGGTCATGGGCCGGTTTTGTTCGAGCCCGGACGAGGCCTTTGAACGGTTTTTGAAAAAGAACCGTCCCGCGTGGGTGCCCAAATTCAAAATCTCCGCCCTCGACGCGATTGCGTTGATCCATCAAGCGGGCGGGCTTGCCGTCATGGCGCATCCCGGCCTGAACCGCACCGACGGGATCATCCCCGACCTCGTGGAGGCCGGCCTCGACGGCCTTGAATGTTTTCACACCAAACACACACCTTCGACCTCCGAGCACTACGTGCGAATCGCGAAGGAATTCAACCTGGCCATCACCGGCGGCTCGGACTGTCACGGCTTGAGCAAAGGCAAACCGCTCATCGGCACGGTTCGACTGCCCTACGAATACGTGGAGCAGCTCCAGGCCAGATCCAGGAGTAAACGCTCGCGCGCTCCGGCCCCGCGACCCGCGCTTCGCGCTCCGCATTGACCCATGGGTTTATTCGATCGACTCAGAGCCGGCCTGCAAAAGACTCACTCGAAGCTGGTCCACGAAATCAAGCGCGTCGTCACCGGTTCGCCCAAACTGACCGGCGCGACGCTGGAGGAACTCGAAGCCGCGTTGCTCGGCGCCGACCTCGGTCTCGCCATGACCCATCAGATCGTCGCCGCAGTCAAAAAAACCTACGAAACGCAAGGCGGCGATAGTGTTGACGTCTTCACTATCGCCCGCGGTGAAGTGGAGAAAAGTCTGTCCTCAAACCAACCGGCGCTGCGCCCCGCGGCCAACGGTCCTTCCGTGATTTCCCTCGTCGGCGTCAATGGCACCGGCAAAACCACCACCGGCGCCAAGCTCGCGCATTGGATTCAGTCCCGCGGACAAATCGCGTTGCTTGCCGCCTGCGACACGTTCCGCGCCGCGGCCATCGAGCAGCTCAAACTCTGGGGCCAACGACTGAACGTGCCGGTCGTCTCGGGCGACTACGGCGCGGACCCCGCTGCGGTGGCCCACGATGCCGTCACGGCGGCGCTGGCGCGCAATGCCGATTACCTGCTGGTCGATACGGCGGGCCGTCTGCACACCAAACATAATCTGATGCAGGAATTGCAGAAGCTGCACCGTGTGATGGGCAAAAAACTGCCCGGCGCGCCCCACGAAGTCCTGCTCGTGCTCGACGGCTCGACCGGGATGAACGCACTGAACCAGGCGCGCGAATTCCACAAAGCGGTGAAACTCACCGGCCTCGTCATCACCAAGCTTGATGGCACCAGCAAGGGCGGGATGGTCGTGGCGATTCAGAAGGAACTCGGCCTCCCCATCAAATTCATTGGCGTCGGCGAACAGCCGGACGACTTGCAGCCATTCGACGCGAAGCAATTCGCCGCGGCGTTGTTCGAGGAATAACTCGCGCGAACCGGCCGACGATGCGTTACCTGCGCCTCACTTCCTGTGCCGGCCCGGCAAAACGAGCTTTCAATGATTGAACGACATGAAGGTTTCGAGAGACTGCTTTCTCATTTTCCTGTTTGGAACGCGGATGTCCCAAATTGGATGGCTCCTTGTTGGGGTTGCTGTCTCGCACGCGGTGTTCCGCAATAATCTGTTCCCATTGGTCGGTCTTCTGCCTCAGGCCGGCGTTCTTTTGCACCGAACAACGATCCTGTTCGGGTATCCCATTTTGGCCGCGTTGCCCGTCATCGCACAAACCCTGTGGCTGTTTACCCATCTGAAGAATTTCACATTTGGAGGCGAACTTCTCTCGTCGTGCGGATGAAACCTGCGGACACCGACGTCAGTCAAATGCGCCTCGCCTTGCGACTCGCACCGCGGGCCTACGGCCGGACCTCGCCAAATCCGATGGTCGGCGCGACACTGGTGAAAGACGGCAAAATCATCGGGCAAGGGTGGCATCATTGCGCTGGTAAACCCCACGCTGAAGTGGAAGCGATCCGCGACGCGCAACGGCAGGGCAGCAGCACCAAAGGCGCGGCGCTTTACGTCACACTCGAACCCTGCAGCACGCACGGTCGCACGCCGCCGTGCACGGACGCCATCAAAGCTGCCGGTATCCGGCGCGTCGTCATCGCGGCGACCGACCCGAATCCCAAACACAGCGGACGCGCTCTCAGAATCCTGCGTCGTGCTGGAATCGAAGTCGTGCATGGCGTGCTGGCCGACGAAGCCAACCGGCTGAACGAGGCGTTCAACCACTGGATCGTCCATCGGACGCCATTCGTCACGGTGAAAGCCGCGATGACTCTCGACGGCAAGATCGCGACGGCTTCAGGCGAGTCGAAATGGATCACCGGAGAAACGGCGCGCGCTTACGGAATGCACCTGAGGCAGGGCGCGGACGCCATTCTTGTCGGCATCAACACCGTCCTCGCCGACGATCCGAGCCTGTCGGCACGCCATGCGGCATCCAGAATCCGGAAGACGGGACCCCGCCGCGTCATTCTCGACACGCAGGCGCGAACGCCGTTGAACTCGAAGGTGGCGAGCGATGAGCAGGCCGCGCTGACGACGATTGTAGTGAGCGAATACGCGTCGAGGAACCGGGTCGCCGCGCTGGCAAAGCGCGTGAACGTCGTGATTGTTCCGTCAACCAGATCGAAAATCGAAAATCGAAAATCGAAAATCGACCTGCCTTGGCTGCTCAAAAGACTTGGCGCGGAAAACGTCACCAGCCTGCTGGTCGAAGGCGGCGGCGAAGTCAACGCGTCGTTTCTCCTGGGCGGATTCGCGCAGCGCGTCGTTTTTTTCTACGCACCCAAAATCCTGGGCGGACGCGACGCGCGGAAAGCGGTTGCCGGCGAGGGCGTGAAACGGTTGGAAGAAATCATTCAACTGCGCGAGGTCGAATGGCGCCGATTGGGATCGGACCTGTTGATGACCGCGCGGGTTGATGCGGGTTGAAATTTGGCGATTGCAGACGGGCAGTCCGGGGAGAAGCCGTTCCCGCCGCGCTAATCAACTTGCAACCGGCGGCGGTCAACCGGCAACATTCGCCAATGTTCAGCGGCATTATTGAAGAAACCGGGGTCGTCGAAAGCGTCAAGCCATCGGCCAGATCGATTCAATTGGTCGTGCGCGCGAAGCGTTGCGCCCGGGGATTGAAAGCCGGCGACAGTGTCGCTGTCAACGGCTGCTGTCTGACCGTCGCAAAGCTGGCGACGCGGTCGAGGCGGAAGGTGATCCAATTTGATTTGCTGCGCGAAACCTGGGAGCGGACCAATTTGCAGTTCGCTCGGACCGGTTCACTGGTCAATCTCGAACGCTCGCTGCAGGCCACTGGACGTCTGGGCGGCCATTTTGTCACCGGCCACATTGACGGCATCGGCAGGATCACGCGCTGGGAACGCGCCGGGCGGGATCGCGCTCTCGAAATCGCTGCGCCGCCGGAAGTGATGCGTTACATGGTGTTCAAAGGCTCCGTCGCTGTGGACGGCATCAGTCTCACCGTCGCGGCGGTTACGGCAAAGAGTTTTCGCATCTGGATCATTCCGCACACCCACCAGGGCACCGCGCTGCGCGCGCGAAAGGTTGGCGATGCGGTTAATCTCGAAGCCGACCTGCTCGGGAAATATGTGGAGAAATTCATCGGCAACTCGAAGGGGCGGGCTGAATTTCCACCTGACGGAAAAGGCGGGAAAACACGGTCGCCGCGCCGCAAAACAAGAGGTAGCGCAACGCCTGGATCCTCGATTTCCTGAGGAATATTGCTGCGGATAGCAGGACTTGAACTCGTGTGAATTCGTGTAATTCGCGTCAACTCTCGAAACGGAATTTCGACCTGACAAGTGTGGCCCGACGCATTAACTTTCCGGGCATGAGCGCGATGGAAATCATCAACGAACTGCCCAAGCTGACCGAAGCGGAATTGCGGTTAGTGCGGCAGCGGTTGCTCGAACTCGCGGCCCAAAACCAGGATATTGAACTCGGCAACCAGGCAGCACTGGACGGCGCGATGATGCTCGACCGCATGGAGGATGACGATGCCCGTCGTCAATCCCGGTGATCGTCAACACTTGGCAGCGACCTTCGAGCGCGCCGCCAGCGTGTGGCCGGTCAACCGGTGGCCGCCACTTCCACGCGGGGTCTGATCCTGAGGTCTTCGGCGATCTTCTTGACGATCACGCCCAGGTTCCGCGCGGTGGGATTCCCATTGCGGTTGAGCATACGGTGCAGAGTCTTTTCGCCCAGGCCGGTCTGGCGGGCCAGTTCCTTGAACGTTATTTGAGCGTGGACCAGATCGCGCAGCATGGAAAGTCCCTCGGCGGTTTCGCCTTCCATCAAGGCGCTCAAGGCTTCGGCGTAAAGCGCACGCGCAAATTTCCGGTCGCGCTTGATCCGCGCCACGACCGTTTCCTTATAGTCTCTTGTCAGTGCCATCTTATTCTTTCGCCTGCTTGAGGTAATGCAACGGTGAGGTGTCGGAGACGACGACGCTCGCGAGCGGCCAAGGATTTTTTCCAACGTCGCGTTGTCAGCTTCCAAGTCCGCAGCGGAGTAATTCAACGGCACGCCGCGCTCCGTGAGGAAAGCTTCCGTCTGCCAGTAGTCGAAGCCGAGCATTTCGCCGACCTGCCGATGCGAAAGGCGCCCTGCGCGATAACCCTCAATTGCGGCGTCTTCCAAGACGCTGTGGCCTATCTCCTCCGGGGTTGCTCCCCATCGCCGCGCAACTCGGTCAGGGATGTTGACTGTGACTTGCATGACGTCCGTTACTGTAGAGGCTCCGAAGCAGTACTGGCAAGAAGGCCACATTCGCTCTCATTTCAATGGCTCGGTGTCTTCACTGAGGAGGCGAAGGTATGCGTGATAGGCGAAAACGCGGTTGCGTTTTTGTCCGGTGACTTCCCGGACGATGCCCAGTTTGCTGAGATGCTCCATTGCCTTCATCACTGGAGGAAACGAGAGTTTAAGCATTTTGCTGCAAAGTGCGATAGAAGTGAGGGGCCGACGTTGCAGGAAGTCATGCACGCGGAGCGCCGAACCAGCGGCGCGCCCAAGAGTCTGAACGCGCTCTTGGTCTTTTGCTGCCAACGCCATGAGTTTGCGGGCCGTTCGTGCGGCTTCGTCGGCGGTCTCCCTGATGCCTGTGAAGAAGAAGCCCAGCCACGACTCCCAGTCACCCGTCAGACGGACGTTTTGGAGCAAGTCGTAGTATTGCTGACGGTTGCGCTTAAAGAAAAGACTGAGGTAGAGGAGTGGCTCGTGGAGTGCGCCTTCAGCACAGAGCAAGAAAGTAATAAGCAAGCGGCCCAAGCGTCCATTCCCATCCAGGAACGGGTGGATGGTCTCGAATTGGACGTGCGCCAACCCGGCCTTGACCATGAGAGGCATCTTGATCCGCTCATCGTGAAGGAAGTTCTCAAGCGCGCCTGTGCAATCAAGCACCTGGTCGGCCGGGGGCGGCACGAAGACCGCATTTCCCGGTCGGGTCCCTCCCACCCAATTCTGCGAACGACGGAATTCCCCAGGCTCCTTGCTGCTGCCGCGACCTCTGGCGAGGAGGACGCCATGAATCTCCTTCATCAACCGGAGGGATATAGGTAGCTCCTTGAGCCGCTTGAGGCCGTGGTTCATGGCGGCTACGTAGTTGGAGACCTCCTGAACGTCATTGAGAGGGACGTTCGGCAGAACCTCGCTCTCAAAGAGCAGCAGATCAGAGAGCGAAGATTGCGTGCCCTCAATTTGTGACGAGAGGACGGCCTCCTTGCGGACGTAGGAGTAAATAAACAGATTGGGGTCCGGCAGGACGGAAGTGAGGCCGTCGAGGCGTCCCAAAGCCAGCGTGGCCTGCTCGTGCAGGCTTTGCAGTTCAGCGTCCATCGTCAGCGGGGGGTCGGGCGGCAGCGGGTTCGGCACGAACGCACGACAGGTCTCCCCGGGTGAGGAAACGGGCACGAAATGGCCTGTGAGTCCGCGTTGCATGGCAGTATTAAACGAATTTAAACAGTCATTTTTTTGTTAAACGATAGAGGCTCATCCTTTAATTGGGAAGTACTTAATGAATCTGACTTGAATTCGACGAAACTCAAAGAGATCGAGATCGCGAGCCTGCTTTTTCGCGAGCACGTTGTCCACCATTTTCCTCCGCGCTGCCGGCCCAGGAGCGCGCCTTGCACGCTTGCCCAGTCATAAAGGCAGCG
>DASPXS010000311.1:0-17659 GCA_035637175.1 Haliangiales bacterium | reverse complement strand
GGCTATCGCTATTCGCCGTTCTATTTTCGGTTCGGCTATTATTCCGGTTACCCCCATTTCAACCGTTATTACCCCCGTTACTACCCCCACCGTGGCTTCGTGTCCTATCCGCACTTCAGTGTCGGCGCGCGCTTCGGCCATTCGCCCAGGTGGGGAATCGGAGTCCGTTTTTAACCGGCTTCTTTGACGGACAACGGGTCGGTCACATAGGCCTTCTGGCAGGCGCGGCAAAGGTCAAATTCCAATTTCACGTAAACATCGCGCATCAATTCCTCTTCGGTCAGTTGTTCGCATTGTTCCAGGAGCGCGTCCATTTCACGACGGGTGTCGCGACGCAAATCTTCGAGCGTGACTTCCAGCAGGTCGGCCGCGGCGAAAACTTCGATTCGGGCAAGATAACGCAACTGGCCTTTCTCAATCGGCCGTCCGCAACGGTCGCAGATGTGGGTGATCATGCCGGAAACTTAGCGTCCGGGAGAGAAAGGTGCACTCGCGAAATTGCTGTTGGGCGTATCTGACACTGCCCCCAAAACGTGCGGGAAATGGAGCGCGGCTGTGTGCGGAGCATCAGCCGCAGCGGCCCCGGGGGCCTGGCAAACAAAAGCAATGTCTTGATCTGGCTGCCGGTTGCGGCTCGGGCCGGGTGTGCTGCCGGAAAACCAGTGATGGCTGAACGTTCTTGCAACAGCGCGCGCAGCCTTGTTTTATTCCGGCATGAAATTCCTCCGCCCGATCCGTATCGCTTTCGTCTGCGCGCTGGCGTTGCTTCCTGGCCTGGTATCACTGCCACACGCCAGCGCGGCCGCGCCGTCACTCGATGCGAAAGAGTGGCTGGTTTACTTCGGCACTTACACGGGGGTGAAAAGCAAAGGGATTTATGTCTCCCGTATCGATTTGGCGAACGGGCGGCTGGGCGCGCCGGAGCTGGCCGCCGAAACGGTCAACCCGAGTTTCCTCGCCATCCATCCCGGTCACCGCTTCCTCTATGCTGCGAACGAGATCGGTGAGTTTGCCGGCAAAAAGAGCGGAGCGGTGAGCGCCTTCGTGATTGATTCGCGCACGGGTAGGCTCACACCGTTGAACCAGCAACCCTCCGGCGGCGATGGTCCCTGCCATTTGGCGGTGGATAAAGCCGGCAAGACGGTGCTGGTGGCGAACTACGGCGGAGGCAGCGTTGAGGCACTGCCCCTCAAACCGGATGGAAATCTGGACGGCCCGAGCGCGTTCATTCAACACCACGGCGGCAGCTTGAATCCGCAGCGCCAACAAGGGCCGCACGCCCATTTCATTACGACCGATACCGCGAACCGTTTCGCGTTCGCATGCGACCTGGGGCTCGACAAGGTATTGGTGTATAAGTTTGACCCGGCGAACGGTTCCCTCGTCGCCAACGACCCGCCGTCGGCTTCCGTTGCGCCCGGTTCCGGGCCGCGCCACCTCGCGTTCGCGCCCAACGGCCGATACGCCTACGTCATCAACGAGATGAAATGCACGCTCACCGCCTTCTCCTACGACCCGGAGCGCGGCGAATTGAAAGAGCTGCAAACCCTTTCCACGTTGCCGGACGGCGAAACGATGAAGCCGAATTACAGCACGGCAGAAGTCGAAGCGCATCCTTCGGGAAAATTTCTCTATGGCTCGAACCGCGGGCACAACAGCATCGTCGTGTTCGCGATGGATGCCGCTACTGGAAAGATTGCTTATGTCGAGAACGTTTCGACCCAGGGCAAGACACCGCGCAGTTTCGGCGTTGACCCGACCGGCCGGTACCTGTTGGCCGCCAACCAGGATTCCGACACCGTCATTGTGTTTCGGATCGACCAGAACAATGGCCGATTGACGCCGGCGGGCAGCAGCATCGAAGTCGGGGCGCCGGTTTGTGTGAAGTTCGTGCCGGCGAGCCGGTAATTCATGGCTCCGGCGGGCGGAGTTGTCTATGAGCCACAAAGAATGGGAAGTCGTGACGACAAACAAGTTGATTGGCTTTGTCGTCGGCGTGGCACTTTTTTGTTTGCTTGTCTTCGCGTCGGGGAGCGGGTTCGTCTTCCTGATTGACCACGCCAACTTGTTGTTTCATGAGGCCGGTCATCCGATCGTTGGCCTGTTTAGCAGCCGACTCGAGCCTTATGGCGGCACCATCGGGCAACTGGTTTTCCCGGTGGTTCTGGCGGTTTCATTCTGGCGGAAAGATCAACCGCTGTCCTTGGCAGGTTCAGCGATCTGGTTCTTCGAGAACTGGCTGAATATCGCGCGCTACATGGCGGACGCGCGGGCGCAACAACTCCCGCTCGTTGGCGGCGGGGACCACGATTGGAACACTATATTCAGTCGCTGGCACGTTTTGGATTACGACACGCGCATCGCCGCGGCGGTGAATATCATCGGCTGGACGGGGATGGCGGGAGCCTGCGCGTGGGTGCTGTGGCGATGGCATCGAGACCGTAGCCGCGCCGGCGAACAGCGCTGAGGGGTCGGTCAATAGTATTGATAACTTCCGTGATCGCTGGCCTGGTTTGCGGGCCGGTTGCAACAGGGGAGCAGTTGTTCTATCGATGCAGGCAAATCGTACAAAAGTCACGATACTATTGACCGACCCCTCTGCCGATTGACCGACCCCTCTGCCGACTTCCCAGAGCGTTGCCAGGACGACCACCGGCGCGTCTTTGACCGCTTCGCCGATGGTGGCTGCCCGCGCGTTGTTGCCCGCCCCGCTTAACAGCCTCTTCAGCTTTTGCTCGCCGGGATTCCTCACGCCAAACGTGACAGCGTGTCCCTTCTTCGCCCAGCGCGAGCCAAGCGTTCCGCCAACGTTGCCTGCTCCGATGATTGCAATATTCATATTCTCTCCGGTCTGTTTTTTTATTTGCCCGGTTGTGCCACAAAGACTAACTCAGGAGCGCGTTTCGACAAGCAGGCACTGTTTCAAGTGTCCAAAAGGAAACCATGAATATCAATTTAACCAATCTTGAAGTGGCGGCGGCGGTCACGGTCATCGGCGGCAAATGGAACCCGCTTCCCGAACCGATGTGCGAATGGGGCGAAAAACATCAGACCGGATTTGCCGGGAGAAAATAGTCGGCGCGCATGGACACCGCGGAAATCCTGGTATTGTTGCTCGCGTCGGTCGCGGCGCTGGCGTTGCTCGCGCAACGGTTGACCATTCCTTATCCCATCCTGCTGGTGCTGGGTGGACTCGCCATCAGTTTCGTTCCCGGCCTGCCGTCAGTCCGCCTGAGTCCTGAATTGGCCTTGTTGATTTTCTTGCCGCCCTTGCTGTACGCGCAGGCCTGGATGACGCCGTGGCGCGAGTTCTGTAAATATCGCCGGCCGATTTTTCTGTTGGCCGTCGGCTTGGTGCTGTTCACCACCACGGCGGTGGCCTTCGCGGCGCACGCGTTGATGGGGCTGCCCCTGGCCTCCGGCTTCGTTCTCGGCGCCATTGTTTCTCCGCCGGATGCGGTGGCGGCGAGCGCCATCGCCGAACGCTTCAGTCTGCCGCGCCGCGTCGTTGCCGTGTTGGAAGGCGAGAGCCTGGTCAATGACGCAACCGGACTGGTCGCTTACAAATTCGCCGTGGCCGCGGTGTTGACCGGGACGTTCTCGCTGGCGCAGGCCGGTCTGCACTTCGTCCTGGTTGCGGCGGGCGGCGTGGCCCTGGGCTGGATGGTGGGGTGGGGCAGCGCCCGTGTTTTTGAGCGGGTCAAAGATGAGGCGGTCCTGATTACCTTTTCTCTCTTGGTTCCGTACGTTGGTTACCTGGCTGCCGAACGACTGCACGTCTCAGGTGTTCTCACGGCGGTCACCAGCGGTCTTTACCTGGGCCGACGGGCGCCGCAAATGCTCAACGCATCGACGCGGCTCCAGGCGGGCGCGTTCTGGGACATGCTCGTCTTTCTGCTGAACAGCATTGTCTTTCTGTTGATCGGTCTGCAACTTCCGTCCATCCGGGCCAATCTCTCCAGCTATACCGTTCCGACCCTGCTGGGATACGCGGCGGCGACCTGTCTGGTTGTGATGCTTGTCCGTCCAATCTGGGTTTTTCCCGGCGCTTATCTGCCGCGTTGGTTCAGCCGACGCATTCGCGAGACGGAATCCGATCCGGGTTGGCGCAACGTGTTGATCGTGGGGTGGAGCGGCATGCGGGGCGTGGTTTCACTGGCGGCCGCGCTCGCGTTGCCTGCACTGACCACCCAGGGCGAACGCTTTCCCGGACGCGACCTGGTGGTGTTCCTGACATTTGCGGTCATTCTGGGGACCTTGGTGGGCCAGGGGCTGACATTGGGGCCGCTCATCAAATGGCTGGGTGTCCGGCCGGACCGCCACGAAGAAAAGGAGGAAATCAAAACGCGGCTGGCGCTGGCGGAGGCCGCGCAGTTCCGCATTGCTCAATTGGCGCAAGAAGCAAAACTTCCGGAATCCGCCATCAACGCCTTGCGCGTAAAATATGAAAATCGCATCGCGCACCTGACCGACGAACAGGCCCACGTGCTGGGCTGGAGCAGCCGAAGAGAGGAGTTGGTGGCCGGCCGCCGGCTGCGGCGGGAGGCTCTGGCCGCCGAACGCCGAAAACTGTTGGAACTCCGCCACCGCGGCGAGGTCGCCGACGAATTACTGCACAAACTCCAGCACGAACTCGATCTGGAAGAGGCGCGGATCACCTGAAGGTAAGGGGTCGGTCAATAGTAATGATAACTTCCGGTCGGCGGCCTGGATGGGCGGGAGCCGGTTGCAACAGTCAAGCAGTTGTTCTATCGAGGAAACAGATCGTACAAAAGGAACGATACTATTGACCGACCCCTTTGCCGACCCTTTGCGACCCCTTTGTTCGACTTGCGCAGGCCAATCTTCTCGTTCATAACTCTCCGGCATGAAAACTCTGTGTTCATTTTCTGCGGGGCTGCTGATGATCTTTGGCGCCTCGACTACCGTCCTTGCGGACATCATCGACAACTCGTTGGTGTTGCGCTTCAACTTCGACGCGGCCCCGGTCGCCAACGTTATTGTGGATACCAGCCCCGCCGCGGGCCATCCTGGAACGAACCTTAACACGGTTTGGCTCTCCAGCGAAGGCACGCGTAATGGTGTGGCGCAGTTTACGGGACAGTACTCCGATCGGATTACCGTGGCCACCAACGCGGCATTGAATTCCACGACGGGCACGATTTCCTTCTGGATGAAATCCTCGGGAAATTCGGGGCGCGGAGATTTTGCCGCGATTTTGTTCGACCGGCGCACGAGCCGCGGAGATTTGATCGCCCTCGTTGACGATGGAACGATTTTTGTTCAGGCGCGAGACGCCGACCAAAACGCCAATACGTTCTCGAGCAATTTCATGGTCAACGATGGTCAGTGGCACCACATTGCCTACGTCTATGATCAATCGGCTTCCGGCTCCATTTCCATCTTCATCGATGGCGTGCTGGATACCACCCAGCCCAACAGCAAAGCCTGGGGATGGCCCGCGGACCAACCGATCAAACTGGGCAGCTCGGACGATTCGTACTGGAAGGTGTATGACGGCGTGATGGACGACTTCATGGTCCATGACCGGATGCTAACAGTATCGGAAATTGCGGCGACTTTCGCCGGAAATCCTGTGACCGACGGTTCGCTCGTGGTTCGGTTGAACTTTGACGCAGCGCCAGTCAACAACGTTGTGGTGGACAGCAGTGCGTCGGGCGGCAATCCCGGAACCAATCGCGGCGCAGACTGGGTGCCGGCGGAAGGCGGCCGCAATGGTCTTATGAGGTTCGCTCCGCCCAGCTTCACCCAGATCGCCGTGGCGGCGCATTCCGATTTCAACGTTTCGTCGGGAACGATTGCTTTCTGGATGAAGTCCACCGGGAACGTCGGGTTGGGTGACTTTGGTTCGATCCTGTTTGACCGGCGCACCGGTGGAAATGGCGACGTTATCGCTATGACGGATGACGGAACAATTTTCGTCCAGGCCCAGGGCGGCGGAGCAGGAGTCAACTCTTTTTCGACGCAAGGCACGGTCAACGACGGCCAATGGCATCACGTGGCCTACGTTTATGACCAATCCGGCGGCGGCGGAATAACAGTGTACATCGACGGCGCAGTCAGCGGTTCGAGAACCAATTCGGCGCCGTGGGCCTGGCCGCCGAGCCAACCGATCGAATTGGGCCTGTCGGACGATCCCTTTTGGTACGGCTTCGATGGAACGTTGGATGAGGTGCGGTTTTACAACCGCGCCCTGACGACGGCGGAAGTCATAGAGATCGGTGTTCCGCCTACACTCAAATTCGATGTCCAGCCGGAAACCCAGACCGTTTTCGTCGGGGATGACGTTACGCTCACCGCCCGGGCGAACCTGGCTGCGTCCTACCGATGGAAGTTCGGCACCAACGACATTTCCGGCGTAACAACCGACACGCTGATCCTGACGAACGTCCAATCCATCAACGCCGGCACTTACACTGCGATCGCCAGTAACGCGCTGGCGCAGGCCACGAGCAATCCGGCGATGTTGGTCATCAATCCACGACCGACACTCGAACAAAGCCAGGTCGCCCGATACAACTTTGACGCCACGCCTGTAAACAATGTGATCGTGGACACGGCCCCTGGCGGTGAGCATCCCGGCACGAACCTCCTGGCGACATGGGTCGCGGACGTGACGGGACGCACCGGCGTCATGCAGTTCGCCTCAGCGAATCTGGGTGGTCAAATCGTCATTCCTTCGCATTCCGACTTCGATTCGAGCAAAGGGGCGATTGCTTTTTGGATGAAATCACCAGGCACCGGCGGGGCCGGTGCCTTCGGCGCCATTCTGTTTGACCGCCGCACGGACCGGGGCGATGTGATCGTAATGGAGGACAACGGCACCTTGTTTGTGCAGGCGCGCGAGGCCGGGTTCAACATCAATTCCTTTGCCACGACGAACACGGTGAACGACGATCAGTGGCATCACATCGCTTACGTTTACGATCAGGGGGTCAACGGCAGTACGCGGATCTATGTGGACGGCCAACTGAGCGGGTCGAAAGCCAACTCCGGACCTTGGTCCTGGGATCCTGCCCAGGCAATCGCACTGGGCAAATCGCCCGCCGCCTTCTGGCGGCGGTTCGACGGTTACCTGGATGACGTTCAGTTCTATAATCGGGTGCTCACGGCGGCGGAAGTCGCGCAAGTGATGAACCCGGCTCTTCAGCGACCGACACTCGCGAGCAACCGATCGGGCAGCCAATTGATGTTCTCCTGGTCGGCGAGTGGGTTTGTTCTTCAGGAGAACAGCGACCTTGGCAATCCAACGTGGACGAATGTGCCAGGCGGTGCGATTAGTCCGGTCACCGTCACCATTCCAGCGACCGGAAACAAATTCTACCGGTTGGGACCACCCTGAGCAGCAAGGGGTCGGTCGATAGTATTGATAACTTCCGTGATCGCTGCACTGGATGCGGCTGCAACAGTGGGGCAGTTGTTCCAGCGGGGAAGCAAATCGCAAAAAAGGCACAATACTATTGACCGACCCCTTTGGGTCACTTGGTCCCTTTCAGGAAGGCGACCAGGTCGGAGAGTTCCTGGCGGCTGAACTGTTCATCCAGTCCGGCGGGCATGACGGAAACTGTCCCGGGGCGCACCTCAGCAATATCCGGCCGCGCGATCCGCATTTCCGTGTTCGGGCCAGTCGCCAGGAGGACTTCATCCGGGGCGTCGCGGCGGACCACGCCGCTATACTCGTCGCCGGATTTCGTCACCACGATGATCGGCTCGTAACTGCGCACGAAACTGGCGCTCGGATAAACGATTGACTCCAGCAGATCACGTTCCGTTCGGGCCTGACCAATGCTGGTGAGATCGGGACCCACGTGGCCGCCAAGATAGCCGATCGCGTGGCAGGTGGAACAGGCAGTCTTCAGGCTGTTGAAGATAGCTTGACCGCGGCGAATGTCTCCTTTTGGCAACGACGCGAGGAGTTCCTCCAGGTGGGCCTTTTGTTTTTCCGCATCGACATTCAGCTTCGCCAGCAACTCCTTGCCCTGCTCCTGAACCCGCGCCGGGAACTTTTCGAGCCTCGGTTTCAACTGATCCGCCCGCAGACCGGAGAACCCCTTTGATTCCTTGAGCGCGACGACGAGTTTGAGGCCGACCGCTTCGTTGGTGGTGTGGTCAAACGCGCCCAGCAGGTTGGAAACTTCCAACGGCCCGACCATCTTGACTGCGTCGGTCAACTCGATGAGTTGATCTTCGCTCAGTTTCGCCCGGCCGATTACCGTGGCCGCTGCGCTGCGCGTCATCGGCGGTTTGGCGGAGTCGAGGCCGACCCGGAGAAAGGCGAACAAGTCGGGCTCGACCGACGCCAGCCCGGCGCGCAGTGCGGCCAGCGCGTCCAGACGCAGATCGGACGCGCGCGAGGCATCGCGTCCGACGTGAAGCAGATGGGAGGAGAAATCGAACGCGTTGGTTTTCGCGGCCGGCAACACGCGAACGACGGCGATGGCGGCTTGCACGATCGTGTCCTCGGCCTCTGCGAGCGCGCGTGGCAGCGCATTGGTCCAGGGCCCGGGCGTCTCTTTGAGTGACGCTTGCGCCATGGCATGGAGGGCGACGAGGCGAATTTCATTGGGGCTGGCGTTATCGGCTGAAATCTCGCCCAACAGCTCCTGAATCGCGGGGTTGCGCGCCAATTGCGCCAACTGATGTTCCAACGCGTCGCGCTCGGCGTCGGGGAGATTTTTTATCGTCAACCGTTCGCGGAAAAATCCGGCGAGGGCGCCGCCCCAGTCGGGATGATGGCCGACCACCCAGTTGGCAGCGGCGCGCAGGCGTTGGTCGGAGGCGCTGAGAAACGGCAGGACATCGGATGCCTTGAGGTCGCTGCCGTCCATCTGGTCGAGGGCGACGAGGGCAGCGCGCTTGGTGCGCGGATTGTCGGAGTCGAGTCCCTTTGCGGTTGCCGCGTAATCGCCAATTTCCACAAGCGCGTAAATGAGCGCGTGCTCGAGGACCGGGTCGGGAGACCGCCCTTCGGGCATTCGAAGCAGGAACCGAGTTGCTGGTTCTTTCACTCCAATTCTTCCCAACGCTTCAACCGCCGCTCTTTGCACCGAAGGGTTCGGGCTTCCTGTCGCATCCGAAAGCCCGACGAGTGCATAAAACGAATCAGCAAAAGGAGCGTTCACCGCATCCTTGTCCCGCCAGAGGCCAATGGAATGAATCGCGGTCTGCAATAAAGAGTCGTCGGGTTGCGGCGCAGATCTGCCTGCGGCTGGAAATGCAGCGTAAACCGCCTGGCGGGCTTTGGGGCCATCCATTTGCGTGAGCGCCCAAACGGCATTCCGCCGGGCGTCCGCCGAATGGGAATGTTTCATTGTCTCAGTAAGCGCGGGAATAGATTCGTTTTTGCGCTGGGCGAGTTGATGAACCGCGCGTTTGACCACGTAAGGACGGTGGTCATCCAACAATTTTGCCTGCTCGAACGGACCTGATTTGGCCCAATTGATTTTCAAGCCGCTTGGGTCATCCACTTTCGGCGCGCCTTTGCGGCGGATGCGGTAAATCGCGCCCAGCACATCCGGCTTGGCAAGCTGCGAGCTGGGGCAACAGAGCTTGTACCAGCCGCCGGTGTCCACCACGACCAGACTGCCATCGGGGTCTTCCAGCACGTCGGTGGGATGAAAGTCGGTGTTGTCCGAGACGAGGAAATCGCTGTCGGTGCTGGCGTAGGTCGCGCCGCTTGGACGGAGGATGTGGCGGGTGACCTTGTGCAGATTGAAAGCGGTGGCGAAGAAATTGTCGCGATAATCGGCGCCGAACACGTCGCTTTCGTAGCGGCACAGAGCGCATTCGGCAGCGTTGCCGGCCTCATAGAACGGATGCAAGAGGTCCGGGCCGGTGCGTTTGACGCGGCCATCTTCGAGCACGTCGTTCTGTTTGCCGAAGACTCCGCCGTAAACCGCGTGGGCGATTCCGTCACGGAAACCGGGCTGGCTGAAGTCAATGAACGTGCTGGTGAAAATGGCTTCGCCTTCGGCGGTGAAGGCAACTTCGACCGGGTTATCCATGCCGCCAGACATGATGACGTCGAGGTCCGAGCCGTCGGGCCGGGCCCGGTAAATGTGGGCGGCCCGGTCGTTGAGTTTGCGGCCATTGCCGAGGGTGTGAGTTTGCTCGGCAAAAGCGCCCTTCGTCCAGTAGAGGTAGCCGTCCGGGCCGAGGTAAGGTCCGTGAATGTCGTTGGCGCAAC
Source organism: Haliangiales bacterium (assembly GCA_035637175.1). Classification (GTDB taxonomy): domain Bacteria; phylum Verrucomicrobiota; class Verrucomicrobiia; order Limisphaerales; family AV2; genus AV2. The sequence continues at coordinate 7,452 of DASPXS010000311.1, read as the reverse complement.
CCGTAAGCGTGACGCCTTTGAACCACTCCTCGCGCTGGTCCGCAATGCCGTCGTCATCGGTGTCGGTGAATTTCCAAATGCTCGGCGGGCCGGCGACATAGACGGAGCGGTCATACCAAAGGCAGCCTTGGGGAAACATCACCTTGTCGGCGAACACGATCGACTTGTCGAAGCGCCCGTCACCGTCGGTGTCTTCAAGGCGGAGAACGCGATGCGTGGGATTCGAGATCTGCTTGTCCGGTTTGTCGTTCGAACCGGATGAGTCGGTGACGTAGAGCCGGCCCTGGTCATCAAAACCGGCGCTGACCGGCCGCTCGACCAGCGGCGGGCCGGCCACCAGCTCGACTTCAAAACCGTCCGGGACAGTGAAGATTTGGTTGGAAAATTTTATTTCGGCGGCGCAGGCCAGGGAAGGCGCAAGGGCGATGGCAATGGCGACAGCGGCGCGGACGGCGAGAGGGCTCATGGGCGGGGTTATAGCCCGAGCCCGGGGGAAAGGGGAGCAGGAAATTGGAGGTAAGGGAGGGGCAGAGTAGCCGAAGACCGGGTACAATTATTGTCTCAGCTGAGACACCTTTTGTACACGGCCAGACTCTGGGTCAGCGGATCAGAAGCGGACCAGGGTTTGGAGATAGAGCCAATCGGCATCCTGGGAGCCGATGGCGGACCAGGATTGCTTGATGTAATTGCCGCGGAAGAAATGGCCGTAGCCGGCTTCGATCGACGCGAATTTCGTCACGATGACTCCGGCCAGCAAATCGACCTCGCTGCCAAGATAGCTGTCGTAGTTCGGGTTGATGCCGTAACCGGTGCCTGGGGTCGGAGCGGTACCGCCGCGCGGCAGTCCGGCGACGTTGTAAGCGCGGTCGTGGGTGTCGGCGAGCCAGAAGAAATTCCCTTCGAGCGCCACCGAGACCCTCGGGTGCGGTTTCAGCGTGATGATGGGGCGAACGTCGTGGAGGTTCTGCAGCGAGAGGAGATCCATGTATCCGTAAAACTTGTGGTTGGTGGGGTAAAGATTGTCGAACGTCTCGTGGGTATTATCATTCGGGTCGCTGTCCCCGCTGGCGAAGTCGTATTCAAGGGCGATGCGTGGGGCGCCGAAGGTATCGGCGAACGTGTAGCCCACGTTGAGGGTTGCCATGTACGCCTGGTGGTCCTGCCGAAGTGAGGCCGCGGCGGGTTTCCAGTTTCCCAACTGGCCGGCGGTTTCGACGGTGTAATCCCAGTTGCCGAGATCGCCGGGGGTCGATTTCATACGCAAACCGACCGTGTAGATGTCGCGGGCGAAAGGTGCGGGCACCTGGAAGGGCGCAAAAGACCCGGAGTTGGCCGTGGCGCTGCCGGGGCCGTCATTGCGGGAGAAGAAATAGAACTCGGCCGTGTTTTTGGGGATTATTTTGGTGGTGAAATAAGCGCCCGAAAACAGGTTGTAGTCATTTCCCATGTTGAAGCTGTTGTCGTCGGGCAACACGATCCGGCTGGTGAAGGCCTCGACGTTGAACCAACGGTTCTGCCAGCGCACCTTGGCGGCATCGAACACGCGGCCAATATTGTTCCAGGCGAACGCACCGACGAGGCGTTCGTCGCCATAACTCAACTCCTGACGTCCGATCTTGAGCGAAACCGGGAATTCTTTGTGGTTGCCGAGAGTGAACCAGGCCTGGTGCAATTCCACCGGTCCGTCCGACTCGGCGTTGGGATTGCGCTCGTCGCCAGTGGTGCCGCTGTTGCGACCTTCAACCAGGACCGACCACCATTTAGCGGTGTAACCGACGCGAGCCAGCACCTTGTTCATGAAATACGAATTATCATTGTCCACACCGCCCTTGCGGAAATCGGCTCCGGACCCTGCCGCGGTAAATCCGGCGTTCTCCTTTACCTCGTAGCGGAATCGCGCCGCCCCGCTGATGTCCCAGTTGGCCAGATAAGGATCCTGTTTGCGCATCCACTCGTTGAGGAAGCCGGGGAACGGTTGCAGCGGCGGGGGCGGCGCGTATTGGGCCCGGGCGGCTTCGGTGGCGCCCAGGACCAGCGCGGCGGCGGCCAGGGTTTGGGGCAGGTGCGTGGGGAGGTTGGTCATGTTGAGTTTGGTGTTTTTCATCGGACAGAGTTCAGTCGGGCGTGGTCGTGCATGCTCTCGAAATCACGGGCACGAGGGGAATTCCGGTTTCGGAAGCGATGGACATGGACCGTGCCATCAGCCGATTTGCGACATGGCGATCGCCAGTGCTCCCGGTTCGACCGTGCCGCAGTTTTTCGGACGCCGGTGCGCGGCCGTGGCACCGGGCACGGAGGGCGGGGAGGACGACTGCGCCGCGGTCTGGTGTTGGCGGTCCGCGCGTTCCTCGAGGAAGGTGATCAGGTACTCACGGCACTCGTAATAACGTGGATGTTCCATCACCGATTTGCGATCCCGCGGCCGCGGGAACGGAACTTGGAGCACGTCGCCGACCTCCGCTTCGGGACCGTTGGTCATCATGACGATCCGATCCGCGAGGAACAGCGCCTCGTCCACGTCATGCGTAACCATGAACGCGGTGATGTGATTGCGTTGCCAGAGGGCCATGAGGACCTGTTGCAACTCGAAACGGGTGAGGGTGTCGAGCATGCCGAACGGTTCGTCGAGCAAAAGCATCTTGGGCGACAGGGCGAACGCGCGGGCAATGCCGACGCGCTGGCGCATGCCCTGGGAGAGTTCCGCCGGCCGTTTGTGCAGGGCAGCTCCCAGACCGACGACCGTCAGGTAATACTCGGCAATCTGGCGGCGCTCCTCTTTGCTGGCGGTGTAAAAGACCTGGTTTACACCGAGCATCACGTTTTGGAAGGCGGTCAGCCATGGCAGCAGGCAGGGCGACTGGAAGACGACGCCCCGGTCGGGGCCGGCGCCGGCGAGTTCCTTGCCGGCAAGAATGATGCCGCCGCCGCTGATATCGTTCAGCCCGGCCAGCATGGAGAGCACCGTGCTCTTGCCGCAACCGGAGTGGCCGATGAGCGCGACAAATTCGCCTTTTCTGATCTTGAGATTGAAGTCCCGGATGATCACCGCCGGCCCGTTCGGGGTCGGGTAGATTTTGCCAAGGTTGCTCAGTTCGACGTAGTCAGACATTTGTTTCCACTTCCACGGTTTCGCGCTTTATCTCGCTCCGCCGGATGGGACGGCGCCGGCCGCCCAGCATCGCGCGCGGCGCGTTCAGGTCCTCCGGCTGGAGGTCAGGTAAGACCAGTTTCTTCGTCACTGACGCATGGTGGTTCCCCTTCGAATACAGGAGGAATTCGATCAGCTCGCGCCGGATTTCCTTGAATCGCCGATGGTGATTGAGCGCCTTGCGGTCGCGCGGGCGCGGGAGGTCGATCCGGATGGAAGGGCCAAGAGTTGCACCCGGACCGGAACTGAGCGGGATAATGCGATCGGCCAGGTAAATCCCTTCATCGGGATCATTGGTGATGAGCACGACGGTCTTCCGGTTCTCCTGCCAGATGCGGGAGATTTCATCCTGCAAGGTCGCGCGCGTGAGCGCATCCAGCGCGCTGAGCGGTTCGTCGAGGAGGAGAATCTGCGGGTCCATGGCCAGGGCGCGGGCCACACTGACGCGTTGGCGCATGCCGCCGGAAAGTTCGCCGGGGCGTTTTTCGCGGGCCGGCGTCAGGTTGACCATGGCGATGTGTCGTTCGACATGTTGCTGTTTTTTCGCGGCTGTCCAGTTGGGAAAAACCTGGTTGGCCGCCAGGTAAATGTTTTCGTAAACCGTCAGCCACGGGAGCAGGGAATAGTTCTGGAAAACGATGCCGCGATCCGGCCCCGGCTCAGTGATCTCCAGGTCGTTGAGAGTCACGGAGCCGGTATCCGGTTTCAGCAGCCCGGCAACGAGGCTGATCAGCGTGGTCTTCCCGGCGCCGGAGAATCCGACGATGGCGACGAATTCGCCTTTTTCGATGGCCAGGTTGATGTCCTTGAGCACCTCGCTGCGAGAGCCGTTCGGGCCGAAGCCTTTTGAGACGTTTTTGAGCTCCAGAAACGGCATAAATCTATTCACGCCGTTTTGAATCGTTTCTCCGCCAGGCTCATCAAGCGGTCCAGGACGAAACCGACGACGCCGATCGTGATGATGCACAGGATGATGTGCTCGTAAATCAGCGCGTTGTATTCCTGCCAAAGGAAACCGCCTACACCGGGCCGCCCGGTGAGCATTTCGGCGGCGACAATCACCAACCACGCGATGCCGAGGCTGAGCCGAAAGCCGGTGAATATGTAGGGGAGCGTCGCGGGAATCAGCACTTTGAAAAGCGTTTTGGTGCGGGAGAGCTTCAGGACTTTGGCGACGTTGAGATAATCCTGTGGAACGGCGCGCACGCCAACCGCGGTGTTCAACACGGTGGGCCACATGGCGCACACGGCGATGGTGAACAGCGCGCCGAGTTCACTCGCCTGCTTGCCGGCGCCGAGGAACAGCACCAGGCCTAGCGGCAGCCAGGCCAGCGGTGACACCGGCCGCAGCACCTGGATGATCGGGTCGAAGGTACTGGTGAACGTCTTCGAGAGTCCGAGGCAGAAGCCGATGGGCGTGCCGATCAACAGCGCCAGGAAGTATCCCTTGGCCACCAGCGTGAGCGAATACCAGGTGAAACGCAGGATACCCTGGTCCATTTCACCACGCTTCTCAAAGGGCTTGAGAATGTATTCCTTGCTGGCGGTCCAGGTCTTCAGCGGCGAGGGCAGTTCTTTGGCCCAGGTCGCACTGGAGAGGCTCCAGACTCCGATCACAATCGCCACGCCAACCAACGGCAGGAGGAGCCAGTCAAATTTGAATTTCGAGTCTTTCATTCTATTGAATCGCTTTCTGTTCCTCGACGACCGTCTGCGCCGCCGAAATCAAGGCGACGGAAATGGTGACCAGCGGCGAGATGATGGTCTTGGCGATCAGCGCGCCGTCCCACTCCCGCCGCAGCCAATGGTCGCCCTGATTGATGAGCGCCTGAAAAACCCCGATGCTCAATCCCAACGTCAGCGCGCGGCGCCAGACACGCCATTGGCGCAAGGCGAGCAGCCAAAGACCGGTTTTGTTGGAGCGGGTCATGGTGTTCTGTGGACAGCGTCTGCGGGCGGCACCGCCGCAATCGAAACGGCGTAACAAATATCGAATAGCGAACGTTGAGCGCAGAAAATCGAACTTCCAAATTCGAAGGCCTGGCGTGGCGCCACCCTCGTTCGGATTTCGATGTTCGAGGCTGGAGGTTCGATGTTTCGGCGGGCATTCACAAAATTCTTTACAAGGCTGGGACCTGTTGGAAAAGGGCAGCGCGGGGTCAACCCTTCAAATTATGGACCGGAAATCCTTTGGCGTATTCCTCCGGGCTCGCCGGATCGAAAGTGAAACCGTCAAAGAGCGTTTCCCGCTTGTTGTCGGCGCCGCCATGGGTGTAATTGATCTCCTTCATCGCCTCTTCATAAATGTCCGGACGCATGACCTGCTTCGCCACACTGTCGTAATCGGGCGGACCGGAGACCATGCCCCAGCGGCGGAACTGGCTGAGCCACCACTTGCAATATTTCGGCTGCGGATAGTTGCAGTTGCGCTGATTGAAGATCATGTAGTGATCGTCCTTCTTGGTCCGGTCATCGCCGTAATTGTAATTGCCGAGCAGTCGGCCGAGGATGATCTCCTTGTCACAATTGATATACGTCGGCCGGCTGACGATTTCACACTGTTCCGGACGGTTTTCCAGATTATCCAGCCACGCGCTCGCTTCCTGCAGCGCCTTAAGGCAGGCTTTGACCGTCTTCGGATTTTTCTCGGCGAACTCGGCGGTAAAGGCGCAGACCTTTTCCGGATGGTCCGGCCAGAGGTCTTGGGTGGTGATCGAGGTGAAGCCGATCCCGTCGGCAATCAACCGGGCGTTCCACGGTTCGCCCACGCAGAAGCCGTCCATCTTCCCGATTTTCATGTTGGCCACCATCTGGGCCGGCGGAATGACGATGAGCGAAACGTCCTTGTCCGGGTTGATGCCGCCGGCGCCCAGATAATAGCGCGTCCACATGGCGTGTGTGCCCGGCGGAAAGGTCATTGCGAAAGTGAGCGGCTCGCCGAGTTTCTTGGCCTTGTCCACAAACGGTTTCAGGGCCTTTGGGTCGGATTGAACCTGTCCCTTGAACTTGTTGGCCAGGCTGATCGCCTGGCCGTTGCGGTTCAGCAGCCACGGTATGATCATCGGCTTCTTGGGCGAGCCGAGCAGACCCATGGTCGAGGCGATCGGCATGCCGATCAACATGTGCGTGCCTTGATTGTCGCCGCTGGAGAGCGAGTCGCGAATGGCGGCCCAGTTGGCGCCTTTGGCAACCGTGGACTCGATGCCGAATTTTTTGAAGAACCCCTTCTCGTGCGCGATGACAATGGGCGAGCAATCGGTCAATGCGATCATGCCGAAACGCATCCGGGGTGTCTCCGGCGCGTCGCTGGCGTAAACGCTGCCGACCCAGCCGCGCGGCAGGCCGCCGAGCAGAGCGCCGGCGCCAAGGCCTTTGAGAGACCAACCAAGGAATGTCCGGCGGCTGAGCCTAGGCGACAATGAGGTCGGAAGCTTTCTCGATTTCATTTTTTCTGGTATCCCTCATGAGTTGTTGAGCCTGGTGAAAAATGTCGGCGCGGAAAACCTCCGCCGCCTGTTCGGCCTGGAGCGGAGACTTGTTTTTGAGGAGCCCCGCGCTCCGAAGATTGCGGAGCACCCACGCCGCCTTTTCCGTGGTCGGTTCGTTGGCGTCGCCGCGGGCGAAAACGTGAAAATCGGGCAGCAGGGCGGACCGCCCATAGCCGAAGTGAAAAGGGCCGGCCAGACTGCTGCGCAATGACTCGGCGTTGCTGTTGACGTATTTCGGATAGGCGAGGGTTTCGACGACCTGTTCCCGGTTCTCCGGGCGGTCGCAGTAGGCGCAGGCTTCGATCAATGCGGCAATGAGCGCCAGATGTTCCCGTTCGTGTTCTTCGGCAAATTGGCGACGCACCATCAGGACTTTTTCCGGATGGAACGGCGCCAGTTGCGCGCTGGTGGCGGCGCACCAGCCCGCGCCCGACTGCACCGCGACCGAGTTCCACGGCTCGCCCACGCAGTAACCGTCCAGATTGCCGGACTTGAGATTCTCAAACATCGACGGCGCGGGCACGACCACGATGCGCACGTCCCTGTCCGGGTCGATGCCGCCGGCGGCGAGCCACTGGCGCAGCAGAAAGTTGTGCGAGGAATAGCGGAAAACGACCCCGAACGTATATGTTTTCCTGCCGCGACTGGACTCGATTTCATTCCTCAACGATCTGGCGTCGCGCACGCCACGCGCCCATAAATCGCTCGACAAGGTGATGGCGTTGCCGTTCAGGTTGAGCACCAGGCCGCTCAGGCATTCGCACGCGATGGACCCCAGGCCGAGGGTCGCGGAGAACGGCATGGCGGCGAGCGCGT
>DASPXS010000310.1:0-17924 GCA_035637175.1 Haliangiales bacterium | reverse complement strand
TCGGCGAAATTTTCATCCAGGAGGCCAACGATCAGGGCTGGCCGATGATGCCGTTCCTTGAAGGCGCGTCGTATCCGCTCTGCGGCGATGATGTGCCGCGGTCCTATGCGCCACCGTTCCCGAAGCTGGGCGAAAGGGAGATGGGCGGCACCGGGCTCAGCGGGCTCGCGTTGAGCGAAGGCAGCGACAGTTTTCCGGGCGCGTACCGCGACATCTTCTACGTCGCCAATCCCATTACAGGCAAAATCCAGGCAATTCGCCTGTACCGGGGCATTGACCCGGCGTCCGCATCAACGGTCCAACGGTCCAACGGTTCAACGGTTCAACGGCTCAATGCTTTAACGAACCGCTCTGCCAACGGCTGGCGCCTCGAGCATCTTCCCGACTTTATCCAATGCGGCGACCCCTGGTTCCGGCCGGTCGCGATTCAATTCGGTCCCGATGGCTGCCTCTATATCGTGGACTGGTATAACAAGATCATTTCCCACAACGAAGTGCCGCGCAATCATCCCGAGCGCGACAAGACGCGCGGCCGCATCTGGCGCGTGCGTCACGAATCCCAGACGCCCCGTGTCAACGTGCCCAATCTCTATCAGGCGCCGGACAAGGAACTCCTGGCCCATCTCCGCGCCGCAAACACGTGGGAAGTCAATGCCGCGTGGCAGGAAATCGTGGACCGCCGCGCGCTCTCGCTCGCGCCAACGCTCGGCAAAATCGTGAGCGACGACGCGCAGCCGAACGATCTGCGCATTCGGGCGCTTTGGTGCCTCGAAGGTCTGGGCAAAGTGAAATGGGCGCACCTGGAAAAGCTTCTCGGCGCAAATCACCGCGCCGTCCGCAAAGAAGCGCTGCGCGTGGCGCGGGACCAAGTGGGGCAGGCGTCCCGCCTGCCAAGTGGATCCCGCCTGGTGCTAGCCCGGCGCGGTCTGGACGATCCTGACCGATTGGTCCGCCAGGAGGCGATCCGTTTGCTGGCGTCGTTGCTCGACGAGGCGAGTTTCCAAAAGACCGGTTCAGCCAATGAGATAATCGCAATTCTCGCGCAGACTGCTTCATCTCCGCCGACTGAATCGAACGAGAAATGGCGAAACTACTTCGGTTCGTTCGAAGCTTTTCTTGCGCGTGTCGCTCTGGAAAAACAACCGAAGCTCGTCACCGCGTGGCTCGATAGCCGCGCAAGCGTATCGCCTGCCCTGCTTTCGCCGCGCGCCTTCGCCGCGCTCACCGTGGGCGGTCCGGAAGGCGCCCGGCGCCTCGCCGCTCTCCTGCCCCAACTCGGCCGCGGTCCGGGTTCCGAAGAACTTCTGCTGATCGCTTCCGCGCCGACCGACCCCGCTGCGAATGCGGTCCTCAAATCCAATCTGGCCAATGCCGCCGCTCTTCGATTGCTCTACGACAATCGCAGCCGCCTATCCGACCACGCCGCGCTCGCGCCTCTCCTCAGGGACGCGATCCGCGCGCTGATGAAGAACGATCCGAGCGAAGCGAATCTCGACTTGCTCGTGAAGCTCGCGACCGGTTTTCGCCTCCAGGGGCTGGAAAACGAACTGGTTGCTGCCGCAACCGGAGCCGGAGCCAGCGCGGAACGACGGGTCGCCGCCCTCCGGGCGCTGCGAGAGTCGGGTTCGCCGCGCGTGGATGTCTTTCGTCAGTTCGCCATCAGCGCCGATGATGCCGTCCGGCGCGAGGCGGTTACGGCGCTGGCCGCCGCCAAATCCGACGCCGCGGTTCCCGCGCTGCTCGACGTCTGGCCGTCGCTGACACCTTCGCTGCGAAAGACGGCGGTGGATCGTCTGGCCGGTTCCGCGTTCAGCGCGAAGCAACTGATGGCTGCTGTCGGCGGCGGGGCGATCGCGCGCGACGAAATCGACGGTTACCTGCTCGACAAACTTGTCACGGTCCTGCCTGATGACGCGTTCGTGAAAAAACTGGTTGCGGACATGGGATCGTTTTTAAAGCCGCTGCTTCGACTCAACGGCGGCGACGATGACTACGTGGATACGGACATAACGCTGCGCGGTCCCTTCACCGTCGAATGCTGGGTGAAACTCGATCCCGGCATCGGCAACCACGACTCGATCCTCGCGGCTCCGAGCGCGCTCGACGCGAATTTTCATGACAGCCGTTTCCGTGTCTGGGTCGCTGGAGCGATCAATGACATCGTGATGGCATCCAAACCCATCGCACCCGAAACCTGGACCCATGTCGCCTTCACGCGCGACGCGGAAGGTCGATTTCGCCTGTATCTGAACGGCGAACTCGATGTGGCGAGTCAGGCCGTCGAAAAACGCGCATTCGAGCATTTGAAGGTGGGCTATTCGAATCCTGCCGGCGGCACGGCCGGCGATCTGGCCGAGTTTCGCGTCTGGGCCATCTGTCGATCGTCCGATGAAATCCGCGCAACGGCGAATGTCATCCTCGAAAGTGAGGCGGGCGTCCCGCCTGCCCGGCCCAACACGGGTTCCGCGCAGGAAAGTGGGTTGCCGGCCCTGCTTTACCGCGGCGCGGGCGAAGGGTGGGGTAACCTCCACGGTGACGCGCGCATCGAGAAGACGGCTGATCTACCGCCGTTGCAAACCGAGTCTGAAGCCAGGACGCTCGAGGCGAAATTCGCGCAATTCCGCGAATTGGCGAACAAACCGGGCGACCTGGCGCGCGGTCGGCAAATCTTCACCACGACTTGCGGCGTGTGTCACAGCGTTCATGGTCAGGGCGCGAAGATCGGCCCGGTGCTCGACGGCGCGGGCGCGAACGGCGTCGAGGCGTTGCTGCGAAATATTCTCACGCCGAACGCGGCGATGGAAGCGGGCTACCGACGCTTTCGCGTCGAAACGCGCGAGGCTGAAGTGCAGGAAGGTTTGTTGGTTTCGCAGGACGACAACGCGATCGTGCTGCGCCAACCCAACAGCGAAGACCTGCGTGTCCCGCGCAGCAATGTCAAGCGCGCCGCCTTCACCCGGCTCTCGATGATGCCCGAAGGTTTGCTGGAAGGGTTGAAGCCGCAAGACGTGACCGACCTGTTCGCCTATCTGAATACGCTTCGATGAAAGTCGGCGGCTCCGTAGTGGCGCAATCCCAACGGCAGGCGGGACGCCTGTTGTGTTCGGCACGCAAAACGCTTGCGGCGTTTTGCCTCTCTGTCCCCGAGAGGAACGAGCGGGGAGAGAGTCGGAGAGAGGGGAAATTGATAAAAAGCGCCTCCTCTCCCCGGCCCTCTCCTCCTTTTTCGAGGAGGAGAGGGAGAGAAAACGCGGTTGCGCGCTCAAAGCAAATCTTCTACCGAACACAACTGGCGGGACGCCTGCCCCACTGGCTCTATCCTGACAGGCGGGACGCCTGTCCTGCCAACCGCGCACTTTGAACTTTGAACCTTGAACATTGAACGGTTACGCTTGCGTTCGTGCCCGTTGACATCTCGATCATCGTTCCTGTTTTCGACGAAGAGGACAACATCCTGCCGCTGGCGCGCGAGATCGCCAGGGCCCTGGACAAGGAACCGCGTGCGTTTGAGTTGGTTTTCGTGGATGACGCCAGCCGCGACAAAACCTGGGACAGAATCCAGGAGGCGCATCGGCTTGACCCCCGGGTGCGCGGCGTGCGCCATGCGCGTAATGCCGGCCAAAGCGCCGCGCTCTGGACCGGCGTTCAAACCACCACCGGCGGCATCATTGCCACGCTCGACGGCGATCTGCAGAATGATCCGGACGACTTGCCCGGGATGCTTGCCGAACTGAAGAGCGCGGACTTTGTCTCCGGCATCAGGGTCAATCGCCAGGACAACTGGCTGCGCCGCGTTTCTTCGAGGATCGCGCGTTCCATGCGCAAGACCGCGCTGGGCGTGGACTTTCGCGACACCGGCTGTTCGCTGCGCGTGTTCCAGCGTTCGGTGTTGGCGGGCATTCTCCCTTTTAACGGCTGGCATCGTTTCCTGCCGATTCTCGTTCATGGCGGCGGCGTGAAAACGAGGGAAGTTCCTGTAAACCATCGCCCGCGCGTCGCAGGCGCGTCGAAATACGGCGTATGGAACCGGCTTGGGCGCGGGATGTTCGATTTGATGGGCGTCGCCTGGTATCAGAAGCGGCGGCTGCGGCCGGTGCCGTTTAGCAGGCTTCCTCACGATTAAAAGGTCGAATTTGTGAATTCTACGCGACGCATTTGGGCAGGGCCAGCCATGCTCGTCCTGGCGTAGCGGCTTTCGGCAGAAAGCCGCACTTTATTTCCTGACACGCTGTCCCAACGTTCGAAGCCTCCCCCGGTTCCTGTGTGGAAAAGAAGCTTGCGGCGCTCTGGCCAGACGCCGCTACGACGGAGCAATGGTGTATTCGGCGTGTTACCTCAATTCCGCCTGGTGGAATTCATACCAGTCGTCGAGGTTGTTCAGGTCCACCGCGCCGGGGTTGACCGATCCGTCATCGGGAATGCCGCTGGCGCCGAGGATCCCTTTGCGCGTGGCATCGTCGTGGATGTAGCCCATGATCGCGGCGTTGTGTTTATAGACCGTCGCCTTGTCCAGCTTCACGCCCGGTTGCTTTTTGACCCAGGCTTCAAATTGCGCGTAGGTCGGTTTGTTGTCATGAATGAACTTCTTCACCGCGTCGGCATTCAGCCCGAGGGCGTTGATCGTCATCATGTCGTAGCCCTTGCCGATGCCCGGATAACCGTCGGCCAGCTTGCCGCGGCATTCGAGCGACACTTTCAACCACAGGCGCGGCAGGTGCCGCACTCCCAACGGTCCGGCGACTCCTGAACTGATCAGAGGAACAATTTTAGCCATAAACTATATCCTTTCGGTTTTGTTGGTGCGTTTGACGGCGGGTAACTTAGTGAAAAGCAGCGCCGGGGGTCAACGTGAATTTGACTGTGGCCGCAGCCGTGGAAAGATAAACGGGCCTATGCACGCTCATGTGGAAAAGCCTTCCGCCGATTCCGTCGCCGCCTCGAGCCCCGCTTCCGAATTCGCGATCGCAGGAATGAACTGCAACAACTGCGTGCGCCACGTGACCGAGGCGATCCAGGGCGTCGCGGGGGTGGCGAGCGCCATCGTGCGACTCGAGGAAGGCCGCGCCACCGTGCGCTGGCGGCCCGGCGCGGAGGCGGACGCGGCAAAAGTGGTGCGCGCGGTCAAGGAGGCAGGCTACGTCGCGACGCCGGTGGAAGAAAAAAGCTGCCATGCCGAACCTTCCGGCACTTCGCCCATGGCGACCTGGAAGTTCACCGTGATTTTCGGGGCGGTGCTCACACTGCCCCTCATCATCGGCGAATGGGTGTTCGGCTGGGGCATGCGCGACTGGTTCAAATGGGTCGGGTTCGCTTTCTCAGCGCCGGTGATGGGCGTGTGCGGCGCGCGCTTCTTCCGCGGCGCGTGGAGCCAGCTCAAGCGCGGCAGCTCGAACATGGACACGCTCGTTGCGCTCGGGTCCAGCACCGCCTTCGGCTACAGCCTGTGGGGCCTGCTCAACGGCTGGCACGGCCATCTCTATTTCATGGAGGCGGCTTCCATCATCACGCTCATCAGCGCGGGACATTTCGTGGAAGCGCTCGTCAGCGCGCGGGCGGCGAGTTCGTTGCGCGCCCTGATGAACCTCGCCCCGCAAACCGCGCGGAAACTTGAGGCCAATGGAAGTGAAACAGAGGTGCCGGTGGCCGCGCTGCGCGCCGATGATCAAATCGTATTGAAACCCGGCGACCGCGTCCCGACCGACGGCGAAGTCGTCGAAGGCGATTCCGCAGTCGATGAATCGATGCTGACCGGTGAATCGTTGCCCATCGACAAGGCCGCCGGCGCGAAACTTTACGCCGGCACGGTGAACCAGAACGGGCGGCTGCTGATGCGCGTCACCGCCACCGGCGAAGCGACCGCGCTTGCGCAAATCATCGCCGTCGTCCAGCGCGCGCAGAACAGCCGCGCCAGCATCCAGAAACTGGGCGACCGCGTCAGCAACGTGTTTGTGCCCGTCGTCGTGCTGGTCGCGCTGGCCACCGGCCTGTGGTGGGGGCTCGCTTACGAGCGCGCGTTGAACGTCGGTCAGGCCATCGCACCGTATCTTTGGCCGGTCCGCTTCCCTTCAACGGCGCTCGCCGCGGCCTTCATCCAGGCGGCCGCGGTATTGATTGTGGCCTGTCCCTGCGCCATGGGCCTGGCGACGCCCGCCGCCATCATGGCCGGGACCAATGTCGCGGCCCACCGCGGCATCCTGATTCGCGACGGGGTGGCCCTGGAAAAATCCGGGCTGATCACCGCGGTCGTGTTTGACAAGACCGGCACATTGACGCAGGGGAAACTCTCATTCGGCGCCGTGGTATTCCGGCGCGCCGATTCGCCGTCGTCCGTACCTGTCGAACAAATCGTTGCCGGGCTGGTCGCTCCCTCGAATCATCCGCTGAGCCGGGCGGTGGCGAAGGTCTTTGACCGCCGCTTCCTCGAGACGCCGCCCGCGGCCGTCGGCGGTAATGGATCGCGATTACAATTACAGAATTGGCAGGAACTGCGGGGCAAAGGCGTGCAAGCCTCGTTGGACGGGGCGCTCTTCCGACTCGGCTCGATCCAGTGGCTGGCCGAGGCCGGCGTTGACTCGGCCCCCGACGAAGAATTTGTGCAGGTCTGGTCGGCCGGGGGGGCCACTGTCCTGGGTCTCGCCGCCGACCGGCGTGTCATCGGACTGTTCGCCCTTCGCGACGCGGCCAAGCCGGACGCAGCCCAGGTCGTCGCCCAACTCAAACGACAGGGGAAATCGGTCTATCTCATCACCGGCGACAATCATCTGACGGCCGCCGCCATCGCGCAGCAGGTCGGCATTCCGAACGAAAACGTCTTCGCCGAAATCCGCCCGGAACAAAAAGCGGAAATTGTCAGGCAATTGCAAAGTCGCGGCGCCCGCGTCGCCTTCGTCGGCGACGGCATCAACGACGCGCCGGCCCTGGAGCAGGCGGACCTCGGTATTGCCGTCGCCAGAGCCAGCGACGTGGCCAGCGAAGCCGCGGACATCATTCTGCTCAAGTCGGACATTCACGCGATACCCGAGGCCCTCGGCCTGGCGCAGGCCACCCTGCGCACCATCAAACAGAATTTGTTTTGGGCCTTTTTCTACAATGCCGCCGCTGTGCCCCTGGCTGCTCTTGGCTTTCTCAGTCCCGTTATTTGTGCCCTCGCGATGGGCCTGTCCGACCTGATTGTCATCGGCAATGCGTTGCGCCTGCGACGGTGGAAGGACTGAAAATCCCAAGCTCAAAGTTCAAAGCGCAAAATAAGCTCCAATGCCAAAGCCCCGAAAAGCCCTCGTGCCCCCCAAAGTCTCAGGACTCCGGACACTGTGGAAAAACTGTGGCCCGAACTCGCCTCATCGCGGCGCATTTTTCTCCCTCTCCTGGGGGAGAGGGCCGGGGTGAGGGTGGTCGTTTCGGTTCACCTCTCTTCCATCAGCAGCCAATCCGAGGCGCGGAGTCAGGATTCCTCAGTCTGTGCAAGGCGCAAAATCCTGCAGTGATTATTGGAGCTTAGCGCTTGGAGCTTTTCTTGGGCTCTGCGCTTTAGCCTTTGAGCTTCCCTGCCGTGTGCTCAAGTCACGGCTCGACAGAAGTCCGCGCCGCCTGTAAAGGGACTTCTGCATAACATCTCCAGCCTATGAAAATGCTGCTCATTGTTGGCCTGATTTCGCTGGGTGCGCCGGTGCTGAACGGCGCCGGCGTTTCCACATCCGTTCCCCTTCTCGACGGCAAAACGTTCAATGGCTGGGAAGGCGACACGAACAAAACGTGGCGCATCGCGGACGGCGCGCTGGTGGGTGGTTCGCTCACGGCGACCGTGCCGCACAATGAATTCATCTGCACCAGGCGCAGCTACACGAATTTCGTGCTGCGCCTCAAATTCAAGCTGGCGGGCGCAGAAGGGTTCATCAACGGGGGCGTGCAGGTGCGCAGCAAGCACGTCGCGAACCCGGCCTATGAATTGAGCGGTTACCAGGTGGACATGGGCGACCCGGAATGGTGGGGCTGTCTCTACGACGAATCGCGCCGCGACAAAGTCGTCGCCAAATCGGACATGGCCGAGGTGAACAAGGTGCTCAAGCGCGGCGATTGGAACGAGTACGTCATCCGCTGCGAAGGCAAACGGCTGCGCGCCTGGCTCAACGGCTATCAGACCTTTGATTACAGCGAGCCTGACGATGCCATCCCGCAATACGGCATCATCGGCCTGCAGGTTCACGGTGGCGGCAAGACCGAGGCGTGGTACAAGGACATCACGATCGAGGAGTTGCCGTAGCGCTGCGCGGAATACGAGCCATGCCGGAAGAGTACATTTATTGTTATAGCTATAACATAATTTGTACCCTGTCCCGAGCGGGTTGCGGCTTTTTACCTCAGGCCTTCTGCGGCGTGTGCCGGAACTTCCGCGGACGGCCGAATGTGACCCATTCGACCACGTAAAAATCCCCGTGTGAATCCACCGCCATCGCGTGCGGCGCGAAGAATTTATCCGGGTTCGCATCGGCCACTTCCTGCTTCACACCCATGCTGCCATTGGGGACGCCCTTGCCGTCGCCGAGTTGCGCGACGACCTGATCGCCGGCGTCGAAGATGGTCACACGACTGGCCAGATCAGGGACGTAGAGATGGCCTGCGTGCTGGTACAAGCAGCAGGGGTTGCGCACGTCGCCTTTGAGTGTCCGTTTGTAGTTGAGCTCCAGGTCGAAAACTTCGATGCGGTCATTGTGCCGGTCCGCGATGTAGGCTTCCGGTCCGCCTTTGTTCAATGTGCTGATCCAGATGCCGTGACAGGTGTTGAAGGTGCCGTGATCGGCGTCCGGGCCCGGTTTCGGGCTGCGTCCACCGATGGTTTTGATGTGATTGAAGTTTTTGTCGAAGTGACTGACCCGCTGGCTACCGTAGCCGTCCACGACGTAGATGTCGCCGTCGGGCCCGACGGCGACGTCGGTGGGATTCGTCCAATCGAACTTCTGGGACGTGCTGTCTTCCCGGGCGACATTGCCGATCTCGTAAAGCACTTTGCCCTTGAGGTCTGTTTTATAGGCGCGCTTGCCCAGCTTTGGTCCTTCCTTGTTGGTGCTGACGTTTTCGGTCCAGTAAATGAACTCATCGTTGCCTTCTTTGCTCAGGTAAAGGCAGTGCGCGGTGTCTTTGACCTGGGCCGCGGTGAAGCCGATCTTCCCGGCGAAATCATCGCTCCAGGTTTCGAGCAACCGGCCGTCACGATCGAAAATCGCCACACACGGACTGGTGGAGCGTGAGGTGACATAGACGCGGTCTCTGGAATCCACGATGACACCGCAGCCGAGGCCATAATTCATGCCCGCCGGCAGCTTGCCCCAGTTCTCGTCGAGCGTGTAAGTCCACTGCCCGCCGCCGATGCGAACGGGAGTTTTGTTTTCTTGCGCCGAAGCGAGGGTGGTCGTGGCAAGTCCGGCCGTGGCCAGCGCGCCTATCCGGATGAAATCGCGGCGGGTGAACCGCTGCGGGAAAAGATATTCGTTCGTCAACATACGCGACACTTTCGTTGGGGTTAAACTGGACCCATTTAAGATGACCGACGGGCGGTGTCGAGATTGAAAATTCGGGCAGGCATCCTTGCCTGCCGATTCTGGCGGCATCCCTGCCGCCAGTGCAGCACCCCGGGCAAGGATGCCCGGAGAACTGGCAGCCAGGATGGCTGCTCCACAAGCGCGCTCGAAACGCTGGACACATACCTGCGGCGTCCGGTCGGCGCAACGCGCCGGTATGTATTTGGCGTGATCGCTGCCCAAGCGCACGAGCGCGGACTTCAGTCCGCAGGGGTGTTGGTGAGCGAAGGAGGCTTTGGAATTTGCGGGCGCGTCTGTGCGGTGCTCACATTCCTGCGGGATAAATCCCGCGCTCCTGCCGCGATCCTGGTTGTGGCGTTGCTCGCTCGGCGACCTTTCGCCGCCAAAATCCGTGTTCCATCCGCTCGCCATCTGTGGCTGAATCACCCCATGAAAACCTCCCGGTTCTTCTGCCATTGGCTGCCCTTTCTGTTTGTCGCGCTCCTTTTGTTTTTCTCCCGTCCGGCTTCGGCGGGGCTCGCTCCGGGCGTGCGCGGCGTGGCCACGCGGGCGCCTCAAAACATGAAAATCGACGGCGACCTCGCCGAGTTCAAGGACGCTTTTTGCACGCCGGTCGAATATTTCAGCTTCGATAAGAAGACGCTGCACAACCGCGCGGCGCAGTTTTTTTACATGTGGGATGCGGAGGCGTTTTATGCCGGCCTGCGGACACTGGATGAAACACCGGCCAATCTCGCGGACGATAATCACCTCTGGGAAGGCGATGGCGTGGAGTGGTATTTTGACACGCGGCGGGAGAAAAATTCCGGCAAGGCCTGGCCGACCAACGCGAATCCCGGCGCGGTGCATTGTTACTGGACCGGGTTGAAAGGCACAAACATCCAGGGTCGCTTCTGTCTCCGGCCGGGTTATCTCAGTGCCATCCAAAAAATCGGCATCGAAGTCGCCGCGCGCAGAACTCAGCACGGCCTGGAGGTCGAATTCAAATTGCCCTGGGCCAATTTCCCGGATTTCAAACCGAAGCTTGACGAAGTCATCGCGCTGGACGCGGAACTGTGTTACAGCGACGGCGGGCCGCGTGTGTTCCGCACGTTCGCTTACGGCAGTCCGCTGTCCGTGCAACAACCGGCGAACCTGGGCAAAATCCAACTGGTGGAGAAGCTGACGCCGTCGTTCTGGAAAGAGTGCGGGCCGGTGATGATGCCGGTTCGTTGCGACACGGCCTGGACGCAAGACACGACACCACGAGATACCGGTTACCTGGCCCTTCCGCCGAACTCAGCCCGACAGATCGGCAAAGTTGTTTTCCGCGTGCTCGATCTCGCGGGAAAGAAGTTGGGCGATTACGAAGGCCATATCGAAACGTTCGAACCGGAAGGCGATTTTCGACGCGCCGTCGCGCAATGGCCGAACGAACTGGCGGCGCCGGGCGCTTATCATTTGCTGGGCGTCGTGTACGACCCGTCCGGCAACGAACTGACCCGCGTCGCGCCGCGCATGGTGAGCGCGAACATGCAACCGGGATATTGAGGCTGTCCGCCGCGTCTAGGTCCGTCCGATGGGAGCCGCCGTGAAGCAAAGACGCACCCCGGAATATCAAGTCGAGAACGGCGGCGTGGGCCGGTGTTCGTCGGGCGGGTCGAGACCCGGCGCAAAATTCCATTGCCAGCATGCCGCGAAACATTAGCATCCCCACTTCCGCAGAACCGGCGGGCAACGACAAAGAACGGAACTCATGAAAAGCTACGACATCGCAGTCATGGGCGGGGACGGGACCGGGCCGGAAGTCATTCGCGAGGCGATCAAAGTGTTGGACGCGGCCGCGAAGAGATTCTCGCTCAAACTCAATTACACCGATTACGACCTGGGCGGGGAACGTTACTTGCGCACCAGGGAAGCGTTGCCGGACAGCGTCGTGGGTGAGCTTCGCAAGTTTCCCGCCATTCTGCTGGGCGCCATCGGTCACCCGGACGTGAAACCGGGAATTCTGGAGAAGGGCATCCTCCTGCGGCTCCGCTTCGAACTCGAACAATACATCAACCTTCGTCCGGTGAAGCTTTACGACGAACGATTCTGCCCGCTCAAAGACAAAGGGCCAGCGGACATTGACTTCGTCGTCGTGCGCGAAAACAACGAAGGACTTTACACCGGCTCGGGCGGCTTCGTGTTCAAGGGCACGCCGCACGAGATCGCGGTGCAGGAGAGTATCAACACCCGGCGCGGCGTCGAGCGATGCCTGCGTTTCGCCTTTGAATTCGCCCGCAAACGCAACCGGGAAAAAAGACTCACGCTTTGCGGCAAGACCAACGTGCTCACCTACGCCTTCGACCTCTGGGAACGCGCCTTCCACGAGGTCGGCCAAAAGGAATTTCCCGACATCAAGCGCGACTACGCGCACGTGGACGCCACGACCATGTGGTTCGTCAAGAACCCGGAGTGGTTCGACGTGATTGTGACCGACAACATGTTCGGCGACATCATCACGGACCTGGGCGCGATGATCCAGGGAGGCATGGGCATCGCCGCCGGCGGGAACATCAACCCGCAAGGGACCAGCATGTTCGAGCCGATCGGCGGCAGCGCGCCGAAATACACCGGGCAGGGCGTGATCAATCCGCTCGCGGCCATCTGCGCCGGCGGAATGATGCTCGATCATCTCGGCGAAGCGGAAGCGGCCAAAGCCATCGAAAATGCCGTCATCAAGGTGGTGCGCGAAAAGATCAAAAGTCTCGCGGCCGGCAAGATGGGTTACGGCACTTCGCAAGTCGGCGATCTGGTGGCGTCGGCCGTATAGTCGGAATGACGTGATCGCTGACTCTGGTTTTCATTGACTCACCCGGGGTTACCCCTTACGAACGGGGCGACTCGCACGCCCCAGATGAGCAATCGAACGCACGCCGGCAACCGGCTGACCCTCTGGCTGGCAAAAGCGCCCGCTCCCGCCTTCGCCGCTTACGCGATTGCCGCCGCCTTCACAACCTACTTCTGCATGTATGCCTTCCGGAAGCCTTTCGCCGCGGCGAAATTCGAGGGTGAATTTTTCCTGGGTTCCGCGGTGGCCCTCAAGACCGCCATCGTCATCAGCCAGATATTCGGCTACGCTCTCTCGAAATACATCGGCATCAAAGTCTGCTCGGAAGTGTCTCCCGCGCGTCGGGCGGCAACGCTCGTCGCCTTGGTGGTTTGGGCCGAACTCGCGTTGGTCGCCTATGGGCTGGTTCCGAACAATCTTAAAACCGTCGCCATTTTCTTCAACGGCCTGCCGTTGGGCATGGTCTGGGGACTGGTCGTTTGGTACCTGGAAGGTCGCCGCACCTCGGAACTGCTTCTGGCCGGCCTGAGTTGTTCCTACATCGTCTCGAGCGGGATCGTGAAGGACATCGGCCGGGCGATGATGGAGGGGGGCGCGGCCCAATGGTGGAGACAGGTCCCACTGATCGGCGGCCCGATCGGGTCGGCCCTGGTCCGGGTCAACGAGGGCTGGATGCCGGCGATTACCGGACTTCATTTCCTGCCCCTGTTTTTGCTGGCGGTCTGGATGCTCAACCAGTTGCCGCGACCGAGTGAATCCGACGTGGCCGCCCGCTCGGAACGCAAGACGATGAGCGCATCGGATCGGCTGGCCTTTGTCCGCCAATTCATCCTGGGCATCGCGCTGCTGTGCGTCTCCTATTTCTTCCTGACCGCCTACCGCGACTTCCGCGACAATTATCAGGTCGAGATCTTTGACGGCCTGGGTTACCCTTACGCGCAGAACAAGGCGATCATTTCCAAGACCGAAACGATCGTGGCGTTTGGCGTCATCATCGCGCTCGCGTCGCTGACCTTCATCAAAGACAACCGGCGCGGGCTTCTGGGAGCATTCCTGATCATGACCGGCGGCATCCTCATGCTCGGTGTCAGCACCGTCTTGTTGGACGCCCGTGTGATCAACGGATTCTGGTGGATGACCTTGACCGGACTGGGTTCGTACCTTGCCTATGTTCCCTTTGGCTCAGTCCTCTTCGAGCGGCTCATCGCCTCCACCCGCGCCACCGGCACGGCGGTCTTTGCCATTTATGTGGCCGACGCGATTGGTTACACCGGTTCCGTGGGAATACAACTGTTCAAAGACCTTTCACAGAGCCAGATTTCGAGACTCAGTTTTTTCAAAGGCTTCAGCCACTTCATGTGCGTGTTGGGAGTGACGTGTTTGATCACGAGTTGTGTCTATTTCATGCGCCGCCACATCAAGCAGGCCGGCGGCGCGGGAGGGTCTCCGCCTGCTCAATCAACTCATCCTTGACCGAAACGGCCGGCCCGAGGCTCCACCCGTTGCCTCCGAAAAATCCGCAGTCGCACTGGCCTACCGAAATTTTCCGCATATGCGGAAAATCTCGGTAGGCCCCTTCTGTGAAGACTCCGGGATCGGCGCTCGAACCAAGGAGCGCCAACGATGCGGCCAGCAGATGAAGTGATTTCAGGAAATGAACCAGTCGAAACGTCTCGCGAAAGCCGAGCGCCTGGTGTGCCTTCACACTGTCGGGGTTCATGATCTCCGCGTCGCTCGCGATTTCGCTCAACCCCCGCGCTGTCGCCCAGTCTTCCGCGGCCTCCACGAGCTTTCTGCCATACCCTTTGCCGCGGAGGTCCGGTTCCACAAACCAACCTTCCAGGTAGGCAACGCGGGCGGACTGCGAGCCATCAACGCGGTCACGGACCGAGACTTCAGCGAAGCCGCCCAGGCGGCCCGGCCCGCGTGCGAGCACGAACACGGCGCACGCGCGTTCGCTCTTCGCGTAGTCCTCCATTTCCCGCGCGTGCATCGCCTCGGAGCAGTCGGGCCAAAGCGCCCGTCGCAGCCGCAACCATTCCGACTGATCGTGGGGTTCCAGCGTGCGGATCAACATATCGTTCAGACTCCGTAGTAAGTTTCGTAGATCCGCGCCGCCTGTACACGGGCGTCGTCCCAGTTCCAACCCGCCTCCGTGAACCGGTCCGGGCTGAGGCTTTTGAGGTAGGCCGAGGGGCGCCGGTCCAGCAACGATTCGACCAACAGCTTTCCGATGCCGCCCGACCCGGAGATGCCGTGCGCATTGCAGCCGCCGGCCATGACGAATCCCTTCACCCGACAGCTCTCGCCGATGATGAACCGGCCGTCCGGGGTAAAGGTCGGCCAGCCCTTGCCCACAAAACCCTTCTTGGCACCGCGGGCGGCCGGCAACAGTTTGGAAAGGTTGTCTTCGAAACTCTCGAGCACCTCCCAATCGGCTTCGACGTCCGAGGGCGCGCCCCCCAACGGATACGTTCGCGGGTCCAGATGCAGGGACCGGGGCTCCCAACCTCCGAGCAACAATCCGCCGTCGCGCACCCGGCCATAAAGGGTCAGCTCGGGGATGCGAAAGCAGGGCAGGTCCGGCGCGAGGCCGTGCATGGGCACGGTGATGTAATACTCGTGACGCACGGGCACGATAGGCAATTCGAGGCCGGCCAGGTTGGCGATGTGAAACGCATGAGCGCCGGCGGCATTGATGACGTGTTGGCACGCGACAGAGCCGCGATTGGTCTTCACGCCTGTCACGCGGCCGTTTTTCACCGTGATTTCCTCGACGCTGGTGGACGTGGTGAAGCGAACGCCCATTTGTTTGCACGCATGTTCGTAAGACCTGGCGACACAGAGTGGCGTCAGCCAGCCGTCCGACGGGCACCAAAGCACCGACTTGACGAGCGTAAAATCCATCAGCGGCCAGCGCCGTTTCGCTTCCGTGTTGTCGATGAGATGCGCTTCCAGGCCGGCGTCGTCCGCCGCCTGCTTAAGCTGGCGAAACTCTGCGGCGCGTTTGTCACTCAGCGCAATGCGGAGCGAACCGACCTCATGCCAATCGGGCTTCACGTCGGATTTCTGCAACTCGCGAAACACCGACACCGAGTGCATCGCCAGCTTGATTCGCTGTGAGGTGTCACGCACCTGGCCGCACAATCCCGCGCCTTGGGACGTGGTCACCTGGCCAACGTCGTCACCGCGTTCCACCAGGAGGATGTCCGTCTTTCCCGCCTTCGCCAGCGCGTAAGCGCAGCCGAGGCCCACCGCGCCGCCTCCGATGATGATGATTTCGGCGTTGGGAAGAATGTTCATGAGTTGACCGCGTGATGCGTGGTGCGTGGTGCGTGGCGCGTCATGCGGCCTCTATTTCTCACGCATCACGCATTACGGCTCACGCCTCACGCGCTTCAAATACCACCTCACGAAACTTTCCACGTTGTATTCCTTGAACTTCGAATACGGGCCGGGCGTGTAGGCGCTGGAATTAACACCCTTTTGTTGACGTTCGCAAATCAGCCAATCCTGCTCGGATGTGAGTCGCCAGAAGGGCGTCAGCTTCGCGAGGTCGTAGTCGCGACCTTCGACAGCGTTTTCGTGCACGAGCCAGTAAACACGGATGGCGGTTTGCTGGAGGCCAGCGGGGAGCAATCGAGTGCTCACGCCGTGGTCGCAGCTCGAGTGGTTCCAAAAATTCGGCAGCGTACGAATCCGCAGAGTGCCGACGTCGGCGTTCTGGTAATCCCCCATGAGCGGAGCGACCTGTTTGCCATCCATCGATTCGCTGACCCAACCCTCCACGAGCGGGGTGCGATTGGCAGAAAACCAGATGTTCTTCCCGGCATCGGGGAAGACCGTCATGCCCGTTTGCCGGTGCGTGGGAGGGAGGCTCTGGACCGCCCATTTTTTCTCGCTGCGCGCAACCAGGGCGCCGATTTCCTCGCGAACACGCGGTGTTGTGTCGTCGGTGTTGTGGTGGTCGAAGTTGGCCTTGACGTATTGCGGGTGATTGGCGGTGCAGTGGTAACACTCGCGGTTGTTTTCCCAAACCAGCTTCCAGTTCGCCTTGACCAGGTAATCGGCCGCCTTCGCCACCCGGGCGCGGCGGAAGCCTTGCGGTTTCAGCAAGGGTGCCAGCGCGCGCTGCGCCGCTCCGAACGGCGCCGGATTTGTGGCGAGCGAGATGAAAATCAATCCTTCGACTTCCCGGGCGTGAAGCCGGTGCAGGCCGAAGCGCGACATGTCGAGGTCGGATGGCATGCCGCGACAGGCCAACAGAGTGCCATCGAGGTCGTAGGTCCATTGATGGTAGGGGCAGACGAGCCGGCTCACCTGGCCGCACGGCTCGGAGCAGATCAGCGAACCGCGATGCCGGCAGACGTTGTGAAGGGCATGAAGGGTACCGTTGGCGCCACGGATGACGATGATGGAGTCCGAGTCCACCTCCATCGTGAAGTATTCTCCCGGCTTCGCGATCTCGCAAGCGTGCCCGGCAAACAACCAACCGCACCGCCAAACCCGTTCGATATCCAATTGGTAAATCCGGTTGTCGCGATAAAACCCGCCTGGCAGCGACCAACCGGGGCGGCATGCAGCGAGCAAGTCCGGGTCGAATGCGCGACCGCCCGCTGATCTCTTGGCAAGATCAAAGCGCTTCGCCCTCTGTGACGAAGAGGAGGCGCCCCGCAAACGGCCTCTGGCTGGTCTGCTCACCGGTGATGAATTTTAAGGCCAGGAAATGTTTTCTCAATGCCCATTTCCGGGGGCGCACGCGGGCGAACGGTTGCGAAGCATCGTCTTCCACAAACGCATAACCGCAGTTCCATCGAATTATCATGTCAATACCCGATGGGGCTATTTACGTGACTCCACATCCCCCAACATCTTGTGGATGACCGCGTCATTTCCCGTCCAAGAGCGGCACGGACGGCGTCTGGTGGAGTCACGTACATAGCCCTAATATCCGATGAAAACCGGCGACCGGAAAAGGCCCGGTCCAGGGCCCGCGATCGCGGTCTCGACCGGCGGGCATAGGGCCGGGTTGTTGCTCAGCCCACGCCTCTTTGCACTCTGCCGAACGTCCATTGGAGCGGCACGCTGATCGGGGATGACAAGGGATTCGATCACTTGTGCAAGTATCGAACTGCTGCCTCGGTGCGCGTGTGGACGCCGAGTTTGTCATAAATCTTCTTCAAGTGGCCGTGCACGGTCCAAAGACTGATTCCCAAGGCATGGGCGATTTCTTTGTCCAGGTAGCCTTTGCTTAAAAAATTCAGAATGTCATGTTCGCGGGGGGTCAGTTTTGCCATCTCCCGCGCGGATTCAAGGGCCGAAAGCGACTGCACCAGGTTCTGAAAATAGCGGCGGACGTGCAAAGCGACACGATCGATCGACAGGGCACCGTCTTCCAGCGTGCCAACGATTGGCTCGAACAAGCGTTCCGGCGATGTGCGCTTCAAGAGATAGCCGGACGCGCCACCGGGCGTGGCTTTGAAGAGCTGATCACTGTCCTCGTGGGTCGTGAAGAAAATGACCGGGAAACCGGGGACAAGGTGCCGCAGATTATTCAAGAATTCACCGGCGGCTAC
>DASPXS010000309.1:0-2731 GCA_035637175.1 Haliangiales bacterium | reverse complement strand
GGCTGACCGGCTCATCCCCGTTCGCTCCACCGACTTGTTCGAAAATCCACGATTCATCACTCAAAACTCTCCGGCAAAAATCTCCCGACTCGCAACCGCGGCCGGCCAGGCGACTGCGCATCCAATTAGAACACGGATGCCGCGGATGGACACGAATAAAAGCGTCCGCGAAATCGACGGGCACAAATTCCCGGGGTACCGCCTCCACCTCACTCCTGTCCGGCATCAACGCTCGCCGTCGAACAGTGATATTGGGACAAAGGGCGTGCACGCGGTCGTGCACGGCTGATTTTTTCAACCGCGGCTGCTATCATGCCATTATGAAAGCAGATTTGCGAATTTCTGTGAAGGATTATTCCCGCGACAAAAACCTCAAGGTCCTCCTCGTCCGCGTCCCCTTTTCACCCCGGCAGTTCTTTGTCCGTATGAACGGGGAGCGTTGGCCTAAAGACGGTCGGCCCGCCTCCCTGACCAAGGTGTTCACGGCACTGCGCAAGGCGTTGGTCAAAGCGACGTAAATCTCTTGCGCCACCCGGAACAGTCGCGGGAGACGGACCGCGCGGGCCGCGTCCACCGGCTGCGCACACTTCGGACCGTCGCTGCGCGTATCGTTGAGGGGCCATCGGTGCGGGCAGGCCCGCCGGAACCCAAAATGTTTCACGCCCTTGCCAGAGCGAATAGCCCGGCCCCAAAAGGGGCTGCCGGGGTGTTCGCTGCGCGGCCGAAAAAAGAATCCCTTTTCGCTCGCGCGGCCCAGTCGGGCGCCGGGCGTGCTTGAAGAAATGGCGCGTCGGGCAGGACTCGAACCTGCAACCTTCTGATCCGAAGTCAGAAGCTCTATCCAATTGAGCTACCGACGCCCCGTCAAAACCTGGATGGCTCTGCGTCTGACGCCACCTCCAACGGCGCGTCGTACCACGAAGGTTGCGGCGAGCGAAGCCACGGACGCAACCATAAAGCGGCGCCCGTGTGCGGTCAAATGACCGTGGTGGCTTTCTCCGTGAACCCCCTCTTCGACGAAAACTTTCAGGCACAGCCGCACGGAGATATCACCGCGGCCTGGAACCTTTCCCGCCTGCTTCCTGGTAGAGCTCTTCAAGCATGCGGACGGCGGCGGTGACGAGCATTTCACCGGAACCTTCGGCGCAACGCGCACTCACAACCTCGTAGTTGCCTTCCGCGTACGCCGGCCGGTTCGGAATATAACCAATAGCGCCGTTGGCCAGTTCGACGATCTGCGTTTGCCTGAACGGCGACGCGGCTTTGATGTTCAGACCGAGCTCGACAAAAATTTCCCCCGGCAACGACACCCACGCCAGGTCTTTGCCCAGCGCAACGACCTGAACTTCGACTTCCCACGGCTTGCCTGCCCGTGCGGCGACATCCAGCACTTTGAACGCCTTGACCAGTTCCAGAAACTTCGCCTGTTTCATCGGTTTGACCACTTCGTTCGCGTCGGCGACGTCGGCATCGGTGATTTTCGCCGGTGAAAGCTGGAGCCGTTCGCTTCGCGCGCGGAGGGTCGTGTCGGCCACCGGCTTGAGGTCCATGTAAGTCCGGAAAACCGCCGCGGCCAGGATTGTGCCGAGGCGGTTTGCTTCGTTGGTGCCTTGCTGGCGCGCGGGCCAGTTTGGGTTGAGGTGATTGATGTTGCCGCAAGCGCCATTGGCAAAGAGGGTCAACATGTCCGGGCCTTTGCAGGTGGCGAGCGCACGCGCCAACGCGCCCGGGTAATCGGCTGAAATGCGCGTGCCGCCGGTCGTGTCCGGGTGCATCGCGAAATTCACGCAGGTGAGTTGCGGTTTCGCGTTGGTCGATTCAAAATAAACGACGCCGACCTCGGGATCAACCGGGCCTGCCGGACGCAGCGTATTGGGATTCAATTTGCCGGGATTCCAGCCGACCGTGCCGTCCTTCATCCAATAGCGGCGATTGAAGGCGAGCCGTTGCTCAAACTCGCGGCCAAACGAAACGCGAGTGGGCGCCAAACGCGCGTCGGCGTCCTGCACGGCCCTCGCGATCAACCCCGGCAGATCGGCGGTGTAACGCCTGCCTAGATCGCCGCTGCCGCCGTCCAGGGCGTCGCGCGACGACTCGCGCGCCACCACCGGTCCGGTGTGCTGATGGGTCGCAGAGATCATGACGTGAACTGCCGGAATGCCGGTCTGTTTCTCAATCAACTCGCGCGCTTCCAGGACGGTCAGGCGCGGCAGGCTCAGCAGGTCGCAAACGACCAGCGCGACTTTCCTATTGCCGTCGTCAAGCACAGCCGCTTTGGCGTGGAGATCGTCGATGACGCCCTCGCTGCGGCGTTCGCTGTAATAGCCGGCCAGCGGCGTGCCGGGCGGCGGATTGATGTTCACCGCGGCCGCGCCGACGCGCAGCTCACCGGCGGCGAGAGAGGTCGCGAAGCAGAAGAGGTGACCGACAAAAACAGCGAACCCCAGGCAACAGACTCCGGATGCCAATGCAGTTCGTCGCGCCAGTCCGCGCGATGCCACCGGCCCCGATGTGGATGCGCCGGGTCGGTTTCCAACCTTCGAGCGTTGGGAACCAAGGAGGGGGTGTGTTTTTGGGTTTTGGACCTCGGGTGTCTTCCTGCGAGCGCGGAAAACGTTGAGCCCGGGCGCTGCGCCCAGACCAGCGAGCAAAGTCGGGAAGAGAAGTATTACGGGTGAAGGTCCGGTTTTCATTCGGTCCGATCGACGCGTTGGATAGCCCGTTCTTCGCG
>DASPXS010000308.1:0-9425 GCA_035637175.1 Haliangiales bacterium | reverse complement strand
GGCCAGGATCGACCGCGTAGTCGTCAACGAAGTCCCCGGCCGAATAAAGGATTGGCCGGTCGTGATACACTTCAACGCCGCGAAAGACGTGGGCCGAGTGCCCGAACACGAGATCCGCTCCGGCCTCAATCAGCGCGTGGGCAAAAGGAATCTGTTGCCAGGGCGGATGGAATGCAAATAACTTCCCTGAGGAGCCGTGTGTGCGCTCTTCGCGAATTGCCAAATATTGGGCGTATCTTGCCGTCGGGCCCATCATTAGCTTGCCGTTGACGCGGAAGCGTGCGAAATACTTGCCCGATGCGCCCGTAGCTCAGATGGATAGAGCAACTGCCTTCTAAGCAGTGGGTCGCGCGTTCGACTCGCGCCGGGCGCGCCAGTCTCACCGGTTGTTGGTTATTATCACACTTCGCAAAGTGTGTCGCATCTGCGCCACCACGCACCCCCCGCGAGATTCACCGTCCGCAACACTTCCTGAACTACCTGCCGCCGCCGCAGGGACACGGATCGTTGCGGCCGGGTTCCCCGTCAGCAAGGCTTCTTCTTATCGCTTCTCAAAGCGCGCCCCACCGCACAGACTCCTGCCGATGATTCAGCAGGCGCAAGCCCGGGTTTTCCTGCGGCAGATGCTCGGCGACGCCGCGGACTTTCGCGCCGGCCAGTGGGAAGCCATTGACCTCGCCGCCAACCAACGTCGCCGGGTGCTTGTGGTTCAACGAACGGGCTGGGGCAAGAGTATTGTCTATTTTCTCGCGACGAAAATCCTTCGCGAAACCGGCGCTGGTCCGACGTTGCTCATCAGTCCGCTGCTGTCGTTGATGCGCAATCAAATGTTGGCAACCGACAGAATCGATCTGCGCGCCGCAGCCATTCACAGCGAAAATCCTGACGAGTGGCAACAGGTCCAGGCCGCGCTCCGCGCCAACCGGGTGGACCTGCTGATGGTCGCACCGGAACGGCTGGGCAACGCCGAGTTCATGCAAAAGCTTTTGCCGCTGTTCCAGGGACGCATCGGGCTGTTCGTCGTGGACGAGGCGCATTGCATTTCGGATTGGGGACACGATTTCCGGCCGGACTACCGCCGGATCGTGCGCGTGATACAAATGCTGCCGCCGGACACACCCGTGCTTTGCACCACCGCGACCGCCAACGACCGCGTGGTGCAGGACATCGAAACGCAGATTCCGCAACTGCACAAGCTGCGCGGGCCGCTGGTGCGCTCCTCACTCCAACTCTATAACATCCGGCTGGCGCATCAATCCGACCGGCTGGCATGGCTGGCGCATTTTCTTCCGCAATTGGCGGGCAATGGAATCGTCTATACGCTCACCGTTCAAGACGCCCGTCGCGTTGCGGCGTGGTTGCAGAGAAACAACATCTCGGCCCGCGCCTATCACGCGGACCTCGAAGCCGCGGAACGCATCGAGATCGAAGAGCAACTACTCCGCAATCAGGTCAAGGCGCTCGTCGCCACCGTCGCGCTCGGGATGGGCTTCGACAAACCCGATCTCGGTTTCGTGATTCACTTTCAACGGCCCGGCTCGGTTGTCGCCTATTACCAGCAGGTCGGTCGCGCCGGACGCGCGGTGGATTCCGCGTTCGGAATTCTTCTCAACGGCAGCGAAGACGATGAAATTTCGGACTACTTCATTCGCACCGCGTTTCCGCCGGCGGAAATCATCCAGTCGGTGCTCGATACGCTGGCCAATCGCGGGCCGCTGACGCTTGACGAAATCGGCGCGGAACTGAACCAGGGCCGCAGCGCCATGGAGAAAGCGCTCAAGCTCCTGGAAGTGGACGGCGCGGTGACGCACGACAAACATGGCTACTCGCGCACGGCAATTCCGTGGGAGCCGGACACCGCGCGCTTCGAGCAAGTGACGCGCTTGCGGCGCGATGAGGTGGAGCAGATGCGGCGCTACGTCGAGCACAAGGGTTGCCTGATGGAATTTCTGGCGCGGGCGTTGGACGATCCTAACGCGGCGCCGTGCGGCAAATGCATGAATTGCACGAAGCACACGGAGCGCCGTGCTGTGCCTGTCGCGTTGACACAGGCAGCGGTGGATTTTCTTCGGGGCGATGCGCTCGTGCTGGAACCGCGCACGCGCTGGCCCAAACCGTTGCTCGAAGAAATTCGCTCCGCGTTTCCGGCAGCCGTGCAGTCTGGCGACAAGGCCGCGCTGAAGACGATTATTCCGGAAAACGTGCGCGCCAAAGCCGGACGCGCGTTGTGCATCTGGGGCGACTCCGGCTGGGGCGAGGAAGTCGCGCGCGGAAAGTACGATGACGCTCGCTTCAGCGATACGCTGGTCGATGCGGCCGTAAAGCTCGTGTCCGAGAAGTGGAGAGCCGAACCCCCGCCCGCCTGGATAACCGCCGTGCCCTCGGCACGACGGGCGGAACTGGTCAACGGCTTTGCCCGGCGTCTGGCGGAAAAACTGAATCTGCCCTTCGCGCCCATCCTGCGCCGCGCTCGTGAAATTCGCCCGCAGAAGGAAATGCAGAACAGCGTGCAACAGGTTCGCAATCTTCTCGGCGCATTTGCATTGGAAGGCACGTCGCCGCCGGGTGCGGTGCTGCTGGTGGATGACGTGGTGGATTCGGGATGGACGCTGACGTTGCTTGCGGTAATGTTGCGGCAACACGGCAGCGGACCGGTCTATCCGTTCGCGCTGGCCAAAGCCTCGCCCCGAGGAAGCTGATGAATGCGCGCGATTATTTGAACGATGACGGCCATGTGCTGTTGGCCCTCTGCTCGGCGTTCGGTTTGCCGGACAATGCCGAGGCCGAAGGTCTGACGCCTTTCAAGCTTGCCGAGTGGAATCAGCTTTCCAGAAAAATCGCGGCTTCTTCCCTCAAACAACCGGCGGCGCTGCAAGGCCAAAACGCCGATGCGCTCGCGCGTGAACTTGCGGTCGCGCCCAATGAAGGCCTGCGTATCGCGCGCCTGCTCGACCGCGCGGGGCGGCTGGCGCCGGAGTTGGAGAATCTTTTCTCGCGCGGGATGTGGGTCGTGACGCGCCTGGATGAACGTTACCCGGCGAAGCTGCGCGACACATTGAAGCACCAGGCGCCGACAGTTCTTTTCGGCGCGGGCGAAATTCATTTCCTGAGTCGCGCTGGAATTGCGGTAATCGGCTCGCGCAACATTGATGAAGCGGGCAGAACATTCGCGCAGGAAATCGGTCGCAAATGCGCCGCGTCGAAAATGCCGGTCGTGTCCGGCGGCGCGCGGGGAACGGACCGCTTTGCGATGGATGGCGCGATGGCCGCAGGCGGAATCGCACTCGGCGCGCTGGCCGACAGCCTCGAAGCGACGGTGCGCAAACCTGACGTGCGCCAGCTTTTGCTCGATGAACGGCTCGCGCTCATCACGCCTTACGCGCCCACGGCCGGTTTTTCCGTCGGCGCGGCAATGGGACGCAACAAAGTAATTTATGGTCTGGCCGATTTCGCCGTCGTGGTGAGCAGCGACCATCAAAGCGGCGGCACGTGGGCCGGCGCCGTCGAGGCTCTTAAGTCAGGCTGGTGTCCGGTGTTTGTCCGCGATGGCGAGGCCGTGCCCAAAGGCAATCGAGAGTTGCTCAAACTGGGAGCGTCGCCTTTGCCGACCCGTGAGCTGTCGAAGATTTCCAATCTCTCCGCATGGATGAACGAACACGGCGCAGCGCGGCCTCCTGACCGGGAACTGTTCGACTTTGCGCTTCGAGAAAAGGCGGAATAACTTTCGTGCGACGCGCCATTTCGTTTGCGATTTTCGACGGTCGATTTACGATTTCCCCGCCATGCTGAACCTCGAACAAGTCGCCGACCTGATCGAGACAAACCGCGCCGCCGCCCGGGCGCGCGTGAAGGAATTCTCCATCGGCGGCCGGCTGTTCCTTTTCAATTCGCAACCCGCGATCATGGGCGTGATCAACCTTTCCCCCGAGTCCTGGTACCGCGAAAGCGTTTGTTTGACCGTTTTCGACGCGGCACGCCGCGGCCGGGTGCTGCGTGCGCAAGGCGCGGACATCGTCGATATCGGGGCCGAATCGACGCTGGCCCATGCCGCGCGAGCCGATGACGCAGCGCAACTGGAAAAACTTTTGCCTGTCCTCAAGGCGCTGCGCCAGGACGACATTCTGGTGTCGGTGGAGAGCTATCAACCGGCCGTCGCCCGCGCCTGCCTCGAGGCCGGCGCGAACATCCTCAATCTTACCGGCACCGACCGCGCCGAGGAAATGTTCCGGATGGTGGCCGCCCACGACGCCGCCGTCATCCTCTGCTATGTGAAGGGAGCCAACGTCCGCGAAGTCGGTGATTTTGATTTCAGCGCCGAGCCAGTGGCCTTGATGTATGAACAATTCGCGCGCCAGATCGAGGCGGCGGTGAAACAGGGAGTGGACAAGATCTTTATCGATCCTGGCCTCGGATTTTATTACCGCAATCTGCAGGACAGCGAGGTGCGGGTGCGGCATCAGATGACTGTATTCCTGAACACCTTTCGACTGCGAACACTTGGCTTTCCCGTCTGTCACGCCCTGCCCCACGCCTTCGAGTACTTCGCCGAAGAAGTCCGTTGCGCCGAACCGTTTTTCGCGGTGCTGGCTGCGCTGGGGAAAACCGATTTGTTCCGCACACACGAAGTGCCGCGTATCAAGGCGGTTTTGGATACGTTGGCCATCTTGTAGTCTTTGAACCCGCAAGCGGCGCGCTCACCCCATCCCAGGGACTGGTGCGCCCGAAGACATGACGGGACCATGAACCCCTCGTCCTCGAAGCAAAGCCATCCAATCGAGGACGAGAAGGAGGACGAGGACGAGGACAAAAGATCGGTTCATGGGAAGCCTCCACGACTGCAGCATCGCGCATCGGGACCATGAAACCGACCCTGCAAAACTTTGTCGCGTACGCGACAAAGTTTTGCGCCTGGTGTTTCGGTTCATGGAGACAGGAACTCGACCGGCGCGCGTGCGCAGTCTGGCTCCGCTCCTCGGGGCGGGTTCAGGGTCGGTGAGGCGCGAAGACCCGCTTTCCAACGCCAGAGAGATCGCCTTCGCTACAACCCCGCGGCTTTGCCTTCAACCCGCGGGTCGTGCGCGCCGAGAAAGCCGTGGCTTGCTTGCTTCACGCCGACGGCCTGCGCCGCGCCGAGCGAATCCGTGCGCCTGACTTTGTGCCCGCGTTTTTCCAGTTCGCGAATTACTTCTTCGCCGACGCCTTTCTCGATGAGCAACTCGTCCGGCTTCCACTGGTGATGAAAGCGCGGTTGGGCCAGGGCCGTTTCGGGATCCATGCTGAAATCAATCGTGTTGATGATCGCCAGGACTGTCTGGCTGATGATGGTCGGCCCGCCGGCGGCGCCGACGGAAAAAATCGGTTTTCCCTCCTTCAACACAATCGTCGGAGACATGCTCGACAAGGGGCGTTTGCCTGGCGCAACGGCGTTGGCCTCCGCGCCGACAAGTCCGAAGTAATTCATCGTGCCCGGCTGCGCGGAGAAATCATCCATTTGATTGTTCAGCACCACGCCGGTCCCCGGAACAACCACTTTGCAGCCGAACGACGTATTGACCGTCGCCGTACAGGCCACCCAGTTTCCTTCCGCGTCGGCTGTGGAAAAATGCGTCGTATGCTTGTTGAAAAGGTCTTCGTCGGCGCGGTCCGGCGTGCCTGGTTGAACCACCGGAACCGCGCTCTCCATGCGGATCTTTCGGGCCAATCCGGCGGCGTAATCCTTCGAGATCAGGCCGCGTGGGACCTTGGCGAAATCAGGATCGCCGAGCCAGTAAGCGCGGTCGGCGAAAGCCAGTTTCATGGCTTCCGTCACCACGTGAATGAAATCCGCTGAGTTGGCGCCCATCGTCTTGAGGTCGAAATGCTCCACTACGTTCAGAATCTGGGCAACGTGAACGCCGCCGGAACTGGGCGGTGGAAAACCCACGATTTGATACCCGCGATAGGTCGTCACGACCGGTTCGCGGGCTTTTGCCGTGTAATTGCGAAAATCATCGACTGTCAGCAGACCGCCGTTTTTCGTCATCCAACCCGCCGTCTCCCGGGCAAACGGGCCGCGATAAAACCAGTCGGTGCCGTGGTCGGCAATGGCCCGGTAGGTTTTTGCCAGATCGGGCAGTCGAAGCACCTCGCCGTTCCTCCAGGGCCGGCCATCGGGCTTCAAGAAGACCGCGCGCGACGCTTCGAATTTTCCGAGTTCTTTGGCCGCAGCCGACAATCGTTCGGCGTAGTCGCGGCTGACGGGGAATCCTTCCTGTGCGGTTTTGGCCGCGGAACGAAGCAACACCGACAACGAAAGTTTCCCGTAACGCCGCACGGCGTAATTATACGCCGCCAACGCACCTGGCACACCCGCCGCCAGGGGTCCGGTCAGGCTCAGGTCTGGAACCGCCTTGCCGTCGCGCACAAACATGTCGCGTGTCGCGGCGACCGGCGCCGTCTCGCGACCATCGATGGCAACACAGGGTCCCTCAGCGGGCCGGATCAGCAGGAAACAACCGCCGCCGATGCCGGAGTTGTGACCGTCCACAACTCCGAGTGTCAGCGCCGCCGCGACAGCGGCATCAATCGCGTTGCCGCCCTTGCTGAAGGCCTCAATCGCGGCATCGGACGCCAGCGGATGGACTGTCGCCACAATGGCACGTCTGCCGTGCGCCGGTTCGCTGCCGGCATGGACCAGCAAACCGCCAGGCAGCGCGACGGCCAGCCAGACTTGCGTGAGAAGGGAAAACGCACTTTTCATTCGCCACGCAGGAGCCTGGCCGCTCTCCTGCCAGGCGCCAGCAAAAAAAAGTCCCCGCAGGCTTGACCGGCGGGGATTTGGAAAGCGGAAGGGGGCCTATCGTTTCACCAAAAACATTGCTCCCTTTTCATCCGGCTTGGCGGTTTTTTTGGCCACTTTTTCCTTTTCGCAGCAGGATTTTTCGGAGCAGCCGGCCTTGGCACTGGCCTTTGCCGTCTCGGCACAACCAGCTTTCTCAGAACAAGCCGCTTTGTCTTTGCCGCTGGTTTTGCCTTCGCCTGCCCATGCCACGGGCGACAGGACAAAGGTCGCCACCGTTAAACAGACAATCAGTTTTTTCATAATCTTGGGTCGCTCAATGGTTGGGATTTTTCGGTGTCTTAACAGATCGATTGAGCGTTTAAACAATAAATTGCCCGGATTGTCAATATTTTGCTGCGAACCCGGATTTCCGCGGGCGGATCTTGATACACCCACCATCGCTGAAGTGGCCCCTCTCCTTGCGAGGCACGAGCGGGGAGAGGGGTGGGGAGGGCTGGGGAGGGGCTGGGGAGAGGGGATCGTTCCATCGAATTGTCGCCCTCTTTTGAAATCCCCTCTCCCTGGCCTCTCCCCACTTCTCTGTCGTGGGGAGAGGGAATCGCCCGTGGCTTGGTGGTCGTATTAGATGCGCCCGGATCCCCGCCTGTGTCGGTTTCCACAGCCAGCCGGCGGCTGAATTCACTCGAACAGACCGACGACTTCACACTCGTAGTCGGTGTAGGCGCGATAGGTTCCTCGGAACCAGAGGAGGCAGATTTTCATCGTGTGCTCGCGTGGCACGTAAGGGCGGAGATTGTCCCGATCCGAATTCTGCGTGACCGCCTCCCAGCTCCAGGATTTGCCCCGATCGTTGGTTTGGCCCCGATAAATCTCGCGATGCGGAGTCGGTCGTCCCGAGCGCGGGTCCACCGGAGTGCTGAGGTAAACCACCCCGCGAATCACCGGGTCAAGAGTGATGCCCCCGACGTAATCCTGTTCGCTGCGATAGAGAAATGGACCGGCCTCAGCGATCTCGCGCGAATGCCACTTGCGGCCCGCGACGTCCCAGGTCGCATAGAAGTAGCGGATATCATTGGTGGCGGCTTTGACCGTGTGGGCGATCACCGGCGCGCCGGAGTCGTCGTAGGCAATGTCCCACACCCAGGCGCGGCCTTTCGGATATGCCGAGCCAAATCCATACACAGTCGTCGCCGCCGAGAGCTCAATCGGCGTCACTTCACCCAGGCGACCCAGCGGCGTGCCGTCTGTGCGATGCAGCACGCCGTTCTCCAGGTAAACGTGATGCACCGAGTTGTCGGTCGTGCGCGGGTGCCCGTCCGTGAACGCCAGGTCGATCCGATCGCGGCCGTTCGACGCATATTTTACGTAGGGCCGGTCCGGGGATCGGATGAGATGAATCGGACTGTTCCAGGTATCGCCGCCATCCTCGGACGTTTGCAAAGTCGGATTCCACTGGATGCCGCGCATGAAGTTGTAGAGCCGGTTGGTTTCGCGCGGCAGGAGAAACGGGTTGTTGTAAGTCACTCCGCCACGCAAGCTCTGTTGGCTGAGGTCCACGGATCGTTCCGGCCCCCAATCGTCCGCCGCTCGCGGGGTTGGGTTCCGTGCGACGCGATAGTTCCAAAACTTTTTCGATCCATGCGCGGCATAAAACGCCGCCAGGCGCCCGTCCGCGAGCCGAACAAAGGCCGGGTTGTCATGATCGTCACGCTCCGTCCACGAGCTCAACTCGACTTCGATTCTCCGATTCGTCTTCAAGTCGCAAGTCGTGGCGCAAACGCGCCCGTCCCGCCTGACGTAACCGGCGCACAACACGTCACCGCGCAGAACTGCGCGCGGATCGTTGAACCACGTCCAAGCACCGTCCGGCGCGATCACTTGAACTTCGCCGGCCAGGCCGCTTTGAACACAAACGACCATCGCCAGCACCGCCATGCGCATTGGCAGTGCGTCACGCAGGAAATGGATCGGTCGAGAAAGCTCGGCGCAGCGCATGATCGGCAATGCCGGCTCAGAGCAATGTCTTCACCCTCGCCAGCGCCTCGTCGAGTTTGCTCGCATCCTTGCCGCCACCGCGGGCGTTGTCGGGTTTGCCGCCGCCCTTGCCACCGACGATCGGAGCGATCTGCTGGATGATTTTGCCGGCCGCGACTTTGGCGGTAAACTCGGGCGACACCGTGGCAACGAGGGCAACGGCGTTGTTGGCGCACCCGCCGAGCACGACGACGCCTTTGAACCGTCCTTTTAACGCGTCCGCAATGGCCTGGAGAAATTCGCCGTCGGCATCGCCCAGGTTGTGTGTAATCAACGGAATGCCGTTGACCGTATGCGCGCGCCCGAGCAATTCGCTGGCTGCATTCGACGCGTTGCGCAGCATGGCGATCTTCACCTGCTTTTCCAGCTCCTTCTGGTGCGCCAGCAACGTTTCGATCTTCTTTTCCAATTCGGCGACAGGCGAGTTCACTTTCCCGGCCAGGGTTTTGATCAGATGCAGCTCATCGGTGGCTTTGCGATAGGCTTCGAGGCCGGCCACGGCCTCGATGCGACGAACGCCGGCGGCAATCGCGCTCTCCGCCGCGATGCGGAACAAACCGATCTCGCCCGTCGCGCGGGTGTGGGTGCCGCCGCACAGTTCCATCGAATA
>DASPXS010000307.1:0-10271 GCA_035637175.1 Haliangiales bacterium | reverse complement strand
GGAAGCAGAAGCTTTCGTCATGTCAGGTCATGTTATTTGGAACCCCAACGGGCAAACAACCCAAAAGGAACAAAGGCCGAAACGGGCGCTCTTCGCCTTTGGCATGCCCTTACCCATGAATGCACGGCATCGAAGTCGTGCAGGCTTTCCATGAACCACCCACTCGCGGGCCGCTCTCCCGAGTCCGCTAACCGGCCTTTTGAATTGAACAGACCGTAATTCTCAAACCCGAATGACGAATGACGAAATCCGAAAGAATGACGAAATTCGAATGACGAAACAGCCCATACGCCAGGCAGGCGCGATTCGACATTCGGGCTTCGGATTTCTTTCGTCATTCGTCATTTATCGAATACGGCGCGATACGTGCCCCTTTAGGTGTTGGATGTTTTTCTGTGATTTGTCTCTCGAACTTCGAACCAGGCCGCGTGCCTCCGGCGGCTGTTCGTTCAAAGTTCGATGTTCGATGTTCGATGTTCGATGTTCGCTTCCCGGGAGAGAGGGCCGGGGTGAGGGGAAACGACGGTTCGACAGCTACCGAGTGTCGCACATCCATGGGACTCCTCTGTAAGACGACAATGACAGAACCAATTCATCCCCTGCCCATCACATCTGACATCCGCTCCGTCAAGCGGCCGCCGGTCCGCTGGTGGCCGGCGGGTTTGATCGTCGCCCTCGCGGGATTGACGATCTTGTACTTCCGTGTCCTCCGCGAGGATTCGCAGCAATGGCGCAACCTCTATACGATGGAGACGTGCGTCGTCGGAGTGCTGTTGCTGCTCCTGTGGGTGCTCTTCCTGTCGCGACTGCGTTGGAAGCTGCGGTGGCTGGTGTTCGTCAGCGTGATCGGATTCGCCGGCATTATCGCGGCACTGTTCGAGATTCACGGCGTCACCGGTGACCTCATTCCCATCTTCAAATTCCGCTGGAGCCGTCCCCCGCCGTCGCTGGCCTCGCCGGCGGTCAGCCCGACGATCGTCGCATCGTCGTCATCTTCCGCCGGCGCGGCGACAATTCTTACCAACAGTTTCCCGCAGTTTCTGGGACCGCATCGCAATGCAACCTTGCCGGAAGGTCCCCGGCTGGCCCGCGATTGGAGGGCGCAACCGCCCCAAAAACTCTGGCGCCAGCCGATAGGCGCGGGCTGGTCCGGGTTCGCCGTCGTGGGCAACCGCGCCCTGACATTGGAGCAGCGCGGCGACGAGGAACTGGTGACGTGTTACGAGTTGCTGACCGGCAGAGCGCTCTGGGTGCACGCCGACAAAGCGCGTTATTTCACCACGATTGCCGGTGAGGGACCACGGACCACGCCCGCCATCGTTGGCGATAAAGTCGTGACGCTGGGCGCCACCGGGATGTTGAACTGCCTGGACCTGGGCGCCGGCAAAGTGATCTGGAGCCGGAACATCGTCACCGACAATCACGGTATTGTGCCCGAATGGGGCGTGGCCGGATCGCCGCTCGTGCTGGGCGATCTTGTGATCGTCAACCCGGGCAAAACCCGCGGCCGGTCGCTGGCGGCGTATCGCCTGGCCAACGGCGAGTTCGCCTGGGGCGCCGGCGATGACAACGCGAGCTACAGTTCGCCTTGCGCCGCGACGATCGGCGGCGTGTCGCAGATTTTGATCTTCAATCAGCACGCGATCTTCGCTCACGACGCGGCCACGGGCGAGGTCTTGTGGCAACACCCGTGGGACTCCAGCCAACCGCACGTGGCATTGCCGGTGGTGCTGGCGGGCGACCGCGTGCTGGTCAGCAGCGGCTACGGCGTCGGCAGCGAGCTTTTGCAAATAGCGCGCGACCGCCAGGGAAAATTCGGCGCGAACCGACTCTGGAAAACAAACCGGCTCAAGGCCAAGTTCAACAACCCGGTCACCCGCGACGGTTACGTCTATGGCCTCGACGATGGCATCCTGGCCTGCCTGGATCTGGCGACGGGCGAGTTGAAATGGAAGGACGGTCGTGATGGCCACGGACAGTTCCTTCTCATCCGCGACCTGCTGCTCATCACGGCCGAGAATGGCGATGTTGTCTTGCTTGATCCCGTGCCAACGGAACGGCGGGAGTTGACGCGGTTCCGGGCATTGGATGGCAAAACGTGGAATCCACCGGCATTGGCGGGCGATCTTCTGCTGGTGCGCAACGACCAGGAAGCGGCGTGCTATCGGCTGCCGGTGGCGCCCTAGCCACGGAAAAATAACGAACCTCGCGACCACACCATCACATTCCAGCGGCCTGACCTGCATTTCTCACCAAATCTGCCAAGACAACCTTTTGTTGCCTATGCAACAAAAGGTTGTCTATCGGTTTAAAGTTGCCGGTGACCACGGTGCCAAAGGGAGGGTCAAAGACGCATGAAAATCCAAGTCAATCATCATCGTCGTCCTTCTCATGGGCGAACACAAACGCGGCGCGGACGGGGGCGGGCATCGGTTTGTTCGCTCCCCGGATGGAGCGCCAGATGACTTCGTTGAGCAACAGATCGTCCGCGGCATCTTCCTTGGCAAAGTTCATTTTCCTCGAGAGATCCCCGCCCCAGGCGAGCTTCGTGTTTCGCTCGTTCAAATCCACATTGGCCGGCAGGTGCGTGTACGGACGCGAGTCCGGTCTCGCCTGGAACGAATGGAACATCGGCGTCGCGGCAGCATCATATTGCGACATCGGTTTCAGGCCGAGAATCAACTCCATCGTCCGCAACATGCTGCTGGTCGAATACATCGTTGAGTCCACCGTTCCACGCCATGTGTAGGGACTCATGACAAATGCGGTCGTGCGGTGCGCATCCACGTGGTCCGGACCGTTTTGCGCGTCGTCTTCCACTACGAAGATGGCGGTCTGGGGCCAGAATTTTGAGTAGCTGACAGCCTCGACGAATCGGCCCAGCGCGAGGTCGTTGTCGCCGACCAGAGCCACCGGCGTGTGTTTGCCAAGCGTGGTGCCGTAGGTGTGGTCGTTGGGAAGCCGAAGAACCTGCAGTCGCGGCATATCGCCTTCGGCTTCGAACCGTTTGATCTCCTCGATGTAACGATCCACCCGTTTCTGATCGGAATAATCCAGGTCGAAACTGCGATACCATTCATCAAAATGGCCTTGCAACGCAGCCACACGCGATGTGCCCGGGTCGTTCGGCGTTTTGCCGTTGTTGATGAATTCGCCGTAGCTGCGATAACTCACGCCGGCTTCCCGCGCCCGGTCCCACAAATAGCCCTCCGCCGGGCGCGCGACCGGGAAATTGCCTTCGCTCGGATACGGATATTTGCCCCGCTTGTTATGGCCGTAACTCATCGGCCAGGACTTCTCGACGAAATCGGTGGCGTACGCCCCCATGGTCCATTCGTGGCCGTCGGCGCTGACTTCGCTCTCCACGTAAAAGTTGTCGAGCAACACGAATTCGCGCGCCAGTTTGTGGAAGTTCGGCGTGATTTTTTCGCCAAACAGACACAGGCTCGGATCGCCGTTGCCCTCCGCCACATCGCCCAGGACCTGGTCGTAAGTCCGGTTTTCTTTGATGACATAAATGCAATACTTGATGGGGCACGCGTCGCCCACTTTGTCGGGAATCGGGTTGTCCGGCGCGCGCCGGGCCGACACACGAAGATCGGACCGCAGCGGGCTGCAGCGATAGGCCTGCGCCGTCCAGGTCGCGAGTTGTTCCTTCAACTTCTCGCCTTCCCCCAGGTCGATAATTTCCAGCGTGCCGCGAAAAAGACCGCCGATGTATTCGCGCACGCTCATCGGCGGGTCTTTCCCGGGCTGTGGTCCGTAGCGGTTGGCCTTGGAAATGATCCCTTTTCCGTTGGCCACCAACAGATGTTTGCCATCAGGCGTGACCCGAACGGAAGTGGGATACCAGCCCACGGGAATGAAACCGAGCGAACGGCTCTTGCCGGGCGCGCTCACGTCGAACACGGCGATGTTGTTGTTGTCGGCATTGGCGACGAACAGCGTCTTTTCATCGGGCGACAAGGCGAGGCTGTTCGGCGTCGAGCCGGGCGGCAGACCCGGATAAAGTGAAGCGGAGAGCGTTTCCAGCGTTTTGCCGCTCTCCGTGTCGAGCACGGTCACGCTGTTTCGCGCGGCGTTGGCCACATACAAAACCCTGCCCGATGTGGTGAGAAACATTTCACAGGGGTGCTCCTGAGCCGGCCAGCGCGTCACAACACGGTTCGCCTTCAGGTCAATCACGGCAACCGCCGCCTGCGCCCAGAGGCTCACATAAAGGCGCTGTCGTTTCTCATCGAGCCGGCAGGCATACGGAAATGGCGCGTCGTCGAATGGCTTCTCCTGGGCCGCCTGAGCGCGCTTGATCGCCGCGGCAACGTCTTCAGCCGACGGCGGTTCGGTTGAATTTGGACCCGCCGGTTCGGAAGCAGGACCCAACTGGATGTCAGTTACCTGCCCGGCATCGGCCAGATTCAACTGCGAAATGCGTTGGCCCCAGACATTCGCGACGAACAGGCGTTGGGCGTCGCCGCTCAACGCGATTCCGGCGGGTATGCCCCGCTCTTTGACATCGCGCAATTTGAACGCCTTGGCTTCGGACAGGTAGCCCTCCTTGAATGCAAACGCGCGGATGACTTCCTCGCTGGCGCCGCTGCAGTAAAGTTCCTTGCCGCCGCGCGAGAATTCGATGCCGTAAAACGATTCGTCCACCGGGAATTCGCCGACGACATTCGCGGCGGCCACATCAACGACCGTGATCTGGTGGCGCCCGTGACCGCTGTGGAGCACGGCGACGAACCGGCCAGCGGGATGAACCGCGATGTTGACGGGGAAATCGCCAAGCACGATTTGCCTGCCCACCGGCCGCAACGACCATTGGTTGGGCAGCAAGACCGAGCCATCGGCGCGCGGACCGGGCAATTCGGCGGGCGCCTGGCGAGTTTGCAGTGAAGGGTGAGAGACGCAGGCGCTAAGGGCCAAAAAAACGGCCACGGGCGACAATCTCAAAAGTTTCATAAAAAGAGTGGCCGTGTTATGCCAGCAATTGGTGTGCGCGTAAAGGCGCATCCTGCTTCCGCGCGGGCCATCGGGCGTCGGCAGGGATTTGGAACAGGAAAAAGAAAGGCCTGGCCCGCGGTCAAAAATCGCCGTGCGGAAAAAATCCGCATATGCGGATTTTTTCCGCACGGCCATCGCGGCTGTTGCGCCGCGGCCACAAGGGTTGGCAATCTGGTGGCCCCGTTATGTCGGCACGAGGCCAATTACTTGCATCGCATTCAGTGGTGCCCGGGGAAAACCGCGCTTTTTCGCTCGACACTCGAGTCCCAGGCCTCGACCTTTCGGTTGGCTGTGGCGGAAAACCAGCCGCTGCGTCACAAACGCACCAAGCAAAACCGCATGATATCGATCCGTTCATTCGCTCCATTCACCTCGCGCCTCCGCGAGTTCATCAGCCGTTGTTCGGCGGATGAAGACCAGTTCGATCACCTCGCCTCGGCGCTCTTCGCTTTGCAGTTCGCCCGGGTCGAACCGTACCGACGGTTGTGTGAAACACGCGGCGTGACTCCGGTCAAAATCAGGCACTGGACCGAAATTCCGCCTGTCCCGGCCGCCGCCTTCAAAGAGTTCGAACTTTCAAGCCTCGCGGTCGCCGAGCGCACAACTGTTTTTCATTCCAGCGGAACGACCGACCAACGGCCGAGCCGGCATTTTCACAATGCCCAATCGCTGGCGATTTACCAGGCATCGCTGGCGCCGTGGTTCAAGGCGCATCTGCTGCCGGACGCCGAGGAGTTTGCCTTCGTCATTCTGACGCCCTCCCCTGATCTCGCGCCTCATTCGTCGTTGGCGCACATGCTGCAAACCGCGCGGCGCGAGTTTGGTTCACCCAGCTCGTTGTTCGTGGGAAACGTGGAAACGGACGGAGCGTGGAGACTGGATTACGAGGCGACACTGGCCGCGCTCCACAGAGCCACTCAGGCGAAGCGGCCTGTGGTCCTGCTCGGCACCGCCTTTTCGTTCGTTCACCTGCTCGATCATCTTGTCGCTGACAATCTCTTCCTCGCTCTGCCGCCGGGCTCGCGGGTGATGGAGACCGGAGGTTACAAAGGTCGTTCGCGCGCCCTGCCCAAAGCGGAACTCCACGCGCTCATCACGCGCCACTTCAACGTCCCCGCTTCACACATCGTCTGCGAATACGGGATGAGCGAACTCAGCTCCCAGGCCTACGATCGCGTCGCCGGCCATCACGCTTCAGGTCTCAACGTTTCAACGCTTCAACGGACGTTCCATTTTCCACCCTGGGCGCGGGTCAAAACTGTTTCTCCCGAGACAGGACAGCAAGTTTGCGAAGGTGAAAGCGGTTTGATTCAGGTTTATGATTTGGCGAATGTTTGGTCCGTGGCGGCGATCCAGACCGAGGACCTGGGCATTCGCCGCGGCGATGGTTTCGAATTGCTCGGGCGGGCTGCGCCGGCCGAACCGCGCGGTTGTTCGCTCATGAATTTTTGATGGAATCACAATGAACACAGGCGACGATCACAAAATCCGCACGCTGTGGCTGTGCGGCGCGTTGCACGCGTTCACGCATATTTATCACGTCGCGCTCATGCCGCTTTATCTGCTGCTCCAGCGGGACCTGAAGCTCGCCGGCGTGGAACGGGCCACACTCCTCCTCACCTTGATGATGCTCGCCTACTTTCTGCCCGGTTACGGCATGGGCGTGCTGGCCGACCGGTTCAGCCGCAAAAAACTTCTGACCGCCGGCCTGGCCCTCAATGGCCTGGGCTACGTCGGTCTCGCCTTTGCGCCGAGCTACGGGTGGGCCGTGGCCTGCGTGATGCTCGCCGGCCTGGGCGGCAGTTTCTTCCATCCGGCGGCGACCTCCCTGGTTGCTCGCCTGTTCCCGACGAACACGGGCAGAGCCCTCGGGCTGATGGGTGTCGGGGCGAGCATCGGATTTTTCATCGGCCCGCTTTATTCGGGTTGGCGGGCGGCAAGCGCGGGTTGGCGCGCGCCGGTGTTGGAACTGGGAGCACTGGGAATTTTGATGGCAGGATTGTTTGCCTGGCTGGCGCACGAGGATCCGGCGCGAAGCCGGCCCGACGAAAGAAAAATCACCGCCGAAAAGCTGTTCCCCACGCCCGCACTTTGCCTGTTGTTTATCGCCATGAGTTTCCTTTTCGGCTTGCGCGATTTCACCGGCAGC
Organism: Haliangiales bacterium; assembly: GCA_035637175.1. Lineage (GTDB taxonomy): Bacteria > Verrucomicrobiota > Verrucomicrobiia > Limisphaerales > AV2 > AV2. The sequence continues at coordinate 3,121 of DASPXS010000307.1, read as the reverse complement.
AGCATGGGCAGTCTCGGTTCGCTGTTCCTGCAAAACGCCTGCGGGTTCGATCTCAAACGGACCGGCACGGCATTGAGCGTGATTTTTCTGGCGTCGGTTGTCAGCAATCCGCTCTTTGGCCACCTGAGCGATCGCGGGCGGATTCGCTGGACCTGCGCCGTGCTGCTCGTCGCCGTGGTGTTGGTCGGGTTGTTCCCGCGTCTGCCGATGCCCTGGCTGATTCCAGCGCTGGTGCTCTATGGTTTCTTTTTCATGTCCAGCTATCCGATGGTGGAAGCCGCGTTGATGGAATCTGTGCCGGACTCTGTGCGCGGCCGGGCCTTTGGCGTTTTTATCACCGCCGCCGGATTGATCGGCAATCTGTCCCACTGGATGGTCGGCAGTTGGGTGAAGGGTCTGGGCACGAACGCCTCCGGGCCTGCTGCTTATTACCCGCTCTACGGCCGGCTTTCGTTTCTGTTGCTGCTGTCGCTGCTCGGATTGCCCTGCCTGCACGCGATTCGGAAACGGGAAAAGTTGGCGGCCGAAAATCCTCCGGCCCCGGCCGCCCCGGTCATTCGCAAAGCGCAATTTGAATGAATCTGCCGAACTATTTTTTGGCCGACCTGCCGCCGGCGGCAACGCTGAGCGCGGCGATGATATCGGAAGCCTGCCACGCGCTGAAGCGCAATCGCGACCAGTACCTGCTGAGCCGCTCGACCGACGACCTGGTCGGCATTTTAAGCGAACTGGCGCAGAGCTGGCTCGAGGCCGATTACCCGTTCCGCCAATTCGCCTTGAAACCAGGCCCCGACGCAACCGGTTTTTCCGCCGCAACCTTGAGCGCGGGTCTGGACGCGTTTTTCAGCCAACTGACCGCGGATAATCTGCGCGCTTTGTTGCAACAGGAACTCGGCCATGTCCATCGGCTGGATCAATTCGTTTCCACGGCCGGCGAACACAGGACGCAACGCACGGCGTTGGCAACGGGACCTCGCCTGCTCGTTCACATCGCGGCCGGCAATCTGCCCAGCCCGACCCTGATGAGCATGCTGCTCGGTCTGCTGGCGCGTTCCGGGCAATTCGTCAAATGCGCGACCGGCGCAACCTGGTTGCCACGCCTGTTCGCTCACTCGCTGTATGAGATCGAGCCGAAACTCGGCGCCTGTGTGGAGATCGCCGAGTGGAAAGGCGGCTGGCTTGATTTGGAGGAAGCTCTCTGCGCCGAGGCCGATTGCGTCACCGCCACCGGCACGGACGAGACGTTGGCGGAAATCCGCCGGCATTTGCCCGCGCCGGTTCGCTTTCTCGGTTACGGTCACCGCGTCAGCTTCGGCTACATCGCGCACGAAGTGCTGTCCGGTTACGGGGCCAAAAAGATCGCCGCCAAAGCTGCCGCCGACGTCGTCGCGTGGAACCAGCTCGGCTGTCTCTCCCCGCACTTGTTTTACGTCGAGCACGGCGGACGGGTCTCGCCCGAACTCTTTGCGGAAATGTTGGCCGCTGAACTGGCGAAGCGCGAAGCCGCCGAGCCTCGCGGGAACATCACGACGACTGAAGCGGCGGTCATTGCTTCACGGCGCGCTTTGTATGAAGTTCGCGCGGCGGCGTCCTCGGACACGCGCCAATGGCAGAGCGCGGATTCCACGGCCTGGACGGTTGTTTATGAGACCGATTTCCGCTTTCAGCTCTCGTGCTTGAACCGATTTATTTATGTCAAGGCGGTCGCTGATCTGGCTGAAGCGCTCCAGGCCGCGGAGCCGGTGCGCGGCAGGACTTCCACCGTTGGCCTGGCCGCTTCCGGAGAGAAAGCCCGGCGGCTGGCCATCGCGCTTGCGCGCTGGGGCGCGACGCGCATCTGTTCCGTCGGTCAAATGCAGAACCCACCGCTGACCTGGCGGCATGATGGTCGGCCCAGCCTCGGCGATCTGGTGACCTGGACGGATTGGGAACAATGAAAATCGAATTGCGAAAGACATTCCAATTTGAAGCGGCCCATCTTCTGCCGAACCTGCCGATCACCCACAAATGTCGCCGCCTCCACGGGCACAGTTTCCAGGCGGAAATCGTCGTCGCCGGCGAATGCGACCCGAAGCTCGGCTGGTTGATGGATTACGCGGACATCACTGAGGCCTTCAAGCCGCTGTGGGAACAGCTCGACCATCGTTACCTCAACGAAATTCCCGGCCTGGAGAACCCCACCAGCGAAAACGTCGCGATGTGGATTTGGGACCGGCTGAAGCCCAGGCTGCCGCTCCTGAACGAAGTGATTGTCGCGGAAACCTGCACGGCACGGTGTGTTTATCGGGGCGAGTGATGTATGACGAATGATGAAATCCGAAGGAATGACGAAACCAGAATTACGAAATCGACTATCGCACAACTGTCGCCCCTTCAATATTCGTGCTTCGGATTTCTTTCGGGATTCGACATTCGGATTTCGTCATTCAGCCTTTGTTCAGCATCGGGATTCCCGACAGACCAGTGAAGGGCGCGTTTGGTGGCAAACCGGGCTTGCCGCGCCCACCGGTTCCGTTATAAGCACCGCAGTCATGTTCAAGAGCCTCATTGATTGGTATTTGAACTCGCTCGATACGGGCGGCTATCCCCTGGTCGTGCTGCTGATGGCTATTGAAAGCTCCATCCTGCCGTTGCCCAGCGAGTTGGTGATACCACCCGCGGCTCATCTGGCCTACACCAAAGGCAATCTCAGCATAACCGGAATCATCATCGCCGGAACTATCGGCTCGTGGATCGGCGCCACGGCGATGTATTGGGCGTCGCGACTCGCCGGGCGCCCTCTCGTCTTGCGTTATGGCCGCTACCTGCTGATCACGCCCGAGAAAGTCCAGGGCGCGGAACGCTGGGCAGCGCGCTTCGGTTCGATGGGCATTTTCATTTCCCGCCTGCTGCCGGTGGTGCGACATCTCATCGGTATACCCGCCGGCATCGTGCGGATGGACTACAAGCTGTTTTCACTCTTCACGCTGCTCGGTTCCGCGGTCTGGTGCGCGGTGCTCTGTTGGGTCGGCGTCAAGGCCGGCCAGGACGAGGCCTTGATGAAGGGAGAACTGCACCGAGTTTCGCTTTGGGTCATCGGCGCGTTGGCGGTACTGGGCGGAATTTACTACCTTTTCGTTCA
>DASPXS010000306.1:0-3294 GCA_035637175.1 Haliangiales bacterium | reverse complement strand
TTGTGAAAGCTCGCGGGAAAATCGATGATTCGCGCGGCGGTGGGACTATCAGCGTCCGTGCAGGCATTGGCAAATGCCGCGTCGTTGATACTGTCCGGGTGCTCATCCACGAAAACGAAAGTCTTGGCGGGAATCACGATGTTGGACTGTTTGTCATAGATACGCCAGACACTGGGACCACGGTTTCGGTCCGCAGGAGATGAGTCGAGCCATTCGCCGAAACCAAAAACCTGACTCATCGAGATGCTGCGGATACGCGGCTTGACACCTTGGGGAGATTGAACCGTCGCTTTGTCCGCCACGCATTTGAACAATGCGGGATTGCCGCCGGTGTAAGGCCAAATCGGACTCACTGCCAAATCATTATTAATATCATAGTTCTCCGGTCTGTTAGCGGCGAAATTCAGATTACCGGTGATCCAATTGCTGCGCCCGGCCGGTGGCACGCCGTTCTGACATGCCAAAAGAAGATCGTTATTATCGTCCGACTGCATTCGCCACGCCAGCATGAGTTGTCGGCTGTTGTTCAGGCAGGAGATACCCTGGGCCTTTTGCTTCGCCTTGGCCATGGCCGGCAACAGCAGACCGGCGAGAATGGCAATAATGGCGATGACCACCAACAGTTCGATCAGCGTGAAACCGCCACGCCGCACGCTCCCCGGTGACTCAGAGAAAGGTGTTTTTGGTATGCGCATATAAATTGTTTTTATCAAAACCACGCGTTTGGGTTTGGCGCAGGTTAAGCTATCATAATCCCCGGGTCAACTGTGCGTTTCAAGGCACACCAGCCGCCGCCATTCCACATGATGGTTCAGTCAAAGGCGGGGATTCCCCGCTCAATCCGCAGCTAATCCTGAGATTTTAAATGCTTATGTGTCGCACATGGGAGGCGCCGGCTCGCCGCGGTTCGTGAACGAGTCTGCCACCTCCAGACCCTCCCCGATGACCAGGGTGCAGTCCTCGACCTCCGGCAAAGCCGCCGGCTCGAAACCATCATTACTTCACGCGTAACGATCGGGATTCAACAATGCGATATCGAGGGACGGGGGTTCATCCGAGAGGATCTCCGCCATCAGCTTGCCGGTGATGGGCCCCAGACTCAAACCCATCATCGCGTGGCCGGTGGCGATGGAAAGATTGGCGAATCGCCCGGTGCGGCCCAGGTAGGGAAGACCGTCCGGCGAGCACGGCCGAAGGCCGCACCACGGTTTGATGCCGTCGAAGTCTTCCGTCGTAAAATCCGGGTAATATTTCGGCACCGACTTGATGATGCCCCGCACGCGCCGCGGGTTGATCGCTTCGTTCAACCCGTCGATTTCCATGGTGCCGCCAAAGCGAAGCGACGAACCCATGGGCGTGACCGCCAGGCGGGCTTCGTTGAAAATGGAACAAATCGCCGGCATCCGGCGCGGGCGCGGCAGCGTGAGGCTGTAACCTTTGCCCGCTTGCATCGGCAGTCTGAGACCGAGATTGCGCGCGATCGCCGGCGACCACGACCCGCCGCACACAACGAATTCGTCGGCCGTGAATTCGCCCCGGCTTGTGCGGAGAGCCTCGATGCGACCGCGGTGGGCGCGCCATCCTGTGATTTCGGTTTCCCACAGGAATTTTGCGCCGAGCTGAGCCAGTTGCTTTTTCAATCCCGCCATGAACCCGCCGGGTGAGAGGTGGCAATCCTGCGGAAAGTAAACGGAGCCGGCGACGTCCATCCGAACATTGGGCTCGAGCGCGGCAGTTTGCCGGGCATCGAGCACTTGGGCGGGAATTCCCAGTTGATTCGCCTGCGCGGCGTTCCGGGACTCCTCGGCGAGCGCGTGCCGCGTCTTGCAGAGCATCAACAGGCCGCGTTTCACCAGGCCGAAGTCGTTGTTCGACCGCCCGGCCAATTCCTCAAAACCGGCGCGGCTGGCAAGGTGCAGGTCGCGCAGCAGCGGCGCGGAACGGCGGACGTGTCCGGCGTTCGCCGCGCGCCAGAATTTCCAGCCCCAGCTCAACAAATCCCGATCGAGCCGCGGCCGGATGTAAAAGGGAGATTCGGGGTTCCACATCCATTTGAGCCCCAGCGCCACCATGCCGGGCGCGGCCAGCGGCACGAAATGGCTCGGCACGATCATGCCCGCGTTGCCGTAGGAACAACCCTCGTAATTCGCCGCGCGCCGGTCGAGCACCGTGACCTGGTGCCCTTTGCGCGCGGCGTAGTAAGCTGTGCACAACCCGATGACGCCGCCGCCGATGAGGATAACGTTCTTCACAGCTCCAAATTCGAAGCTCCAAACGTCAGAAAAATCCCTGGCGCCAAATCCCAAACCCCGACCACACGATCCATTGAATCATCGTTGGGAGGTTGGGACGCGGACGCGAGGGTGAGTTCCAGAATGGTAGCCGCCGACGTAAGGAGGCGGATTTTGGCACGAAAAACACTTCCGCCCCGTAACCTCGGCGGCTACGGCCACGGCTCTTGCGACGATTCTTTAACTCACCCTGGAACGCGGAGCTGCTTCGGAGTTGGGAGCCTGTAGCCTGGGATTTCACCGTCCGATCCCCCAACAAAACGGATCGCGTTCATCGAGCAACAGCGTGGCTTCGACGGTGACAAACGCCGTGCCGGTGATGGTCGGCGCGATGGTGCCCGCGGCGCGGTCGAGCCACCGGTAGCGGCCCGTGAACAGGCTGCCGATGATGCTTTCCTGCACCCACGCCTGACCCTCCTCGAGTCTTCCCTCGGCGGCGAGGCAGGCGAGCTTCGCGCTCGTGCCGGTGCCGCAGGGGGACCGGTCGTAGGCCTTTCCGGGGCAAAGAACGAAGTTGCGCGAGCGCGCCCATGAATTGACCGGCGGTCCGAACAATTCGACGTGATCGATCTCCGGGTGGCCCTGCGCATTGAGCGCCTGCCGAATCCGCCAGGTGAAGTCCGTGAGCTTTTCCACGTTCGAAAGCTCCAGCGCCTGGCCATGTCGTTCGACGAGGAAAAACCAGTTGCCGCCCCATGCCACGTCCCCGGTGATCGGCGCGGAAGAGCCCGCTGTCCCCGGCGCGCGCTCGCCGTCCGGCACCTCGACGACCACTCCTTTCGCCTGGCGATAGCTGGGCACATTTTCCACCGATACCGAGCCGTCCGGGTTGAGCGTGGCCGTGACGACGCCGACCGGAGTCTCGATGCGATGCGCGCCCGCCTTGATGCGACCCAGGTGCGCCAGTGTGACGACCAGCCCGATGGTCCCGTGTCCGCACATGCCGAGGTAGCCCACGTTGTTGAAAAAGATGACTCCGGCGGCGCACGACGGGTCGCCGGGC
>DASPXS010000305.1:0-5909 GCA_035637175.1 Haliangiales bacterium | reverse complement strand
GTCCAATGGCGGAATAATTCGGCTGACGTGTTCGGCCCAAACCCGCGTCCACGAAGCCAGGTCCTTTATCACTTCGCGTCGGGCTTCGCTAATGCCGCTGTAGGCTCCTTCCGCCAGGTTTCGCAGGGGCAAATTGACCTGGCCTTGAACTATCATCCACCCCAAGCAACCGATGCCAAGAAATCGTGCAAGAGTCGTTTTCATGTCAATCCCTCGTCACACCCCGTGGACGACCCATCAATCCTATGAGATCAGATTCTTCGGAAAATGCAAGCCTGCATAGCGTTCAAGAGAACGCCCCGGCACGCGAGACGGCAGTTGTGTTCGGCGCGCAAAACGCCTGCGGCCTTTGCCTCTCTCTCCCCGCGAGGAACGAGCGGGGAGAGAGTCGGAGAGAGGGGAAATTGATAAAAACCGCCTCCTCTCCCCTGCCCTCTCCTCCTTTTTTTCAGGAGGAGAGGGAGAAAAACGCGGTTGCGCGCTCAAGGCAAATCTTCTGCCGGACACGACTTGGCGAGACGCCTGCCGTGCGTTGAGCCCTCGGCGGTTCCCGGCGCCATGCGCGGTCGAAATACTGTGGAAACTGCCCATGAACCTGCGCTTTGGATCAATACCCTCGCTTGCGTCACCGGTTCGCTTCCGCTACCGTCCGCGCCTTGAGTTCTGCGCCGTTACAGCCAACGAACAGCCGACACTACGAACCACTGACAACGAACAACCAACCCATTCGAATGGCCTCCCTGAATGATCATTACCTGAAATTGAAATCGGGCTATCTCTTCCCGGAGATCGCCCGGCGCGTCAAAGATTTTTGCGAACAGAATCCCGCGGCCGCAAAACGCCTGATCCGCTGCGGCATCGGCGACGTCACCGAACCGCTGCCGGCGGCGGTTATTGCAGCGCTGCACCAGGCGGTGGACGAAATGAGCAAACGGGAGACCTTCCACGGTTACGGCCCCGAGCAGGGCTATGAATTTTTGCGGCGCGCCATCGCTCAAAACGATTATCGCGAGCGGGGCTTGGAAATTGCTGACGACGAGATTTTCGTTTCCGACGGCTCGAAGTGCGATTGCGGAAACATATTGGACATCCTCGGTCACCGGAACAGGATCGGCCTGATGGACCCGGTTTATCCGGTTTATGTCGATACCAACGTCATGGCCGGCCACACCGGCCCGGCGGACGAATCAGGCGTTTACCAGGGATTGGTCTATCTGCCGTGCACTCCCGCTAACGGTTTCGTGCCGGAGATCCCCGGGCAAAAACTGGACATCGTTTATCTTTGTTATCCCAACAACCCGACCGGGGCCGTGGCCACCCGCGAACAGCTCACCGGGTGGGTCGAGTACGCGTTGAAGAACCGGTCGATCATTCTCTACGATGCCGCTTACGAAGCGTACATCTCCGATCCCCGGATTCCTCATTCCATTTATGAAATTCCCGGCGCGCGCGAGTGCGCGATCGAATTCCGCAGCTTTTCGAAAAACGGCGGCTTCACCGGGTTGCGCTGCGCCTTCACCGTGGTGCCGAAAACGTTGCTGGCCGGGACCGACGACGGCGCGTCCGCGAGCCTCCATCCGCTCTGGTTGCGGCGTTCGACCACAAAATTCAACGGAGTGAGCTATATCGTGCAGCGGGCCGCCGAAGCGATCTACACCGCCGACGGCAAGGCCCAGGTCCGTCGCCTGATCGACCATTACATGGGCAACGCAACCGTGCTGCGCGAAGGGGCGCGCATCGCCGGTTTGAAGGTCTTTGGCGGCGTCAACGCGCCCTACCTCTGGGCGCAGGCGCCGAATGGCATCACCAGTTGGCAGGCTTTCGACAGGATTTTGCACGAAGCCAACGTGGTAATCACCCCGGGCAGCGGTTTCGGGAAAAACGGCGAGGGATTTTTCCGCATCTCGGCCTACAACAGCCGTGCCAGCGCGGAGGAAGCGGCCAGGCGGCTCCCGGCGTTGAAGTGGTGACACGACGGCCCGAATGATTCGGGCTTCATTCGATGGCATCGGGTCTCAGGGGCGGTAAAGCCGGCACGCTGACGGTTAACCGGCATTTCTCACCGGCAACTTTAAACCACTACGGCAGCGGCTGGGACCGCGCAGTGGCACGGCCGTCTGGCCCGTGCGAGATTGGGCAACCGACCTGGGGGCGAGACGTCGGCGAGACGCCCGGGCCATTTCCCTGACAACCTTTTGTTGCATATGCAACAAAAGGTTGTCTCGGCAGATTTGGTGAGAAATGCCGGTTTAGTCCGAATCGCGCGCCGGTTTGGCTTCCCTGCGGCCCGATTCTCTTTAAACTTCGCGGTGTGAAATGCCCTGTTACCGCGTTGGTATTTGTTTTGGCTGCGCTCTCCGCCATCCCCGCGGAGACGAACCAACTCACCACGCGGCAACGGCTCGAACCACAGCATCTCCAGGCCGTGCATGCGGCGCGCTTCCTGTTCGAGCGCGAGCGACGGCCGCTGCCCGATTTTGGCGTTTACGAGGACTTCCGGGCGGTGATGCACGTGCACGCCGAAGATGCCGAGCACACCAAGGGCACACGCCAACAAGTGCTCGAAGCGGCGAAGAAAACCGGCGTGCGCATCGTGATGTTCACCGACCACGGCGGCCCGAAACCCCAGACCTGGCACGGGCTGCGCGACGGCGTTTTGTTTTTCGCCGGCGAAGAAAACGGCGGCGCGGGTCTGCTGCGATTTCCCAACTTCGCTCCCGACCGCACGGCGCTTCCGGAGGGTGAACTCCGCTTTCTATCCCACATTGAAGAACGCTACGACGCTTCCAGCGACGGGTTTGCGGGCATGGAAATCTCCAACCGCCATACCGATGCCAAGCTCGACAAAAGTCTCCAGGAATATCTCCTGACTTCCGCGACGCAGTCCCAGGAATGGAAAAACCTGGTCGCCATGTTCAAGGCGTATCCCGACGAATTTTTTGCCGCCAGCGGCGATTATCACGCGGAAATATTCGCCAAATGGGACCGGGAACTTCAGCGACGGCCTTTCACCGGCATCGGCGCCAACGACGCGCACCAGAACCAGATTTTTTTCGGCACCACGTTCGACCCCTATGAAGTGAGCTTTCGCAATCTCTGCACGCACATTCTGGCGCGCGAACTGACCGAGCCGGAGGTGCGCCAGGCGCTGCGCGACGGTCACGTTTACGTCTCCCACGATTGGCTCTGTGATCCCACCGGTTTTGCCTTCGGCGCGGTCAATAACCTGGGTGTCTTTCCCGTGGGTGACGGCACCGTGATGAGCGGAAATACGCGCGTCGTCGGCCTCACTCCTCTGCCGGCGAAGCTGAAATTGATTCACCGCGGCGAAGTCGTTAAAGAAGCCGTGGGAACCAATCTGACCTTCCTTCCCACGAAACCGGGCGCTTACCGCCTGGAAGCCTGGCTCACCGTGGATGGCGAGGACCGGCCCTGGATTTATTCGAACCCCGTTTACGTCAGAGCCCCGTCCCTGTCCGATCTTCGCTTTCCCTCCCGGGAGCTGTCACCAAACGTCGAAGTCAGGAAGGACATCGATTACACCCGGGGCAGCCCGACCGATGCCAACAAGCACAAGCTTGACTTGTATCTGCCGAAAGACCGAAGGCCTGCGCCCGTTTTCATTTTCATTCATGGCGGCGCGTGGCGTTCGGGCGACCGTTCGCAATATCTGCCGTTGGGCAATCGCTTCGCCCGGGAAGGCATTTTGACCGTCGTGCCTAGCTACCGGTTGGCCCCGCGCAACCCGCACCCGGCGCAAATTCAAGATGTCGCCGCCGCGTTCGCGTGGACGATGCGACAGATCAGTGAGTATGGCGGCGACACCAACCGCATCTACGTGGGCGGGCACTCCGCGGGCGGGCACCTCGCGGCGCTGCTCACTCTGGATGAAGGCTATTTGAAAGCCCACCATCTTTCGCCCGGGAATATCCGTGGAACGATTGCGCTCAGCGGCGTTTTTGATTTGGCCGACGGTGACAGTCAGGCCTCGGTGTTCAGCAAAGACAAACAAGTCCGGCGCAAGGCTTCCCCGCTGTTCCATATCAAAAGCCCGGCGCCGCCCTTTCTGATTTCCTATTGCCAGTGGGATTATCCCACCCTGCCCGCCCAGGCGCGCGTATTCCATGCCGCCTTGCAGAAGGCAGGCATCGACGCAAAATTGGTCTTTGTTCCGCGCGAAAACCATATTTCGGAAATGATTTCCCTCCCGCAGGACGACGATCCAACCGCCCGGGCGATTTTGAATTTTATCAGGTAGGACTGTCCGCTACTTCAATTTTCCAAGCATCTGGTAAATCCAGACCAGCGCCGTGTTCATGACCTTCTCCCCCGCGCCGACTTCCGCCGGCGCGACGGCGTTGTCGGCGCCGTAGCCGCCCTCCGCAACGGCCTCAATCGTCGGGAAATATTGATGGTAACCGTTGCAATAGCCAAAGAAGAAAAGCTGCTTCACCCGCGTCCGCTCTTTCAAACGAATCGCGTGGTTGCAGAAAAATTCGCCGGAAACACCCGCCAGCGCAATGTCACCATTGAGCAATGCCACCGTCAATCGCGGGCGAACGCCGCCAACATATTCGTCGGCGTAATTGGCGACTAGTTCCGGAAAAAAGGCAACCGAGTAAGCGGCGCGGGTCAGCGGATTCGACAAGTCGGTCCGGGAGGCGAACTTGAACCGGTCTTCGCGCACGATCAACGCTGGATGGACGACTTCGCCGGGCGTCAGCGACGACGCCAGTTTGACCACCTCGCGCCCCAACGCCTGACCGAATGCTTCATAACCCTTGTCCGGCCCCGGGTTCGCGGACAGGTCGCCGGCCGCGCCTTGCATGAAGATCGCCGTGGCACCCGTCTCCTTTTCGACCACCGTCTTCATCGCGCCCACGTAGTCGGCAGAAAACTTCACGGTCTCCCCGGAAACCATCGTTGGATGCGCCGCGAAATTCACGAGCAGGGCGATCGGTTTGCCGGACCTGTCATCGAATCGCATCACCGCCAGTTCACGGTCCACTGGCTTGGGCTCGATTTTGCTGTGGCGATTGCGATTGAAACCGTCGAGTTTGACTGAGCCGGTCGCCATTTTCGCGGGAGTGAGTCGGGAGTCCGCCTCAACAATGACCGCAACAATGCTCTCCTCCATCGCCTGGTAATAACGGATGGCGGCGTCAAACTTCCCCTTTCCTTTGCCGTCCTCGTCGGAAAGTTCAAGCACGGGTCCGTGATGGGTGTGCGATCCGGCGATGAAGGAGTGTTCGATGCCCGCGACGGCCTTGATTCGCTGGCGGATGACTTGAAGCGATTTCTCGGTCGGCGAGCGGCCCAAATCCAACCCCACAATGGCGAGTTTGTTCGTGCCCGCCTGGATCACCAGCGCGACGGCGTGGAGCGGATCGAGCGCGCCGGTGGAAAGCGCGTCGTGTCGCGCGCCGTAGCCCCACATCGGCAGCGGCTCGCCCGGCGTGATGTCGCGTTTCGCGGTCCCCACCAGGAACGCCGGGTCGGGCGCCCCGGCACAGGCGAGGGTGGACGTCAGCAGCAGGACGGCGGTCAAAGTTCTCCCGGGAAACCAGGAATTCATTGTGATGAAAAGAAAGGCGCTCCAAATTATCCGCGCCGCTTTCCCGGCTACGGCCGCGTCACCCGGCCGAGACCAAATTGGTCCCCGGCGCGAATCGGTTGATCGCCCGCGAAATCGACCTCCAGCATCTTTTCGCTCTGCACGTCGGTCCCCGTCTCGTCCTTCAACCCGGCGACGATTTTCCGCGTCGCAACTTCAATTACATCGCCGGTGGAAGGGTAGCCATAACGGCCGTCGAGGCTGAACGTGACCCAGCCGGGTTGATCGCGCAGCGTGATGCTGGCGACTTGCAGTGGAGGCGTCGCCGTCGCGTTCGTCCCGAAGTTCAGCAGGC
>DASPXS010000304.1:0-10691 GCA_035637175.1 Haliangiales bacterium | reverse complement strand
CACCGCCAAGGACGACATAAGTTTTCATTCGTTCCACTGCCTCATCATCAACGGCCGTTGATCGGGCCGGAGGCATTGTAACTATCCGGCTTTATATCCACCGTAAAGATTTCTTTTTGCTGACGGTAGTGGCACGGGCGTCCCGCCCGTGCGATTGTGCAACCAGCACACGGGCGGGACGCCCGTGCCACTAACGATCCGTGCCGGCCGCAACGCACCTGGCCATAACGGTCTTATCATATCGGGGTTAACGGCCCATTAGGTCGAGCCCTTCCGCCAGGGTGATTGGCTTGAAATCAGGAAATGCCTGCCGGAGCATCGAGCAGTCAAACGCTCGATAACCCCCGTGCGGCATCGGACCCTGGCGCGGTGAACCGCGAACCCTGACCCGTGGTTCAAAACAGGCCGCGGCCATCCCGGCGATCGTCCTGAACGAGGTAACGATTCCTGTCACAGCGTTGACCACGCCGGTGGCGCGATGGACGACGCACCGCCTGACAATTTCGGCGACGTCCTCGATATAAATGTGATCGCGCAATTCCTCGCCTTCGCCAAACAGGACAATGTCTTCGCCCTGACTTGCCAGCCGCATAAACCGGTTGGGACCGTATCCATTATGGGGATCGCCCGGTCCGAAAATGAGCGTCGGACGCACGAACACTTGCGGAACATCGGGCAACCCGCTCTTGAGCATTACTTCACGAGTCAGATGCATGACGCCGTGCAACGACGCCGGTTCGGCGCACGAGGCCTCGTTGAGAGGTTGGGAAGAATCCTTGTAAACCGCGTCCGAGCTCACGTAAAGAAGGTGCCTCACCGGGGATGACTTCACCGCACCGATCACCGCTTCCATCATGCGCAGATTGTCGAGCAGCATTGGAATGTTTTTGCAGGGCGCAAGCGCGGAGGTGACGACCAACGTGATTTCCGGTGAAAGAAACGACGCGAGACGCCCGGCCGCATCGGCGGTCAGCAGGTCCACTTCTTTGCGGGTCAGCCTGGTCACGGCGATGCCTGTCGCCTCCAGCAGACGCGAACTTGCCCGACCCACGAAACCGCCCGCGCCCATGACGACTACCTGTTCCGGTTTTACAGGTCTTTGACTTTCTAGGGTAAGCATAGAAGGCATCAGTTCTATTCAATCCTGCTCATACACCAATGCCCCCAACCAAACCCTTTTCGAGGAGAGGGCGCAAGCCGGTGATTTCGAAAGACGAATTCGTGGGTGGTGCGCGGTGCTTCAGCGCGGCAGAGCCGCAACCAAAGAAACGCCCTCCCATCCATGCCAGGGTGGAGAGGCCGGGCCTTCGCCCCGCCGTAGCGGCGTCGTCCGCGCGGGCGGAGAGAGGAGCTGCATTTTTTTGAGCAACCCCTGCCCTCTCCCCACTTGTTCCTCGTGGAGATAGGGAAAGACTCGCGGTCGGAAAATTGGCGCGAAAAGGACAGACTTTCGGATATATGCATTCACCGCGCCGCGGTCCGGGCTTGTCTGACGCAAGAGCATCTTGGACTGCGGCAGTCCTCTGCCGCTTTTGCGTCCCCAGACCAGATCGAAAAGCGCCAGAGGACTGGCGCAGTCCAAAACCTGCCGGCAGTGCGATCGGTTCATGGAGAGCCCTCACGACTTTTTCATCGCGCATTGGGACCACGAACCCGATTGGACAATTTCATGTCGCATATGCAACACGAATCTGTCCGAGCGCTTTGTACGGTTCATGGAGAGAGTCACTGCGAAAGGGTGGCGACTCGTCCGTCATGTCGGTTTGTCTTCCGCGGCGGCATATCGCGGAGGCACGCCCAGCCGATAGTAATCGAATCCCAGCGCGAGAGCTTGTTCTCCATCCAACATCCCGAACGGATCCAGGATAATCCTCCCGGACATGGCAGCGCGAATGGCTGGGATGTCTGCCTGCTGGAATTCAGGCCAGGGCGTCGGGATGATCAAAGCATCTGCCCCCTTGCAACATTCGATCGCGCTGGCGCACTGCTCAAACAGCGGCACAGGCGAGGAGTCAACCGACAGTTTAACGGCCGGGTCATACGCCTGCTTGCGGCATTCCGGAATACTCGAGATCAAAGCGAGCGCCGGGGAGTTTTTAATTGAATGAGTGTTCTCCTTGTAGGCGAGGCCCCAAACCGCCACCGTAGCGGCGCCGGCAGCGATGCCGCGTTTTTGAAAGGCCCGCCGAAGTGTAACCGCCCCCCAGTCTCTGCGATGACGGCTCTGATGAACCCAGGCGGTTACGATGCCGGTATCTCCCTGCGAATCCTCAGCGAGCTGTTTCACAGTGATCAAATCCCGTTCGAGGTTGCCACCGGCAATGCCCAGGCCGGGGCTCAGATAGGCGTGAGGACCAATCCGATTGTCGAGTCGCAGGGCCGGCGCAATTTCCGACCAGTCAGCGCCGATGTGTTCGCACACTTCAGCCAACAGGTTTGTGGTGGAAACCGAAGAGACCAGGAAAAGATTGATGGCGATTTTCGCCAATTCCGCGCTTTCGTAGCGCATGAGCAGGACCGGGCAGTGGAAACTTTCGTGCCAACGCCGAAAAGCATCCGGCAACGGTCTGGCGGGGTCCGCCGCGCCGACGATGTAACGTTCCGGCTTGAGCGCGCGTTCGACGGCGCGGCCAAAAATGAGCGTCTCGACCTGATAAAAAACTTTCGCCGCGAGAGTGTGCCGCGACAGGTTCTCGTGCAGCTTGCGGGTGAAACCCGGATTGACCTGGCTCAACACAACCAGCGTGCCGCCCTGGCGGAGATGCGGCGTGATTTGCCGGAGCAATTCCAGGAGCGGCGTGGTGTCGCTGCGGCCGGCATCGTCGGTTTTTACATCGAGCGAGACGAAGACAAGTTCGCAGGCGGACAAATCCCTGGCGTTGGCAGTGTAACGAATTCGTTTTTGGTTTTCCGCGAACAGTTCGGCAAGCCCCGGTTCCTCGATGGGGAATTTTCCCCTGCCCAAATCCGCCACCAGTTCCGCCGACGAATGAAACGCCACGACCTCGAAGCCTTTCGCCGCCGTGGCGAGGCTGTAGTTGATTCCCAGATGCGAGAGTCCGGCGAATCCGATCATAGCGGCGTCTGTTTTCCCAACTCCGCCAGCATGGCGTCAATCCAGATATCGTTGGCGATGTTGTTCGTCGGGTCCCGGCACAGTTTGAGGAAGTGCGCGTATTCGAGTTCCCAGGTCGGGTCGCCCTGCGGCAGCGTCTCGACGGTTTCGCGCGGAGGGCCGCTGGGCAGCACGCGGCGGCGCTCGGTGTAGGTGCTGGGCCCCCATTTGCACAGGCAATCAATGTGCGCGCTGCCGTGCTCGGCGAAGAGATCGAAGCGAAACGTGTTGCGCCACGAAAGCATCGTCATCTCGTAATCCAGGACCGGCTCGCCTTGAAACGTGAAATGATAATGGTCGAACGCGCGGTTCTCGAAACGGTGCGCGGCCCAGACGCGCGGCGGGACATTCGGTTTGCCGAAGAGCATCAGCGTCCAGTCCAGCAGATGCGAGCCGAGGTCGGGCAGCACGCCAAGGCCGGTGTCGCGCCAGGCGGAGTTGCGCACGTCGCGCGCGGTGCCGTTGCCGTAGAAACATTTCGCCTGATAAATTTTCCCGAGCCAGCCGGCGTCGAGGGTCTGCTTGAGGCGGAGGATGTGCGGCTCGAAGCGGTGATTGTAGGCGGTGTAACAGACGACGTGATTGCGTTCGGCCAGCGATTTCAATTGCTCGAGGCTGCAACCCGCTTCGCCGATCAACGGTTTTTCGACGAGCACGTGCTTTTTGTTCGCAAGCAGGCGCGCGAGGATTTTCGGCTTGGCGGCGTCGGGCGTGCAGACGAGCGCGGCATCGTAGGAATCGGGCGGGACTTCCTCGACACTCTTGAATTTACCGGCGGCGTTGACCGGGTCAACCGTGGCCACGAGATGCGGGCCGGCAACTTTCGCTCGTTTGCCGCCCTGATTTCCCGCCCCGACGACGATGACTCTCATTCGCAATTGGTTCTCGGAGCGCGGGATTCATCCCGCATCGCAGTGACTTGCGGACATTGAAGCGGAATAAATTCCGCGCTCCTGCCCGGCGCTTTCATTCGTAATTGACCTGCCGCTCGACGTGGTTGAGCCGCTTGAGCACGTCCGCCGGGTCAATCGGGTTGTTGCCGTCCCGTTCGCACGCCAACGCGGCGGCGAGCGCCCCGAGGATGGACGCGGACACGATGCATTTCGAAACGACGAGCGCGATGGTGGCATAGGCGAGCAACGCGTCGCCCGCGCCCACGGCGTCCGCCACGCGGTCGGCGAACGTGTCCACGGTGAAGAACGCGCGGACTTCCGAGCTGGGCGCGCGGTAGGTCATCATGCCGCGCTCGCCCATTTTCAGCATGAGAAATTTGCAGTTGGCGCGCTTATAAAGTTCCATCGCCAGCGGGCGGATCGTGGAGTCCTGGTCGCCCAAAGCGAACCGCGCCTCCCGTTCGTTCGGGGTGATCAAGTCAAACCCCTGGAAATCCAGGATATTGCCCCAGCGACTTGCGACCTGGCTGTCCGCCACGCGCAACGGACCTTCCGGCAATGCGCCCACCAGCGCCGGAATCGTCGTGCGATTGAAAATGCCGTGGCGAAAATCGCTGAAGACGACGGCGTCGGGCTGGCTTTGCGAAACACTCGAGGTGAACTGCGCCAAAATCCTGTCGGAGATGGGGCGGTTATCCAGCTTGTCCACCTTGAGCATCCGGTAGCCTTGCGTGGTGAAAAGGTTTTTCTGCGTGGTCGGCCGGGTGCGGTCCACGACGGCGTCGCACTGCACGCCGCAAGCTTGAAGGTCATTCACGACGAAATCCTTGAGCACATCGTCGCCGAGCACGGTGGTGAAACACACGTCCGCGCCCGCGCCTTTCATGTGCTTGGCCACGACGCCCGCGCCGCCGACGAAATCCACCTGTTGATCGAAGCGCAGACTCATGGTCGGCGTCTTGGTGTTGCCGCCGATGAGCGTGCAATAGGTGTAGGAATCGACGATCGTATCGCCGACGACGTGGATCTTCGCCTGGGAAAATGATTTGAGGACATCGCGCAGCTTGTCGAAGGTGACGCCTTCGGCCTGCATGAGCGCGTGAAGTTTATCGGCGGCGAGATTCGGCGGCTCGGCCTCGATGAAGTGCGACGAGGAAAAGACGATGTCGCCGGGTGTAAAGAGGATTTCGCCGCCGTAACTTTCAAGTGTGTCTTTTTCCTCCTGGGTCTTCGGAGGCAGCCCCGCTTTGCTGTATTCGTAGCCCTTCGCGAAATAATCGGGCTGGATGATTTTGATGTTCTCGATGGGTGTGGCGTTGTCGTCAATCACCACGTAGTCCACGACTTCGAGCGCGGCGAGATTCATGGCGCGCAAATCCTGCGGCACGAAGGGACGGAAATTGGCCTTATAAATGTGCGCGTCGGACGTGAGGCTGGTGATCAGGATGTCCGCCTTGCTTTTGGCGTAGATGAGGTGCCGGATATGGCCGGGGTGCACGAGATCGAACGTCCCGTGACACATGATGGCTTTCTTTTTGCGGGGCAATGGCCCGAGGATCTCGCGCAATTCCTGCGACGTTTTAATCTTCCGCGCGTAGGAGCTTTTCTCCGCTTCGGTTGGATGGGAGATTTTCACGTTTTCTTTTCCAGAAATTGAAACCAGGTCCTGGTCGCCGCCTCGATCGACGCGGGGTCCCAGACCGGCGCCTGCCGCCAGTACTCGATATTCTCCAGCATGGTCCGGACTCCTTGTTCGAAGGTAACGCGCGGTTCCCAGCCCAGCTCACGTCGAATCCTGGAAATATCCGCCCAGGTGCACTCAGGCTCGCCGGGTCGCCTGGGCAGATGCACGACCTCGCCTCCCAGCAGTTCCACCAGGCGATTGACCGACTGCGGATTGCCGGCGCCAACGTTGTAAGTCTGGTTGACGCGATCGGTCCTGGCCGCCAGATAAAACGCCCGCGCCACATCCGTGACATAGACAAAATCGCGTCGCTGCGTTCCATCCCCGACGACGGTGAAAGGTTTCCCGGCGAGTTTCTGCGCCAGAAAAACGCCAAACACCGCGCCGTACGCTCCCGAAGTCCGGGAGCGGGTCCCGTAAGCGTTGAAAATGCGGACCGAATTGACCGGAAGCTGATAGACCTGGCCCCAGTGCAAGACCGCTTCTTCAGCCATGTATTTGCTCAGGGCGTAGGGGTACTCCGGATGGATCGGCGCCTTTTCCGTCGTTGGGACTTCTTCGGCCAGACCGTAACAGGAAGACGACGCGGCATAAACAAGCTTACGGACCCTGGCGTGGCGGGCGGCTTCCAGGACCTGGATCGTACCCATGACGTTGGTGGACAGATAGTCCGTCGGACGATCAATTGAGGGAACAATGTCGCCGATGCCGGCGAAGTGAAACACGTATTCTGCGTCCTGGAAAAGAGGATCCTCAGCCGCCAGCTCTTTAACGTCCCGGCTCTCGATATGAAAGTCGGGGTCCCGCTTCCGGTGCTCCAGGTTTTGCAATCGGCCGCCGACCAGATTGTCGATCACATGAACGCGGAATCCTTCGTCGAGGAGCAAATCGACCATGTGACTGCCGATGAATCCCGCCCCCCCGGTGACCACGGCCAGCTTGCGCGCACTCATTTAAGGCCGAGTTTTTTCACCGTCTTGACGTTGATGAATTGCTCGTCGGCAAGGGTATCGCCCGGGAACTTTCCGTCTTTGAACGCGCGGCACAAATCCCGCACCGCGTCCTGGATGTCGCGCCTGGGGTGCCAGCCAAGCCGATCGGCAATTTTCCTGGACGAGACATGATAGGAACGCGGGTCATTCGTCGAGGTTTTCTCGATCCTGATCGGTTTTTTTTCGGGCATCTCCTCCTCCACCACATCACGCACAATATTGGCGAGCTCGGAAACGGTTTGGTTCTGGTAGGCCGCGTTGAAGACTTCGCCGGCGACCAACTCGTTGGGAATGCTCAGCAACTGGACGTAAAGTTCGCAGATGTCGTCGATGTGAATGTTAGGCCGTTTTTGGTCGCCGCCGAAAACCGTGATGACGCCCTTGTTGACCGCGTGATTGGTGAGGATATTGACCGTGAGATCGAAGCGCATCCTGGGAGAGTAACCGCAAACCGTCGCGGGCCGTATGATGACCGTGGTAAAATCAGGCGCTTGATAACGAAGCAGGAGGGGTTCGCACAGACCCTTGTACTTGTTGTAATCGGTGAGCGGCAC
Organism: Haliangiales bacterium; assembly: GCA_035637175.1. GTDB lineage: Bacteria > Verrucomicrobiota > Verrucomicrobiia > Limisphaerales > AV2 > AV2. Next base: position 3,453 of record DASPXS010000304.1, on the reverse strand, counting down.
CAGCGGGTGCTCTTCCGTCACGTCGGGCGCATCGCTCACCCCATAAACGGAGCTGCTGGAGACATAGATAAAGCGCTGCACGCCCGCCTTTTTGCCGGTTTCCACCAAAGGCTCGAAACATTCGTAATTAATGGTGCGGCTCAACGAAGGGTCGAGATCGAAACTGGGATCGTTGGAAATGCAGGCCATGTGAATGACGTCCGTCACCCCTTTGAGGCTCCGCGCATACAGCTTGCTGTCGCGAATGTCGCCGGTAACAACCTGCAGATTCGGATGCGGGACCAACCCGTCCGACCCGAACAACATCAAATCGTAAACCACAACCTGGTAACCCGCTTCGAGCAGCTTGGGCACCAGCACGCAACCTTTGTATCCGGCACCGCCGGTGACTAATACTTTCTTCATTTCGTTTCAATCTGGAAACCGGCGCTCCGGGCGTCCTGGTAAAACATTTTAACTGTGTCGAGCGAGTATTCCGCGAGGTCCTTTCCGACCAGTGATAATTTATTCAAAATGTCATGAGTCACGGTAATGACATGGCAGCCGACCGCATCGGCATGGAAGATGTTCAACAGTTCACGCGGGCTGGCCCAAATCAGCTCGGATTTTGGATTGGCTTTGAGCAATTGGACCGCTTCGGCCATCAAGGGAACCGGATCACGTCCCGTGTCCGCTATTCGACCGGCGAAAACGGAGATGTAACTGCGTGTTTCCGGCGACAAACAGCGCAACACATCTTTGACCTGTTCATTGGTCAACAAGGCGGTGATATTCAGTTGGACCCCCGCGCCGGCCAGTCGCCGGATCAGATCGCCGGCAAATTCACGGCGCGTGTTCGTGACCGGTATCTTGACGTAGATGTTGCGCCCCCAGGAAGCGATCTCCCTTGCCTGTTTTTCCATTTCGGAGAACTCGTCGGAAAACACTTCAAACGAAACCGGACGCTCACCGACAATGCCAAGAACTTCCCGGGCAAATGCGCGATAGTCCGGAACACCGGCTTTGCGCATCAGCGTCGGATTGGTGGTGAAACCCTTTATCAACGGATTCCGGCCCAGATTGGCAATCCCCTTCAGATCAGCGCCATCGGCAAAGATCTTCACTTTCAACTCACTTAAGGGCTTCATCGCATTTCAGCATGATTCAACCGGGCTTCACCCGGTTTCCAAGAATAATCTTCACCGCATCAGCCAGCGAAGTCACTACAAAATCCGGCGCATCGATCTGCCTTTCCGCGTAGCCGTGATCCACAAAAATAGTCGTGCATCCGGCGGCCTTGCCTGTCGAAACATCCCGCCAGCGATCGCCCACCATGAACGAGCGGTTCAGGTCAATCGACCATTCCCGGGCCGCTTCCAGCAGCAGCCCCGGCCGGGGCTTGCGACAAAGGCACCCATCCGCGTCCACATGGCTGCAGACTTTGATATCATCGAGGGGCAACCAGGTTCGGAGCTTCCGGTGCATGGCGTCCAGCACCCCGCCGCTGACAACTCCGGTGGCCACGTCCGGTTGGTTGGTCACCACAATCAGCAGGAACCCCGCATTTTTCAGGTCCCTGACCGCCTCCCCGACATCGGGCAGCAGCTCGAACTGTTCCAATGAGGTGGGAGCATGGGGCCGGCCTTCGCGGACCATCGACCGATTAAGAACACCGTCCCGATCGAGAAAAACTGCGCGTTTCATCCGGCCGGACTTTTCGGCTGGTCCAAAGCATCCCATTTGTTGGCTTGCAGCCTCAGCCGCGGATGGGAGACCAGGCAGTGCCAGATAACCGCTTGAAACGATTCCGCATGCGGCGTTACCGAACCGGCATCGACCGTCGGCACCACCACCACCACGTCGCCCACCTTTTTGGTGTGGCCGCCGTCGCGGCCGACGATCCCGAAAATTTTGACACCGCTTTGTCTGGCGGCATCGAGCGCGCGAACGATATTGGGACTGACATTGCGCCCGGCGTCACCGCCGCCGACGGAGAAAACCAGGATGGCGTCCTTGGGTCCCGCCCGGCTCGTGCGCAACCAGGCCTCGAAAATGGTGGGCCATCCTTCGTCGTTGGTGCGGGCGGTCAATTCGGCGACGTTGTCACACGGGCTGTAAGCTTCAATCCCGGCGAGTTTGCGAAAATCATTTACCGCATGGCTGCAATTGGCCGCGCTGCCGCCGACCCCGAGCAAAAACAGGCGCCCGCCCCGTTGCCGCAAACCCGCCAGCTCTTCGGCCAGTTTCTCGATCAGGCCATGGTCCAACGCAGCGGCGATCTGCCGGACCTGGTCCAGGTAGCATTGGGTGTGAGTCATCAACGACAGGTTGTTATCAGAGGTTTTTGTAATGTTCCAGATACCGCGAGATTCCCCCGATTTTCTGGATTCTCGCTTCCAGCGCCATCAGATACGGGATCAGCGATCCAGGGACGTAAGGCTTGAGCCGTTCCCGTAATGCAAGCCAGCCGCTCCGGGAAACCGAATCGCCGCCGTCGCCTTTCCTGGACCAGGCAGTCCTATACATGCCCTGTTGCACGTTCGCATCGCAAGTGGCACCCGGTTGTTTTTGAGCGGCAAAATAGATGCTGCACATGGTTCGGCTCATCATTCCAGTAAATGCAAAAGCAGACAGCGCGCCCGGCTTGTATTTGTAAATCCTGCACCGTGTTTTGTAGTTCGGGTAATGCTGAAAAAAATAGTGGCAGAGGACCCGCCACCGGTTGGCGTTGTAGTAATCCTGGAACAATGTGGGTGAGAACATGTAAAAACCGTGGTCCACCAGGTTGTTGCTCGGCAGGATGTGAATCACCACGCCGTTGTCCGCAGCCAGTTGATGGAAATTCTTCAGGACCTGCGGGACGTTGAATATGTGTTCCAGGCAGCCGGAGTCGATGATCAAATCAAAACGGCCCGCCTTGACCAGCAACTCCTCGGCCAGCGGACGATTCAAGTCGCCAATAATTTCAGCCCCTTCGTAATCGCTGTTGTCCAGGTTTACCACTTCACGAAATCCCATCAGCTTGAACACAGATGTATCCTGGATGAATTGTAGTCGCCGAAAATCCGGCTTCAAAGCCAGTTGAGTTTCGCACGCGACCGGAGTCAAGCCGCTTTCCTCAAGCCAGCGCAGGATCTCCCGTTCGGTTCCCCATACTTCCTGCTTTCCAATGAGCAAAACGCGGCCGCCAGGTTTGAAGTCTCTGACCGTTTCGGCAATGAGTTTGATCGCGGCGCGTCCCAGTCCCATATTGATCGCATCCAATTTCCAACCAGACGTTTCAGTTGCGCGCCGTCAGGCGGCCGGGCGCCTCTCGTCCGGCGCGCGGGAAATGACGCACCAACCTATTGAGACAAGTCCCGCTCAATTTGGACAGCAATTTCTTCCCCGATGGCCAGTGAGGCCGTGGCCGCCGGACTGGGAGCGTTCAGCACGTGCAGCGCATTCTGACGGCGAACGAAATGGAAATCCTGG
>DASPXS010000303.1:0-7392 GCA_035637175.1 Haliangiales bacterium | reverse complement strand
CGCGAGGCGAACCTGGATCATTACCTGGGGAACAATCAGTTTGTCAAAGCGATGAACCTGGAGGAACCGCCGGTGGTCCGTCCGCTGTATCCGAACCCGCTCGACAAGGTCAAGGAAAAGGGACTGCACCAGTGGGGCATGACGATCGATCTCAGCTCCTGCGTCGGTTGCTCCGCCTGCATGGTTGCCTGCCAGAGCGAAAACAATGTGCCGATCGTCGGCAAGGACCAGGTGACGCGAAACCGTGAAATGCACTGGATCCGCATCGACCGCTATTTTACCAGCGACCCGAACAAGCCCGAGCCGGAGCAGATGGCCGAGCCCCAGATGGTGATGCAGCCGATGCTTTGCCAGCATTGCGAGGCTGCGCCTTGCGAAAACGTCTGCCCGGTCAACGCCACCAGCCACGACGAAGAAGGCTTGAACGTGATGACTTACAACCGCTGCGTCGGCACGCGCTACTGCTCGAACAACTGCCCTTACAAAGTCCGCCGCTTCAACTATTTCGACTACAACAAACGTCCGCTCGATCAACTCGTGGGTCCGGTTTACAGCCCGCCGGATGTGATCGGCTGGTTCAAAGACCCGGACAAAGGCAAGCGGCCCGAAGACGAGTGGGAACTGCTCAAGCTGGTCAAGAACCCGGACGTGACCGTGCGCATGCGCGGTGTGATGGAGAAGTGCTCGTTCTGCCTCCAGCGCATCGAGCAGGCGAAGATTGCGCAGAAGGTCAAGGCCGGCGCTTCGGGCGACATCCGGCTCAAAGAATCCGAAGGCACGATCCCCCGGACGGCCTGCCAGCAGGCGTGCCCGGCCGAGGCGATTGTGTTTGGCGACGTTTCCGATCCGGAAAGCCGCGTCTCGAAGCTCAAGGCGCAGGAACGGAACTACACCGTGCTCGACTTTCTGCTCACCAAACCGCGCGTCACCTACCTGGCGCGCGTGCGCAATCCGAACCCGGCCATGCCCGATTATCACGAATGGCCGTTGAGCTTTGACGAGTATTCGAAGAAAAACGGAAACCCATTTGAACATCACGAAGGCGGCCACGGCGCAGGCCAGGGCGGACCGCATTCGGCTGACAAAGGTGAAACCGCCGGAAAGGGAGCGCTCTAATGGCTGAGGCAGTCATGCCTTCCACGGTCAAGCTCCTGGCGCCGCCGCCGGAATTGGAGCGCGTGCCGCTGATCCGCAACCAGCGCCCCATTGGCTGGATTTCCGACGCCATCGCGGGCATCGCCGAAGGCAAGACGCCGAAATGGTGGTGGTGCGCCTTCATCCCGAGCGTGACGCTGCTGACGATGCTCCTGATCATGATTGTCTATCTCATGTCCACGGGCGTGGGCGTGTGGGGACTGGGCCAGCCGGTGATGTGGGGCTGGGCGATCATCAACTTCGTCTGGTGGATCGGCATCGGTCACGCCGGAACGCTCATCTCGGCGATTCTATTTCTGCTGCGCCAACGCTGGCGCACCTCCATCAACCGGGCGGCCGAGGCGATGACGATTTTCGCCGTCATGTGCGCCGGTATTTTCCCGCTCATCCACATCGGGCGCATCTGGCTGGGGTGGTGGCTGCTCCCGTTGCCGAATGCCAACAGCATCTGGCCTCAGTTCCGCTCGCCGCTGATGTGGGACGTGTTCGCGGTCTCGACCTATTTCACCGTGTCGGTGCTCTTCTGGTACATGGGTTTGATTCCCGACCTCGCGGTGATGCGCGACCGGGCGAAAACCAAAATCCGCAAGTTCGCCTACGGCCTGTTCTCGCTGGGCTGGACCGGGTCGAACCGGCATTGGAGCAATTACGAGCGGGCTTATCTGATCCTCGCCGGCCTTTCAACGCCGCTGGTGCTCTCCGTGCACTCCATCGTGTCCCTGGACTTCTCGGTCTCGCAACTGCCCGGATGGCACACGACCATCTTCCCGCCTTACTTTGTCGCCGGCGCGATTTTCTCCGGGTTCGGCATGGTGCTGACGCTGTTGATCCCGCTGCGGAAGATTTGCAAATTGGAAGACATCATTACGGTGCGCCACGTCGAGTTGATGTGCAAAGTGACCCTGGCCACCGGTTCGATTGTCGGCTACGCCTACGGGATGGAGTTCTTCATCGCCTGGTACAGCGGCAATCCCTACGAACGGTTCGCCTTCATCAACCGCGCCTTCGGCCCGTACGGCTGGGCCTATTGGATCATGATTTCGTGCAATGTGCTCACGCCGCAGTTTTTCTGGTTCAAACGGATTCGCACCAACATGATCATCGTGTTCATTCTGTCCATTTTCGTGAATATCGGGATGTGGTTCGAACGGTTTGTCATCGTGGTGACTTCACTGCATCGCGAGTTCCTGCCGTCGAACTGGAGCTATTACAGTCCGACGTGGGTGGACGTCTGCACGTATCTGGGCACGTTCGGATTGTTTTTCACGTTTTTCCTGTTGTTCATCCGGTTCGTGCCGCTGATTGCGATTGCGGAGGTCAAGGCCGTCACGCCCCAGGCCGACCCGCATCATCCGTTGGGCGGCGCCAGGGAAGGAGGGCACCACTGATGAGTGCGGAGTGCCGAATGGGGAATGTGGAGCGGGGTCAGGGCCCATTGGGTCACGTCACTGCTGCTTGCGTTCACGGCGAGTGGACGTGCGGCCTCTTTCCCTTCACCCCCGCCCTCTCCCTTGGGGAGAGGGAGAAACGGCCCCGCTTTGGGGCTCGAGCGCGCACCTTCTCACTCTCGACACGTGAAGCAATGCTGTTCCCTCTCCCTGAGGGAGAGGGTCAGGGTGAGGGGGAACGGGCTGGTGAGAAATCTCAGTCCCTCCCGGCATTTGGAAAGGAGCGGGCTCATGCCTGAGACCGGAAAACCTTACGGCCTAGTCGCCGAGTTCGACACGCCGGCGGCCACGATGCACGCGGCTGAGAAGGTCCGCGACGCCGGTTTCAAGAAATGGGACGTATTCACTCCCTATCCGGTGCACGGCCTGGACAAGGCCATGGGACTCAAGAGTTCCAAGGTCGGCTGGTTTTCGTTCGTCGGCGGCGTGACCGGTTACGCCCTGGGCAACCTGATGATCTGGTGGATGAACGCGCACGATTACGCCATCGTCATCGGCGGCAAGCCGCTCTACAGCCCGTTCAGCGCCTTCCCGCCGTCGTACGAACTGACGATTCTGCTCGGCTCGTTCGGCGCGCTGTTGGGCATGCTCTTTTTGAACCGTCTGCCGCGGCTGTATCATCCGCTTTTGAAACACCGCCGCTTCGCGCTGGCGACCCACGACCGTTTTTTCATCGTGGTTGAAACCGCCGACCCGAAGTACTCGGAAACGGAAACCCGCAAACTACTCGAATCTGCCGGCAGCAGACACATCGAAGTGGCGGAGGAATAATGCGCTATTTACTCGCTGGTTTTTTTCTCCTCTGCCTTGTGATCGCGAGCATCGCCGGTTTCCGCGGCGATAAAACGCGCCGGCCGCCGATCGAGCTGTTCCCCGACATGGACCGCCAGCCCAAGCTCCGTCCGCAAACGCACAACAATCTTTTCTCCGACCAGCTCAGCTCGCGCCTGCCGGTCGAGGGCACCGTGCCGCGCAGCCAGCCCGTGGTGGCGGGCGGCAGGGAGATTTATTCGTTCGAAGACAACCCGCTGAACACCGGCCGCATTCCCGGCACAACCAATTTTGTGGAAACGATTCCGCTACCCTTGACCGAACAACTGCTCGCGCGCGGCCAGCAGCGTTATGCCATCAACTGCGCTCCCTGCCATGGCGTGACAGGCGACGGCAAGGGCATCACCAGCAAGTATGCCATGATCGCGATGGCCAACTTCCATGACCCGCGTCTGGTGAAAATGGCCGACGGCGAAATCTTCAACACGATCACTTACGGCAAAAACCTGATGGGCGCGTATGGACCGAACGTGACGATCACGGACCGATGGGCGATCGTCGCGTACGTTCGCGCGCTGGAGCGGAGCCGGCTGGCGACGCTGGACGACGTGCCGGAAGCGCTGCGACCGACTTTGAGAAAATGAATTTGGACAGTCCCGGAATATGAGCGCACATACCCAACCTTCCGCCGATCCGCCGCTGGACCTCTCGCGGTGGCGCAATATCCCCAACGTCCTGATGGGAGTCGGAGGCGCGCTGGCAATCCTGGGCTATCTCTTCAACGCGCGGCAGTTCGGCTATTCCTGGCTGTTCGCCTACATGTTTTTCCTGAGTTTCTGCCTGGGCGCGCTCTTCCTGGTGCTGGTGCATCATCTGTTCGACGCCAGTTGGTCGGTGCCCATCCGGCGTTTTATGGAGCACCTGGCCTGCCTGGCGCCGGTCATGGCGGCGCTGTTTCTTCCCATCGCCGTGCTGGCCCCAAAGATTTACGGGTGGATGCAGCGATTGCAGACCGGCGAGATCGACCATTCGCTCCACGCCAAGCAACCGCTGTTCACCCTGCCGATGTTCTACATCGTCGCGTTGTTTTGCTTTGTTGTCTGGTTCGTGTTGTCGAATCGGTTGCGCCATTGGTCGCTCAAACAGGACGAGACGGGCGCGGCGGAGTGCACTTACAAGATGCGGTTCTACTCGTTCTGGGGCATTTTCGCGTTTGCCATCACCCTGACGCTGGCGGCCATCATGTGGATGAAAGCGCTCCAGCACGAATGGTTCTCCACCATGTATGGCGTCTGGTATTTCGCGGCCAGCGTGTGGGTTACCTTGCCGACGGTTTACCTCATCGCCGTGATCTTGAAACGGCAGGGGCCGTTGCGCGAGGTGGTGCAGGAAAAACAGATTTACTTCATCGGCTCGCTCATGCTGGCCTTCACGGTGTTCTGGGCCTACATCAGTTTCTCGCAATACTTCATTATCTGGAACGCGAACATCCCCGAGGAAACGTTCTGGTATGTGCTGCGCGAACAGGGATCGTGGTGGGAGGTCAGCATGATTATCATCTTCTGCCATTTCTTCCTGCCGTTCCTGATGCTCTTGCGCATCGATTGGAAACTCAAACTGACGATCATGTTTCCGCTGTGCGCCTGGGCGTGGCTGATGCACTTCTTCGACATGTCGTTCAATGTCCTGCCGGCAGGCCGGCCCGACGGGTTCAGTCTTCAATGGCTCTGGCTCGACCTCGGCTGCCTCGCGTTCATGGGCGGGTTGCTGACGAAATTCTTCGTGAAAAATCTGAACGCGCACCCGGCCTTTCCCCAGAAGGACCCGCGTCTGGCCGAAGGGCTGGACATTCACGTCCCGACCGCCTCAGACGCAAAGACCGCTCCGTCGCATGGAGGCGCCCGATGAAATGTCGAACGAACGGAGGTCGCCGATGAACCGACAGCAAACCCCTTTCGATTTGGCCCGCGTGACGGCCTACGCCATCGGCATTGTCGGCACCTTTCTCATCGTGGCGCTGCTGGTGCTGGCGATGCAGCACTACACGCAGCCCGCGCCGGTGGGGGCCAACCGCGTGGAGGAACGGTACAAATTTTTGCAGGACCAGCGCGCGGCCGACGCCAAAGCGCTCAACGAATACGATTGGCAGGATAAAGATAAGGGCGTCGTCCGCCTGCCGGTCCAACGCGCCGTGGAACTGACTTTGCAGGAGTGGCAGAATCCGGCGGCGGCCCGCTCGAACTTGATTTCCCGCATGGAAAAAGCGACGGCCGTCCCGCCACCGCCGCCGGCAAAGCCCAATCCCTACGAGTGAGCGGAATGATGCCCTCCTCGATGAACGCGACTTCTTCGCCATCAACTTCACCTGCCGCCGCCGCGCCGCTCCCCCCGGCTGCGCCTGCTCAGATCGACGCCTCGTGCCGCGTGCCGGTCCTTGTCTTGTTCGCTTGCGCGGCATTTTGGCTGGTGACCGCTTCAGTCTTTGCCCTTATCGCATCGCTCAAATTTCACGCGCCGGGTCTGCTGGCGGACTGTCCGTGGTTCACTTACGGCCGCGTGCAGGCGGCGCAGATCAACGCGCTCATTTACGGTTTCGCCGCGCAAGCCGCGCTGGGTGTGACCTTGTGGCTGATCGCGCGACTGGGCCGCACACCGCTGGCGCAGCCCGGCTACATCGTGGTCGGCGCGATTTTCTGGAACATGGGAGTGAAGCTCGGCATTTTCGGCATCCTGATCGGCGACACCACCGGTTATGAGTGGCTGGAAATGCCGGGATACGCTTCGCCGATCGTGTTTGTCGCCTATGCCATCCTCGGCGTTTGCGCGCTGTTGACCTTTCATCAGCGGCGCGAGCCGACGCTCTACGTTTCTCAATGGTTCCTGCTGGCGGCGCTGTTCTGGTTTCCCTGGATTTACTCGACGGCGAACCTGCTGCTGGTTTTTTTTCCAGTACGCGGCGTCCTGCAGGCGTCGGTGGACTGGTGGTATGTCAATAATCTCTGCCAGATCTGGTTCGGGTTCGTCGGTCTGGCGGCGCTCTTTTACTTTCTGCCCAAACTGACCGGGCGCCCGCTTTACAGTGATTATCTGGCCATCCTTGCGTTCTGGACGCTGGCGTTGTTCGGGGGTTGGGGCGGCATTCATCAGGGCGCGCCGCTGCCCGCCTGGATGCCGAGCATCAGCACGGTATTCACGGTGCTGGGCGTCGTGCCGCTCATCGCGATCGTCATGAACTTCTACGGGACCGTCGGCGGCATGTCGCTGAATTTGAAGGACAATCTGCCGCTTCGATTTGTTGTCTTCGGCGCGATCGCCTATGTGCTGGCCGCGGTGCTGGGCATTCTCGATTCCCTTCCGCAGCCGGGTCGGATCACGCACTTCACCCTGTTCGCGCCGGGCCGGACGCAATTGTTCCTCTATGGCTTTTTCGGCATGACGATGTTCGGCGCGATCTATCACATCATGCCGCTGTTGATGCCGGAGGGATGGCCGTCGGCGAAATTGCCGAAACGTCACCTGACACTGGCGACGCTCGGGATCATTCTTGAGGTCGTGCCGCTGGTCCTGGGCGGAATTCTGCAAGGCCTGTATTTGAACGATCCGAACAAGCCGTTCATGGAAGCGTTGCGATCGAGCCTCATGTTTTTCCGCATCAGCACGCTGGGTGACTTGCTGATCGCCGCCGGCAACGTCCTGCTTGCGCTGAATGTGGGCTGGTTGCTGGTTCGCTGCTGTCGCGCCTGTTGCCTGCCGGCGATTCTGGCGGCGGTCCGACCGCAAGTCGCGGAGGTGACGCGATGAATCAGGGCCCGCTCATCTTCGTCGGCGTCTTCTTCGCGCTGGCCCTGTCGTGGTTTGGCCTGATCCTCGCGCCGGAGCTGCAACTGGGCAATGCCCAGCCGGCGACCAACGTCGTGAACCCCGCGCAGCTTTATCCGCAGATGCGGCCCGGTCAGGCCCGGCAGGGCCTCGATGTGTACCGCTCTCTCGGCTGCGCGGCCTGTCACAGCCAGCAGAT